>CAYWTP010000120.1:0-9681 GCA_964461215.1 uncultured Ectothiorhodospiraceae bacterium | reverse complement strand
ACACCCTGTTCCACACCCCCACCAAGATCGCCCGGGTGCGGGCGGTGGAATACCTGAACCACCCCCAGCTCTTCAGCCAAGAGGCCCTGCCGGTCGATGTGCTCATCAGCCCGGAGCAGATAGTCACCAACTACATTCAGCACCTGATTGAGACTCCAGGTGCGCTGCAGGTGCTGGACTTCGCCGACGGCAAGGTCCGCCTGGCTGCAGTGAAGGCCTACTATGGCGGTCCCCTGGTGGGCCACGAGCTGCGGGCCCTGCGCGAGCACATGCCGCGCATCGACGCCCGGGTCGCGGCCATCTTCCGCCGCGGGAAGGCCATCATTCCCGAGGGCGATACCGTCATCGAGGCCGACGACGAGGTGTTCTTCGTGGCCGCCCGGGAGAATATCCGCAAGGTCATGGGGGAGCTGCGACAGCTCGACAAGCCCGTCAAACGCATCATGCTGGGTGGCGGCGGAAACATCGGCATGCGGCTGGCCCGCGCGCTGGAGGATCGGTACCAGGTCAAGCTCATCGAACGCGACGCCGCGCGCGCCCGCCTCATCTCCGAGGAGCTCGACAAGACCATCGTGCTGCTGGGCGATGGGGCCGACGAAGACCTGCTCCAGGAAGAACACGTCGACAACACCGACGTGTTCTGCTCGGTAACCAACGATGACCAAGTCAACATCCTCTCAGCGATGCTGGCCAAGCGCATGGGCGCACGCAAGGTGATGTCCTTGATTAACCGGGCCTCTTACGTAGACCTGGTACAGAGCGGCATCATCGACATCGCCATCTCGCCCCAGCAAGCCACCATCGGCAGCCTGCTCGCGCACGTGCGCCGCGGCGACGTGGTGGTGGTGCACTCCCTGCGCCGGGGGGCCGCCGAGGCCATCGAGGCCATCGCCCACGGCGATCCTACGACGTCGAAGGTAGTCGGCCGGCGCATCGAGGAGGTAGCGCTGCCCCCCGGCACTACCATCGGCGCCGTGGTGCGCGGCGAGGACGTGATCATCGCCCATCACGACACTGTAATCGAAGCCGATGACCACGTGATCCTGTTCCTGGTGGACAAGCGCCGTGTGCCCGAGGTGGAGCGGCTGTTTCAGGTGGGGGTGACGTTTATTTAGGCGTGAAGCGTGAAAGGGTGCGGGGTGCCTGGCTGCGAGTCAATTGGGGGTGATAGCCGGTAGCTGGTAGGCACGAGTCAACGAATGCATAGGTAAAGTGTGGAGCCAAACTCCACTCAAGCCTCAAGCCTCATCCCTGGTGTCCTGGTGTCCTGACGCGCAAGAAGTGAGGCCCGGAGCACGGAAGTTGCCCCTGCTTCCAGTCACAATTTCTCCTCACTCCCTCAGCCCTCACTATCCAATGTGTCCGACCACCCATCCGCCCGACGAGCAGGCCAAGTGGGACACCCGGTACCGGGACGCCGCGGGTGCACCGGTACCGGCGCGGGTGCTGGTGGAGTTTCAGCATCTGCTGCCCGAGTCCGGGACGGCGCTGGACCTGGCCTGCGGGCTGGGGGGCAATGCTCTGCTACTGGCCACCCGGGGCTTGGACACCTCTGCCTGGGACCTCTCCCCGGTGGCCATCGGCCGACTGCTGGAGGCCGCCGGCGCCCGGGGACTGTCGGTGCGAGCGCAGGTCCGGGATGTAGTGGTCCGGCCGCCCGAGGCGGAACGCTTCGACGTCATCGTCGTCAGCCGTTTCCTGGAGCGCCCGCTGGCGCCGCGCCTGGCTGCGGCCCTGCGCCCTGGCGGCCGGCTCTACTACCAGACCTTCACCCGCGAGCCGGTGACGGACGCCGGGCCGCGCAGCGCGGCCTACCGGCTGGGCCGCGGTGAGCTGCTGGCCATGTTTCCCGGCCTGCGGGTACTGGCCTACCGGGAGGAAGGACGAGTGGGAAACCTCCGCCAGGGGCTGCGCGACGAAGCCATGCTCGTGGCCCAGCGCGACAGTTCCGCATACTCATCGCCCGATGCTATGCTAAAAATGCAAAGGGCTTGTTAAGTCAGAAAGCCTGAACAACGGGATCGCCGCCATGGGCCTGATTCAGAACTTCGAGAAGCTGCTTGCCTCGGGCACCGACAACGCCATGCTGCGCTTCGGGCTGGGCAGCGGATACTTCGAAGAGGGTCAGATCCCGCAGGCGCTTCTTCACCTGGCCAGGGCGGTGCAGCAGGACCCGGGCTACTCCGCCGCCTGGAAGATATACGGCAAAGCCCTGGCCAAGGCCGGGCGTACGGTCGAGGCCGTGGAGGCCTACCAGCAGGGTATCCGCGCCGCGGAGAAGAAGGGCGACGTCCAGGCCGCCAAGGAGATGCGCGTGTTCCTGCGCCGGTTGCAGAAGGTGTAAGCACACCGCCACACGCGGATGAAGCCTCGCGCAGAGGCGCAGAGACGCAAAGACGCCAAGAGGGAAGAAGACTGGGGCCGCAAGTGCCGGGAGTCAGGATTCGGAGCCGTCGGATGCTAGCTCCTCCCCGGCGGAACCCGCACCGCCCAGTGCCTCAATGAGCGGTCCCAGGAACGCCTCATATCGCTTCCACCGCCCGGCTGATGTGCGATAGATCGGCTGGCGTACCTGCCAGTGACTCGCGGTCTGAACGGCGCGCTTGGACTCGTGGAAACGCAGGCATGCGTCGTCCCATTCCAATCCACAGAACGCCACGAGCTGCCGGCTGGTGCTCTCCGGCTCGGCGACCATGTCCTCGTACTGCACCGTGAAGATGGGCATCGGCAGCGTCTGGTGCCAGTGAGCCATCAGCCGCTCATATTCCAGGTAGTAGAGCCCAAGCTCGCGCAGGTCATACGCATAGGGGTGGTAGCCGCCGAACTTCTGGAAATAGATGGATAAACAAGTATCAACGGGATCCCGCCGGCAATGAACGATGCGGGCATTCGGAAACAGCAGGGCGATAAGGCCCAGGTAATTGAAGTTCCCAGGCATCTTGTCGGTCGCGCGCAAGGCGGCAGCCGAGAAGCTGCGAAGCTCTGCCAGATACCGGCTGCCGAAGCGCTGCGCTACTTCGGCGTTAAGCTGGCGAACACACTCGGGATACTCGGATTGCGTATTCAAGAAGGCTGGCAGAGCCGCCGCCATCCTCCCCACGTCACCGAGCTCCCCCGCGCCGGCGACCTGTGGGTGACTCGACAAGATTTGCTCGGTGAGCGTCGTGCCGGAGCGGGGCATGCCGACGATGAATACGGGAAGCTCCGTATCGAGGCCGAGGCGCCGGTGCTGGACAAACAGCTCGCGCTTAAGGATCTGAATGGAGCGGTCTACGAAGCTGGTGGTGGACTGGGGATCATAGTCAAAGGTCGCGCGCTCGCTACGGTTTCCTGCCGCGTAGTGGCTAAAGGAGCGGGCGTAATCTCTTACATCTGCGTAGATCTTGCCCAGCGCGAAGTGCAGGCCGATGACGGATTCACCACCAGCTTCCCGTTCCTGAGCCAGGGCCTCCATTCTCGCCACTTCCGGCTCTGAGCCGCTGAACTTGCGCATTGTCGCCAGCTCGGCATAAAGAGCGGGGGAGTCCGGCTCCAGCTCCAAGGCCTGGCGGATGCGCGACTCAGCCTCGGCGTGCTCCCCCAGCGCCTTGAGTGCGCCGGCTCTCGCTCTGAGGACCGCCACGGACCCAGGCTCCAGTGCCCAGGCCTCATCAATATAGCGCATGGCGACGTTCGGTCTGCCAGACTGAGTCAAGGCTTCCGCCAGCCCCAGGCGAGTACGGACGGGATCTGCGTGCAAGGCCAACGCCGTCTCGAAGTACTTGGCCGCCTGTGCTCCCCGCCCGAGCTTCAGCAGCAGCTCACCGAGTCCCGAAACGGCGTCACCCGATTGCGGCGCGATCGTGATCGCAGCACGAAAGTGCTCGACGGCCTCTTCGTAGTCACGTTGCTTGGTCAGGACCCGTGCCAGATTGAGGTGCGCCTCGAAAAATCGCGGCTCGATCTGCAATGCCTTGCGGTAAGCCTCCGTGGCGGCATCGTCCTTGCCCTGGGTAAAGTAGACCGTGCCTAGGTTGTTGTAGGTCTGCGGTATCCCGGGGGCAATGCGTAGGGCTGCCAGATACTGCGTCTGTGCCGCAGCGGGCTCGTCGAGCTCCTTATAAGCGTTGCCGAGGTGAACGTGGAATTCCGCGACGTCGGGATTCAGGCTGATAGCCTTCTCGATGAGCGGCACGGCGTCCCGAAACCGGCCCTGCTGGCAGGCGACCAGGCCGCACAGATGCAGGGCGTCAGGCTGGTCGGGGACTATCTTCAGCACCTGTCGGTACTGCCTGTCTGCCTCTGCGAGCCGCCCGGCTTGGTGGTGCTCAACGGCAGCGGTCATGGCGCGCACCAAGTCAAACCGCCCTCCACCGGCGCGAGCGGCGGTGGCTTTCGACTTGCGGGAGTTTCTACCCATACGCAGTGGATGTGAATGATGCGGTGGCCGGCCATGCCGGTCCGGCGAGTTTACTGATTTTGCGTCACCCGGTCACGCCGATCCAAAGCGCGATGCGCGTTGGCGGTGCCGTCCGGGAATCCGCTTCGCTATACCCGGCCCTGCTGCTCATGTGTCTTGGTCGAATCTAACCCTACCAAGTCCGCTCGATTAGCCCCAGATCCTTCCGCGGCTGCCTGCCGTTGCTCGGGTATAATGGCCCGGACCATCGGAGCATGAGCACATGACACGCAAGCCTGGAAAGCCCCGGGATAAGAAGGGCAGGCGCGGGACGGCGGTAGACCCCGCGCTAGTGGCCCGCATGTTGGGCGCCGGCATGCAGGAGCACCAATCGGGGAATCTTCCACGGGCTGAGAAGCTCTACCGCAGTGTCCTGGATCTGGCCCCCGACCATGCCGAGGCGCTGCATCTGCTGGGAGTGATTGCCTTCACCCGGGGACAGTACGAGAAGGCCGTACGGCTGCTGCGCCGTGCGGTGGCCCGGCATCCAAGCCAGGCGCACTACTTCATCAACCTGGGGAACGCCCTGGACAAGGCCGGCGAGCGGGACGCCGCCGTGGAGAGCTATCGCCGGGCCGTCGCCCTGGACTCCGACAACGCCGAGTTACACAGCAACCTGGGCAACACTCTCTATGGGTATCAGCGGGTAGACGAAGCCGTCGAGGAGTACCGGCAGGCTCTGGCACTCGCACCTGCTTCGGCTGACGTCCACAACAACCTGGGTGCGGGACTCAAAGCCCAGGGCAAGATGTCCGAGGCCGAGCAGCACCTGCGCGAGGCACTGCGCCTCAAGCCCGATTTTGCTCTCGCCCACAACAATCTGGGGCGCCTGTTGGCGGACCGCGGACGGGTGAGTGAGGCCCTGGAGCACTTGCGCCACGCCGAGCGGCTGATGCCGGATGCGGACAAGGTTCACGTCAATCTGGCCTGGCTTAGCGCCGAGGCCGGCGATTTCCCGGGAGCCCTTGAGCAGTTCCAGCGCGCCCTGAAAGGCAATCCTTCCCTGGAGCAAACCAAGCGCTGGAGCCTTGCCTTTAAGAGCGAGGGGGAGCTGGATGCCTCGGAGCTGCGGGATATGGAGCACTTGCTCGCCCGCGGCAAGCTCAGCGACGCAGAGCGAGCGTCCCTGGAGCATGTCCTGGGTTTGGTCTATGACAAGCTCGGGCAATACGAAAGGGCCTTTGCCCACATGAGTGCCGGAAATCGCCTGAAGACGAGCACCTACCCCTTCGATCGAGCTGCCTTCGAGTCGCAGATCACCGCCTTGATCGAGATCTACTCGGCCGAGTTCTTTGCCGAGCGCAAGGACTACGGTGCGCCGGACGTCGCTCCGATCTTCATCCTCGGCATGCCCCGCTCCGGCACCACACTGGTGGAGTCTATCATCTCGGCCCATCCGGCTGTGTATGGGGCCGGCGAGCTGAGCTTCTTCGGCGAGCTGGCCGAGAAGCTCACGGCGGTGAGGTCTTCCGGGCTGTCATATCCTCAGTGCGCACTCGATCTGACGGCTGCCGATTGCACCCGGCACGCCGCCGACTACCTGGACCACCTGCGCAGCCTTGCGGGCAACGGCTCGCGCGTCACCGACAAGATGCCCCACAACTTTCTGCACCTGGGACTCATTCGACTACTCTTCCCGAAAGCTCGCGTGATTCACTGCCGGCGCAGCGCCATGGATACCTGCTTGTCCATCTTCTTCCAGGATTTCAGTCCTTTTCATGCTTATAGCTTCGAGCTTGCAGACCTGGGGTGGTACTACCGGCAGTATGAGCGTCTGATGGGGCATTGGAGGACGGTATTGCCAGGTGGGTTCTTGGAGATCGACTACGAGAATCTGGTAGCGGAGCCGGAGAGGTTGGCACGCCTGATGATCGAGCACTGCGGCCTGGAGTGGGACGATCGCTGCCTCACGCACCGGCGCGAAATGCGCCAGGTCAAAACCGCCAGCATCACCCAGGTGCGCCAGCCCATCTACCGTGGCTCGGTGGAACGCTGGCGGCGTTACGCTCCGTGGCTTGGGCCGCTCACGGTGGCGCTGGAGATCCGTGACGAGGACGCGGACAAGCCGCTGCCGAAAGAGATGCGAACGACGTGAGCGCAAAGTCCCGCAGCAAGGGCGCACGGAAGCAGCCGCGAAAGCATGCCGTGCCGGGCTTGTACCACCGGGCAGAGCAAGCACTTCAGGCCGGACGGCTTGCCGAAGCCAGGCCCCTTTGGGAGCGGGTATGCAGCAACGACCCAGCCAATGGGCGGGGGTGGCTGGTCCTGGGGGCGATCTGCGGTGAGCTCGGTGACGCACCGGCGGCGGAGAAGGCCTTGAGACATTGCATCCAACTTCAGCCTGAATCGGGCGGGGCACAGTACAATCTGGGCAACGCCCTGCAAGCACAAGGCAAGTACACCGAGGCGACCGCAAGCTACCGCCGAGCGCTCGCGATCGATCCCAGCCAGCCAGCCGCATGGTTGATGCTGGGCAATGCCGAGGAGGACCAGGCCCACCTCTCGGAGGCGTTGACCTGCTATCGCCAAGCCATTGCCCTCGACCCAGCCATGGCCGAAGCTCACTGCAACCTGGGAAAGGTCCTGCGTGCGCTCGGCCGCAAGGAGGAGGCGGAAGCCCACTATGCGCAGGCGCTGCGGCTTCGGCCGGGAATGCCGGAGGCGGCCTATTTTCTCAGCCTCACGCAGATGGACCTGGGCAAACCGGACGAAGCCCTGGGCACCATTCGGTCGCAGGCCGGAGACGGAGCGCTTCGGGCGGCGGCGGAGGCCAGCGTGCTGGAGAAGCTAGGCAGGTACGAAGAGGCCTACGCGTGCATTCGCAGTCTGGTGGATGCCGGCGAGGCCGCTCCCCCGGTGGCCCTCGCCTACGCACGGCTCTGTCGCCGGCTGGGACGCTGCGCCGAAGCCGTGGCGATCGGTGAGCGCGTTTTGAGTGGCTCAACCGCCGTCGATCGTGACCAGCGGATTCAGCTCCATATGGCGATGGGTGAAGCCTGCGACCATCTGAATCGCTACGACCAGGCATTTACCCATATCCGGCAAGGTAACAAGCTGAAGCGGGACGCACTCGGCGGTGGCGGCTTTGATCGGGACCGCCACCGCAAGCTGATCGAGGGCCTGATCGCGGCTTTCAGCGCTGATGGCTTGCGGGCGCTGTCCCACAGGCCGGGCGAGGGGGAGGGCCTGGTGTTCGTGGTCGGCATGCCCCGCTCGGGTACCAGCCTGGTAGAGCAGATCCTGGCCAGCCATCCGTCGGTTCATGCGTGTGGCGAGCTGCCCTTCATCGCACAGCTGGCAGCACAGGTCGGCGACCTGGCAGGAGACGGGGGCGGTTATCCACGCGGGGTGTCTCGGTTGTCGGCGCAGGACCTGGACCGGCTCGCGCACTCTTATCTTGCCAAGGTTGGCGAGATACCGGCCGGCGCGACCAGAGTGACGGACAAGATGCCCGACAACTTCCTTCACCTGGGCCTGATCGGACTCCTGTTTCCCCAGGCGAAGGTGCTGCACTGCGTTCGTGATCCGCTGGATACCTGTCTGTCGTGTCACGTGCAGAACTTCGACGTGGGTCACGCCTACGCATACGACCTCGCCGACTTGGGATTCTACTATCGGGAGTATGCTCGGCTGATGGAGCATTGGCGAGCCGTACGGCCGCTGCCTATGCTCGATGTGCGCTATGAAGATCTGGTGGCCGCTCTGGAAGATGTCAGCCGCCGCATCCTGGACTTCTGCGGTTTGCCCTGGGATGAGCGGTGTCTGGACTTTCACCGCACCGGGCGCCTCGTCAACACGGCGTCGTATGATCAAGTACGCCGCCCCGTCTACAGCTCGTCAGTGGGGCGTTGGCGACACTACGAGAAGCATTTGGGGCCGCTGATTGAGGCCCTAGGTGACGCGGTCTTGCTGTAGGAGCGAGCGCCAGCTCGCGAAAGGTGAGGCCGTGGCTGGTTCGCGGCCTCGCGGCCGCTCCTACACAATGACACGGGTTTCTGGACGGGCGTCGACCCTCAACCCGCGCCGGACGAACAGGCAGGCAGCGGAACTCCAAGGCAAACTCTCACCGTCTTCATAACAAAAGAAAAGGGGGCCACAGGCCCCCTTTTCTCTTACTGCGTCGCGAAGCGACTTAGAACTTGTGGATGATGCCCACGGAGAACGCATCAGCCGACCCGCCGGCCTTGCCCACACCCCAGTTCGCGGCACCGACGTCGCTGCCAGCAGTCAGGCCATAGGCCATACCGCCGCTGCTGTTGTCGGTCTGCGAGTACAGCGCGTAGACGGTGGTGCGCTTGCTGAAGTTGTGGTCCACACCCAGCGTCCAGTTATTGGCGCCGTCATTGGAGCCCGGGACATCGCTGTCGTCGGCCTTGGCATACTGGACCTTCAGCACGTTGGCACCGAAAGCATGCGAGAAGTTCAGCATCCAGGCCTTGCGGCTGCTGGGGCTGTTATTCATATCGTCGCTGATGTCCTCGTACACGCCCCCAACCTTGCTGTCGCCGAAGGTATACGCCGCACCCAGCTTCCAAGCGTCAATCTTGTTCGACGTGCCACCGGCGCCGGGGAAGAGCACGTTAACCGCACCGCTATGCTGCTCCCAGGCCAGCGAAACGAAGAATGGGCCGTTGTCGTACATGCCCATGGCGCTCCAGGCCTCGCTGTTATCCGAAGGCGCGGGGTCAGGATTGACGGTAGACACACGGGCAATCGCCCCGGTGAAGCCGTTGAAGTTCGGCGTCACGTAGGCAACCGTCTGCGGAACGCGAATGTCAAAGCTGGTGGCGCCGGCAGTCGCGATGCCACCAGAAGTGGCGACGGCCATGCGACCGATGATGTTGTTGTAGTCACCGACGGTATCGGCAAACAGGTCCAGGCTCGCGGTAGACATCTTGTACGGCGTGTCATGACGGCCCAGCAGCACCGTACCCCAGTTGCCGGCCAGACCGACGAACGTGTCACGCAGTCCCAAGCTACCGCCGCCGGTGTTGACCTGGGTCTCCACCTGCCAGATGGCCTTCAGGCCATTGCCCAGATCCTCGTCACCCTTGAAGCCCAGACGCGAGGCACGGAAGTTACCCGTGACATCGTCACTCTTGTCCCCGGCGCCCGGAGCGCGGTCGACGCTGACCCAATCCCAGGAGGCGTGCATCTTGCCGTAAATGGTCACATCGGCGTGGGCGGCCAGCGGAGCGGCGACCGCGCCGGCGATGGCGATGGCGATCAACTTCTTGTTCATC
>CAYWTP010000119.1:480-9702 GCA_964461215.1 uncultured Ectothiorhodospiraceae bacterium | reverse complement strand
TGTCCTGCTGCTGATGCTGCGGGGCCAGATCGCCGCCGAGATCTCGGCGACCCTCGACATGTCTCCCAACACGGTCGAGCACCACAGGCGGGCCATCCGCTTGAAGTTTAACGTGACCACCGACGCGCAGCTCGGCGTGGTCGCCGCGCGCTACGGGCTGGACCCGCTGCTGGGGGGAGCTGTGCTGGTGGGAGTGTGATTCCAGCGCTGGCGCGCGGTGATACGGGGGATTGAATAGCCCGGTGTACGTCCCGCCCGGAGCAATGAGCCCAGACCGCAGCCACGGCGTCCCCGTGGCAACTGGGTGTGCATGAACCGTTGGACCGTGTCGGTCCCCGCTCTGTCCACAGAACAAGGCTATGCGGCAGCGAGTACGTGAGGCCCGGCAACCGTAACGTACGAGCGTGGAAAGGTAAGCCGTTCGGCGTGGGGCACTGGGGAGGAGATCACCGCCCGATTGATAGATGTGGGGTCCGCATCCCGGATCTTCTTGCCGCACAGGTCCGCACCCTCTACGCGCAAGCACCCTACTTGCGTCCCCCTGAATCTCCTGCGGGGGGCAATTCGGCGCCGCCCTCTGGCCTGCCGCCTCCCACGGTTGGCTCCTCAGCTTGGCGGTCCTTTCCTTGCTGGCGCTCAGCATCCCCTGGCTTGCGCACAGTGCCCAACGTGAACTTCAACGGCTCACCTGGTGAGCCACCGCATGGGGCAATATTATATTGAATGCTCCGAGTGGGCAGATCCTGCGCTGCTGCGCACGGTGACCGGTCCACCACGCATGCTTGATCGCGCCCCCGTATTGCGCGCGAATTGCTCCAATTGGCCCCGGAGCCCGGGATAACACCGCGGCGCAGCTGGGCAACTGTGGCTACCGGAGTCTGAGCCTGCGTGGGCGTAGAGGACTACATTTATCCGCAGAAGTCCTTGCGCGAGTCGATGCGGGGCCAGGAGCGGAGGCGTGGGCGCCGGTTCGCGTCTCTCAGGCGGAGTGAACGAAATTGCCTGCTCGCTTCACCTAGGCCGGTGCACGTGAGATCAGGAATACTGAGCGGGGCCGGTCGATCGGTTCCTTGACGGGCGGGCCCGATTTTTCGGGGCGCACTGAACGACTCGGGGAGCGTCGTGTTCAAGTTCATTCATGCCGCCGATATCCATCTGGACAGTCCCCTTAAGGGACTGGAGCGATACGAAGGTGCTCCGGTGGAGGAGGTCCGCGGTGCCACGCGGCGGGCGTTCGAGAACCTGGTGGACCTGGCAATCGAGGAGGAGGTCGCGTTCGTGCTGCTGGCCGGTGACCTCTATGACGGCGACTGGAAGGACTATAACACCGGGCTGTTCTTTGCGCGGCAGATGGTGCGGTTGCAGGAGGCCGGGATCAGGGCGTATGTCGTGGCAGGCAACCATGATGCCGCGAGCCAGCTCACGAAAGTGCTGCGCCCACCGCAGAACGTCCACGTATTCGCCACTCGTGCCCCGGAAACCGTGGTCATTGAGGAGCTAGGAGTAGCCGTGCATGGTCAGGGATTTCCCACCCGCGCGGTGACCGATGATCTCACCCAGCGCTATCCCCTAGGTACACCCGACCTGTTCAACGTCGGCCTCTTGCACACCTCGCTGGATGGACGGCCGGGCCACGAAGCCTACGCGCCCTGCACGGTCAACGGCCTTGTCTCGCGCGGCTACCAGTACTGGGCGCTCGGCCACGTCCATAAACGTGAGGTAGTTTCCGAAGATCCCTGGATCGTCTTCCCCGGAAACATCCAGGGCCGACACGCGCGGGAAACCGGACCCAAAGGCTGCTCGCTCGTCGCGGTAGAAGAAGGTCGTGTGATGGGCGTGGAGCCACGTACCCTGGACGTGGTGCGGTGGTCGGCCTGTTCGGTCGACGTGACCGACGTCGCGACCCTGGACGAGGCGTACGACCGGGCGGGAGAGGTGCTTGCCGATGTGGTCGGCGACGCGCAGGGCAGGCTGGTGGCGGCGCGATTGACGCTGGAGGGTGCGTGCCCGCTCCATATGAGGCTACGAGCAGCGCGGGAGCAGGTGAGCAACGAATGTCGATCACTGGCCGGTGCCGTGGGGGCAGGGATCTTGTGGGTGGAGAAGGTAGTGTTTGATACCCGGAAAGGGGAATCGGAAGAGGCCGCGCTCGGGCGTGACGATGCCTTCGGGGGACTGCTGCGCTCCATCCGCGACCTGGAGGTCGATGCAGAAGGGCTCGCTCGCCTGGGTGAGGAGTTCGCTGATCTCGCCGCCAAGCTGCCGCTCGAGCTGCGGATGGGCGAGGAAGCGCTGGATCCATCCAGTCCTGCATGCGTCCGGGAGAGCCTGGAGGATGTGAAGGCAGTGCTGCTGGAGCGGCTTCTGGGTGAGGGATCCACCGAGTGAAGCTGCTCGACCTGCATCTGCTTGCCTATGGGCCATTTACCGACCGCCACCTGGACCTCAGCGCCGGCAGCGAGGGTCTGCACGTGGTCTACGGCCTCAACGAGGCGGGTAAGAGTTCCGCCCTTCGCGCCCTGCGCGCACTGCTCTATGGGGTCCCGGAGCGAACTCAGGACGACTTCCGGCACAGCAAGGCGGATCTCCGAGTAGGCGGCCTGCTGCGCGGCGCGGACGGGACCGAGCTGCACTGCTATCGCCGCAAGGGCCGTAAGAACACCCTGCTCGATTCCGCCGGTGACCCGGTTGCCGAGGACCGACTCGCCCGCCTGCTCGGCGGTGTCGACGAGCGGGTCTTCGAGCGGCTGTTCGGGATCGACCACGCGGCGCTCGTGAGCGGCGGCCAGGCGTTGCTTATGGAGCGCGGGCGTGAGGCGGAGGCGCTCTTCGGGTCGGGCCTTGGCAGCACCGCGGTCCATGGTGTTCTGGAGTCGCTGGAGCAGGAGGCGCAGGCGCTCTTTGCACCGCGCGGGTCGAAGCCGTTGATCAACGCCGAACTTGGTCGGCTCGTCGATGTCGCGCGCCAACAACGTGAGGTATCGCTCTCGGCACGGCAGTGGGACGAGGCGCGCAAGGCCCGGAATTTCGCCGTCAGGCAGCTAAATGATGTGGATGCGCAGCTGGTCGCGGCCGAGAAGCGCCGCAATGCGCTGGAGCGCATCCGCCGCACGCTGCCGGGCCTAGCCAAGCGGGCCCAGATCGTGGTGCAGCTTGCCAGCCTGGGGGACGTTCCCGTTCTGGAAGATGGCTTCGGGTCGCGCCGCGAGGCGGCGTTGTCGAAACGAAGACTTGCCGCCGAAGGTCGCTCCAAAGCTGCGGCGCGCCTCGCGGGGCTACGTCAGGATGCCGCCTTGCTGGACGTATCCGAGGAGCTGCTGACAGAAGCAGAGGCCATCGACGAGCTGCGCGAACGGCTGGGAGGCTATCGCAAGGCGGCCCGTGACAGGCCGGGTCTAGTGACCCGATGGGCGACTCTGGTGGAGCAGGCGAGGCAGCGGTTCGCGGAGATCCGTCCCGATCTGTCGTTGGAAGACCTCGAGCAGCTGCGTCCAGTGCTCGCCCGCCGGCGCCGCGCCACCGAGCTCGGCGGACGTCGGGAAGCGCTGGAGTCGACCGTTGGCAAGGCGCATGAGAGACGGGAAGAGAACGGGGGAAAGCTGGCGGCGAAGCGCGGCGAGCTTGGCCGTCTGCCCCGGCCGGTTTCCTACGAAGGGCTCCAGCAGGCGGTAGAGGCGGCGCGTCGGACCGGGGATGTGGACAGCCTGGTTGACGCGGCGAGCGCCGAGCTTGTCCGACACGAGGAGGCCTGCGCGCGCGAGCTATCCGCCCTGGGGCTATGGAGCGGTAGCCTTGCGGCTCTGCTGAGCGCGCCATTGCCCGGCGAGGAGACGCTGCGCAGGTTTGCAGAGGACTTCCAGAGGCTCGAAGAAGAGCGACGCCGGCTGGAAGAGACGACTTCCGACGTTCAATCCGATCGACAGCGAACCGACGAGGCGCTGCGAGCGTTGCATCTCGCCGGTGCGGTGCCGACCGAAGCCGAGCTACAGCAAGCACGTGAGAGCCGCGACCAGGGCTGGCGGCTCCTGCGACGACGCTGGATCGATGGCGATGACGTCGCGGCCGAGGCGGCGTCTTACGCAGAGGGAAGACCGCTGCCGGACGCCTTTGAGGAGCGAATTCTTGTCGCCGACGAGATCGCAGACCGGCTGCGCCGTGAGTCCCAGCGCGTCCACGAGCAGGCGGCCGGTCAGGCGAAGCTCGAAGGCTGCGAGCAACGCGCGGCCGAAGCCGACCTTGCGTTGAAGGGCATCGCCGACAGACGACAGGTGCTCGAGAGATCCTGGCAGGACGCATGGGCCGCGTGTGGCATTTCGCCGTTGCCACCGGACGAGATGTCGGCGTGGATGCAGAGGGCGTCCCGGCTTCGTGAGAGGGCAGAGCATGGGGGAGAGCTGCGGGCAAAGGCGGATGACCTGCGCCGCTCCCGGGACGCACAGATCAGGCACCTGAGCAGTGCGCTCGGCGCGTGTGGGGAGCCACAACCGGAGATGCTCGCATCTACCGAGCTGAGGGTGCTGCTCGACCATGCCGAGTCCCGCTTGCGTGTGTTCGAGACAACCGATCGGCGCCGGGCCACGCTGGAAGAGGCAGTCGCAGACCTCGAGGACTCCCTGAAGCGGCTGGATCGTGAGGTGGAGAGTGCGGAGAAGGCGCTCGGTTCCTGGGCGTCAGATTGGGCGCCGCTCATGGCTGAGCTGGGGCTTGGGGAAAAGGCGACGCCCGGCGAGGTGTCGGACTACCTCCAAGCCATCTCGGACTCACTCAAGCTGGCCGACGCGGCGAAGGAGCTGCAGCTCCGGGTCGATGGCATCGACGAGGAAGCGCGGGGATTCGACCAAGATGTCAAGACCAACGTGGCAAGGCTGGCCCCTGATCTTTCAGGGCAACCAGTGGGAGAGTCCGTGCTCCAACTCCATGTCCGTCTCGGCAAGCACCGAGAGGTCAGGAGCCGCTTCGAGGAGCTCACCAAGCAGGCGCGCCGGGCTGAGGACGAGGTGCGAGAGACGCAAAGTGCGATCGATGCGGCAGATGCGGTGCTCACCGAGCTGTGCCGACAGGCCTGTTGTGAGAGTCCGGACGAGCTGCAGGCGATCGAGGCGCGTTACGTGGAGCACCTGCACCTGACCCGGCAGCTACGGGACACCGAGAGCGAGCTGCTCGAGGGGGGGGACGGTCTTGCCATCGAGGCCCTGGAGACGGAGGCAGCGGCTGTCGACCGTGATGTCGTCATGGCGGAGCTCACGGCCCTCAAGCAACAGATCGAGGACGAGCTGCGCCCGGAACGTGAAGTGCGGCTTGCGAACAAGATCAATGCAGAGCGCGACTTCGACGCCATGGCAGGCAGCGATGAGGCCTCAGCCCTGGCCGAAGTGGCGCAACAGACGCTTGCGGGGCTACGAGGTCACGCCGAGCGCTACGTGCGATTGAGAGTCGCGGCGCGGGTGCTGCGCGATGAGATTGAACGTTTCCGGCGCAAGCACCGTGATCCGATCCTGACGCGCGCCGGCGACTACTTCCGAAAGCTCACCTGCGATTCCCTCGCCTCCATTGAGACCGACTTCGACGAGTCGGATCAGCCGGTGCTGGTCGGCGTCCGGCCTACGGGCGAGCGCTTGCGGGTGGAGGCGATGAGCACGGGCACGCGCGACCAGCTGTATCTGGCGCTGCGACTGGCGACGCTGGATCACTACGTCGAGGGCGCGGAGCCTCTGCCTTTCATCGTCGACGACATCCTGATCCAGTTCGACGACGAGCGCGCGCGTAGCACGCTGAGCGCTCTGGTCGATCATTGCACGAGGAATCAGGTCATCCTGTTCACCCACCACGGGCGCGTGGCCGAAGAGGCGCGCGAGCTTTCGCAAGCCTCGGGGCAGGTGTTCGTGCACACCTTGGAATGAGCGGTGGCCTGCATCATCCCCTCCGATATCTCCCGTCTTGCCCTGGCCGGCGCGCACCGGCCGGAGGTCGAAACGCTCGCCATGCTGGAGGGCGCACTGCCGAGCGCCTACGCCGTGTTCCACGGCGTGCATTGGACCCTGGAGTATGCCCGCGGGACCGCCTTCGGAGAGATCGACTTCGTTGTGCTCAACCGCGCCGGGGAGGTGCTCTTCATCGAGCAGAAGAACGGGGTGCTGGCCGAGGCGGCACAGGGGCTCACCAAGCGCTACGCGGAAGGCGGGAAGGATCCGGTGAGCCAGGTTCGGCGCTCGCTCGACAAGGTGCGCGACAAATTCGCCTGGCAGCACGGCAAGGGGCGCAGGCTCCAGGGGGACTACCTGGTCTACCTGCCCGATCACCGCGTGAAGGACATAAACGCCGCCGGCCTGGACGACTCGCGCATCGTCGATGCGCGCGGCAAGCACCGCCTCGCCGCACGCATACAGGCGCTGCTGGGGCCCGGCGCCCCGGCCCGCGACGGCTGGTACGAGAAGGTCCACGACTTCTTCTGTCAGAGCTTTGAGGTCGTCCCGGACATCCATGCCTACCGCCAGGCCCAGGCGCGGACCTTCGTGCGCCAGGCCGGGCCGGTGGCGGCGGTGCTCGCCAACCTGGAGATGACGCCGTTTCGCCTGCGCTTCACCGGCACGGCGGGCAGCGGCAAGAGCCTGGTGGCACGACACTATTTCGCTCGCGCCGCGCAGCAGGGCAAGCGGGTGCTACTCACCTGCTTTAACCGCCCGCTGGCCGAGCGGCTCAAGGTCCGGGTGGGTCAGGGCGGAACGGTGGAGACCTTCCACGGCTTCTGTGTGGAGTTCCTGAAGAGCCGGGGCCAGACGGCGCTGTTTGCCGATGGCGGCGTCGATGCGCAGTTCTGGCGACACATCCCCGATCTGGTCACGGCCGAGCGCATCCCGGATGCGTGGCGCTTCGATGCCCTGGTGGTGGACGAGGGCCAGGACTTCGAGGCCGAGTGGCTGGAGGTGCTGCGCCTGTTCCTGCGTGAGGGAGCCGACATCGTGTGGCTGGAGGATCCGGACCAGAACCTGCAAGGCAAGCCGCCGGTGGATCTGCCAGGCTTCGTGGGCTACCACTGCCCGGTAAACTACCGCTCACCCGAGTCCATCGCGCGCTTCCTGCGCGAGAGGCTGCCCTTCGAGTTCCAACCGGGCAACGATCTGCCGGGACTGGGCGTCGAGGTCCGAGGCTACGGCGATCCGGACAAGCAGCCGCAGGTGGTGGCCCGGGTGCTCCAGGGCCTGGTGAAGCGGGGCTTTCGCCACGAGGATATCGTGCTGCTGACCTGCCGCGGGGCGCAGAACTCGGTGTTCAGTGATCTGGAGCAGGTGGGCGGCCTGCGGCTTCGCCGGTTCACCGGCACCTACGACGCCGACGGCAACCAGATCTTGACCGCCGGTCAGCTCGCCTTCGACAGCGTCCGCCGCTTCAAGGGCCAGGAGGCGCCGGCGGTGGTGCTGGTGGACGTGGACCCCCGGGCCGACCGGCGCGAGCGCGAGCAGCGCCTGCTGTACTGCGGCATGACGCGGGCCACCGTGCGCCTGGAGCTGGTCGTGCGCGAGGACAACCCGGAGAACCGTTCCCTGCTGGAGGCCTAGATGGACCGAACCGAGCGCTTTTACCGCATCGACCAGCTTCTGCACGAACGCCGCGCTGTGCCGCTGGCCGACCTGATTGACGAGCTGGGCGTTTCGCGCGCCACCATCAAGCGCGACATCGAGTATCTGCGCGACCGGCTGAGCGCGCCCATCGTCTGGGACCGGGATCTGCGCGGCTACCGCTATGACTCCGCCACGGGCGAGCCGGCGGCCCGCTACGCCCTGCCGGGGCTGTGGTTCAATGCCACCGAGGTGCACGCCCTGCTGACCATGGAGCACCTGCTCGCCAATCTGCAGCCCGGGCTGCTCGGGCCGCACATCGAGCCGCTGCGGGCACGCATTCGCATGCTGCTCGATTCCGGGGACCACGCGGTCGCCGAGGTGGAGCGGCGCATCCGCATCCTGCTCTCGGCCGCGCGCCCGGTGGAGCAGAAGATCTTTCAGGCCATCACCTCGGCCCTGCTGCGCCGGCGCCGCCTGCGCATCGCGCACTACAACCGGCGCACGGATGCGATCACCGAGCGCGAGATCTCGCCGCAGCGCCTGGTCTACTACCGCGACAACTGGTATCTGGATGCCTGGTGCCACCTGCGCCGGGATCTGCGCAGCTTCGGCGTGGACGTGATCCGCCGCGTGCAGCCGGTGGAGCGGCCTGCGCGAGAGGTGGGCGAGCGCACGCTGAAGGCTTTCTTCGAGTCGGGCTACGGGATCTTCGCCGGGCATCCCACGGGCACCGCGGTGCTGCGCTTCTCCCCGGAGCGCGCGCGCTGGGTAGGCCGCGAGATCTGGCATCCCGATCAGCAGGGGCAGTACGACGAGGCCGGGCGCTACGTGCTGAGTGTGCCGTACTCGGACGACACCGAGCTGTTGCTCGACGTGGCCCGCTACGGGCCGGACGTCGAGGTGCTGGCCCCGGCCAGTCTGCGCGAGAAGGTGAGCGCGCGGCTGCGTGCGGCGCTGGCGGTCTACGAGCCCTGAGGCAGGCTCACCCAGTGAGCCACCAGGGAGGCGATACTGAGCATACAGCCTCTGCGAGGCAAGGAGGAGACCATGACCGCCGTCGCCGAAATTCTCTCCCAGGTGCATCTGGGCAGCCCCCAACGCCACCGTAACCTGAGCGTAATCCCGCTGCTGGCAAGCGCGCGGGTCGATCCCGGCTACCTGCTCCTGGACCAGGCCCTGGCCGAAGGCCTGGTGCGGGTGATGGAAGTCTCGGAGTCGGGCAGCGTGCCCGAGCTCAAGCTCGTCAACGACGCCGAGCAGCCGGTGCTGCTGCTCGACGGCGAGGAGCTGGTGGGGGCCAAGCAGAACCGCATCCTCAACGTCACGGTGCTGGCGCCGCCGCGAGCCGCGCTGGTGATTCCGGTCTCCTGCGTCGAGGCCGGCCGCTGGCACCACACCTCGGCCGAATTTCGCACCAGCGATCGGACCCATTATGCCTCGGGCCGGGCCAAGAAGACGGCCTCGGTGTCGGAATCCCTGCGCCGGGAGCGCTCGCACCGCAGCGATCAGGCCGCGGTGTGGGAGGACATCACCGCCATGAGCGAGCGTCTGGAGGCGTCATCCCCCACCGCAGCCGCAGCGGCGCTGTACGAGACCCATCGGGCGTCGCTGGAGGAGTACGTGAAGGCGTTTACCGCCGAGCCGGCGCAGGGTGGCGCCCTGT
>CAYWTP010000119.1:0-470 GCA_964461215.1 uncultured Ectothiorhodospiraceae bacterium | reverse complement strand
GGTGCGGTAGCGGGCCTGGACCTGTTCGACAGCCCAGCCACCCTCCGGCGGCTGCTGCCCAAGCTCGTGCGCAGCTACGCATTGGATGCCATCGACCGGGTGGGGGAGAACGAATCGGCGCCGGAGGCCGAAGGGGCGCGCTTCCTCGATGACGTCCGTGCGGCGCGGGAGGAAGCCTTTCCGGCGGTGGGCCTGGGACAGGATCTGCGGCTGTCGGGGGCAGCCGTCACCGGGGGCGCGCTGCTGCACGAGGCAAAGGTGGTCCACCTGTGTGCGTTCCGGCTTCCCGGGAAAGGGGAGGCCACGGACGGCGACAGCGGTACCAGCATGGCCCGGTCCTCCCTACGGCGCCGGAGTTGGCTGTAACTCGTGCATCGGCCGGCGCAGGCTCACTGACGGGGAGGACGCACGAACATGGCCGGTCGCACCGAGCGCACGCCCACTCCGATCGAGTTCCAGGTGGGCAGCGC
>CAYWTP010000118.1:0-9859 GCA_964461215.1 uncultured Ectothiorhodospiraceae bacterium | reverse complement strand
GGCGTGACATCTGCCTGGCGAATCGAGAAGCTCTGAGCCGCATGTTGGACCGTTTCGCCGACGAGATGACCGATCTCGCCGAAACCATCCGCAGCGGCAACGGCGATCACCTGCTGCAGATCTTCGAGCGCGCCAAGGCCGCCCGCGATCGCTACGTGGACGGGACCGCTGGGGGTGGCGAGTAGGGTGGCGGGATTGGCGAGAGTGGCGACAGTGACCAGCGCGGGCTGTGGCCTTCTGTGAAACGAGCACTCCAGGCTTTAGCCTCAAGCCGGTGGTGCCGGCGGTCCGCCGGTACTTGTGGTACGGGGCTGATGCCCCTAAGCTGGCCGCTGCCCATTTTGCATGGTGCAGCGGGCGGCATGTCGAGGGGCGATCACCACCGGCAAAGGTGTGTAGACGGTTGCAGTGCGTTATCCGGGGAGCGAGGATAGTAACAGTGGATGCTCGGGTGCCTGGCGCGGGCTTCGGGCCGGGAAACTTCAAACAGATACCGTGGTGTATTGACTAGGAGGACCTAGAATGAGAACCAAGGCCATTGTGACTCTTGGTGCCGTGGTTGCGCTGGGGGCGGGAGTATTGCTGCCCGTCCCGTCGTTCGCAAAGGGGTTCGGCGACTTCATGAATCCCTCCAAGTGGTTTGGCGGCTCCCGTGATCACGACTATGACTACTATCGCGGGCCAGGTTATGGCTATGGCGGCCCCTATGGATATCCGGGCTACGGCGGCTGGGGCGGCTACCCCGGTTATGGCTATGGCCCGTACGGGTATCCGGGCTATGGCGGTTGGGGCGGATACCCGGGCTATGCCTACCCTCGGCAGCAGAGTCAGGGTAGCTCCTCCAGCTCCCCACCGCCTGCTCCCCAGTAATGGGAGACCGCGGTGCCGGGCCGTTGGTCCGGCACCGATCCCCGTGTTTACACACCACTACCCCGCGGGTATGCTTCGCCTCTTTTTTTCGGCATCTCCCTAGAGGCGTTACTTGAGTCCAGGCGGCCACATTCGCTTCCGCGTGCAACCGGGAGGCCGGCTCTCGGGCCGCCTTCGGGTGCCGGGCGACAAGTCCATATCCCACCGTTGCATCATGCTCGGCTCGCTTGCCGAGGGCGTGACGCGGATCAGTGGTTTTCTGCAAGGCGAGGACAGCCTGGCCACGCTCAATGCCTTCCGCCGCATGGGCGTCACCATCGAGGGGCCCCGGGACGGGCGGGTGACGATTCACGGGGTCGGAATGCGGGGACTGAAGCGTCCGCAGACGCCCCTGGATTTGGGCAATTCGGGTACCTCCATGCGCTTGTTGTCGGGGCTGCTGGCGGGGCAGGGTTTCGAGGTGACCCTGGTCGGCGACAGCTCTCTGTCTACCCGGCCCATGCGCCGCGTGACCGACCCGCTGGCGCGGATGGGGGCCAGGATCGAGGCCGCGGACAGGGGCACGGCACCGTTGCGGATCCTGCCGGTGTCGCAGCTCGACGGAATCGATTATCCGCTGCCGATGGCCAGCGCTCAGGTGAAGTCGTGTCTGCTGCTGGCGGGCTTGTATGCCCGGGGCCGCACCTGTGTCACGGAGCCCGCACCGACCCGCGATCACACCGAGCGGATGCTGGCGGGCTTCGGCTACCCGGTTGAGCGCTCCGGCGCCCGCGTCTGCGTAAGAGGTGGTGGCCGGCTGCTGGCCTGCGAGGTGGATATACCGGCGGACATTTCGTCGGCGGCGTTCTTTCTCGTGGGTGCCAGCATAGCTGAAGGCTCCGAGCTATTGCTGGAGCACGTGGGCATGAACCCCACCCGCACCGGGGTCATCACCATCTTGCGTCTGATGGGCGGCGACATCGAAGTGCTCAATCCGCGGGACGCCGGAGGCGAGCAGGTGGCCGATCTGCGGGTGCGTGGGGCTCCGCTGCGAGGGATCCGCATCCCCGAGCAGCAGGTGCCCCTGGCCATCGACGAGTTCCCTGCCCTGTTCGTGGCCGCGGCGTGCGCAGAAGGCGAGACCGTGCTGACGGGAGCCGGCGAGCTACGGGTCAAGGAGAGCGACCGCATCCAGGTCATGGCTGACGGCCTTCACGCCCTGGGCGTCGAGGCCAGCCCGACGCCGGAGGGCGTCGTAATCCGGGGCGGCGCACTGAAGGGTGGCCGGGTCCACAGTCACGGGGACCACCGGATCGCAATGGCCTTCGCCATGGCGGCCCTGCGCTGCACCGAAGAGCTGGTGATAGAAGATTGCGCCAACGTCAACACCTCGTTTCCGGGCTTTGCCGGGGCGGCTCAGGGCGCGGGCCTGGGGATCTCGACGCCGCCATGAACGGGACACGCATTGCGGCGCCGGTACTGACCGTGGACGGGCCCAGCGGCTCGGGCAAGGGCACGATAAGCCGCATGGTGGCGGCGCGGCTGGGCTGGCACTTCCTTGACAGTGGCGCGCTCTACCGGCTGCTGGCCCTCGCCGCACAGGCTCATGGTGTGGCGTTGGACGACGCCGCGGCCCTGGCGGACCTGGCTCGGAGCTTGGAGGTGACTTTCGTCGGGGGGGACGCCGAGAGCGAGCCGGCAGTGTTGCTGGACGGCCGGGAGGTGACCGACACCATCCGCAGCGAGAGCGCCGGCAACAATGCCTCGCGGGTCGCCGTCCTGCCTGCGGTGCGCGAGGCCCTGCTCCAGCGCCAGCGGGAGTTTTGCCACCCTCCCGGGCTGGTGGCTGACGGGCGGGACATGGGCACGGTGGTGTTTCCGGACGCGCAGGCCAAGGTGTTTCTCGAGGCCAGCCCCGAGGAGCGGGCGAAGAGGCGCCATAAGCAGTTGAAAGAAAAAGGAATGGATGCTAGCCTTGCTCGCCTGGTAGAGGAAATCGCCGAGCGCGATGCCAGGGACCGGGCGCGCGGCGTGGCGCCTCTACGGCCGGCCGAGGACGCAGTGGTCGTCGATACGACGTCGCTGGGCATTGAGGCGGTCGTAGAGCGGGTCATGTACATCGTGCAACAACGCTTTTCCGGCCGGTAGATATTTCAGGCGGCTCGACCGGGGTCGGTCGGGCTATTTGTTCAGCAACCAACCCGCGGCGCGGACACCAGTCGAGTCGTCCCCCGCGGCTTCAAAGGGCTCCCGGCGTTTGTCCGGGTCAGGGTGTCAATAATGAGCGAAAGCTTTGCAGAGCTGTTTGAACAGAGCCAGGTTGAGCACAAGATGCGGCCTGGGTCGATCGTTAAGGGCGTGGTCGTATCCGTGGGTCCGGACGTGGTGGTCGTCAACGCCGGCCTCAAGTCAGAGGGCGTCATCCCCACCTCGCAGTTTTATAACGAGAGCGGCGAGCTGGACGTCTCCGAGGGCGACGAGGTCGAGGTGGCCCTGGATGCGTTCGAGGATGGTTTTGGTGCGACGGTCCTGTCCCGAGAGAAGGCAAAGCGCGCTCAGGCCTGGACGGATCTCGCCCTGGCATTCGATGAGGGCAAGACGGTTACGGGCATCATCACCGGCAAGGTCAAGGGCGGGTTCACCGTGGACATCAACGACATCCGCGCGTTTCTGCCCGGGTCGCTGGTGGACGTACGTCCCGTGCGCGACACTACTTACCTGGAAGGCAAGCCGCTTGAGTTCAGCGTCATCAAGCTGGATCAGAAGCGCAACAACGTGGTCGTCTCCCGGCGCGCGGTGGTCGAGGCCGAGACGAGCGCCGAGCGCGAGGCACTGCTGGAGAGCCTGCAAGAAGGCTCGGTCATCCCGGGCATCGTGAAGAACCTTACAGACTATGGCGCCTTCGTAGATCTGGGCGGTATCGACGGCATGCTGCACATCACCGACATGGCCTGGAAGCGTGTGAAGCATCCCAGCGAGATCGTCAACGTCGGCGACGAGATGGACGTGAAGGTCCTCAAGTTCGACCGCGAGCGCAACCGCGTCTCCCTGGGGCTGAAGCAGCTCGGCGAAGATCCCTGGCAGGATATCGGCCGCCGCTATCCCGTGAGCACGCGTCTGTTCGGCAAGGTGACCAACCTCACCGATTATGGATGTTTCGTCGAGATCGAAGAGGGCGTGGAGGGTCTGGTCCACGTGTCGGAGATGGATTGGACCAACAAGAACATCCATCCCAGCAAAGTGGTCCAGCTCGGCGACGAGGTGGAAGTCATGGTGCTGGACATCGACGAGGAGCGCCGGCGCATCTCCCTGGGTATCAAGCAGTGCCAGATCAATCCCTGGGAAGGCTTTGCGGCCACCCACAATAAGGGCGATAAAGTGGTGGGCACGATCAAGTCGATTACCGACTTCGGGATCTTCATCGGCCTGGAAGGGGGCATCGACGGTCTGGTGCATCTGTCTGACATCTCGTGGAACTCCACCGGCGAAGATGCCATTCGCAATTATAAGAAAGGCGACGATATCGAGACGGTAGTGCTGGCTGTGGACGCCGAGCGCGAGCGTATCTCCCTGGGCGTCAAGCAGCTTGCCGATGATCCGTTCTCGCGCTTTTTGTCAGAGTTTTCCAAGGGCAGCATCGTCACGGGCACGGTCACGGAAGTCGATGCCAAGGGGGCGACGATCGAGCTCACCGATGGCGTCGAGGGCTATCTGCGCGCCTCGGAAGTGTCCCGCGAACGCCTGGACGACGCCCGTACCGTGCTCAATGTTGGCGAAGAGGTCGAGGCCAAGTTCATAGGCGTGGACCGCAAGAAGCGCGTCATCTCGCTGTCCATCAAGGCCAAGGAGTCGGAAGAGGAAGCCGCGGTCCTGCAGGACTACAGCGCAGAGTCCACGGGGGGCACGGCGACCCTGGGTGATCTGCTAAAGGAACAGCTCGACAACAAGTAGAAACAGGGATGCCGCGCCGGGTGGTGCATGGTCACCCGGCGCGGTGTTTGACGAGGGAGGAGCCTTGTGAGGTGACTCGCTTAGGTATTTCAGAGTAGTAACGCGAGGGTGATCATTGGGCATGGCATCATCTAGCGCCAAGAAGGGGACCGTCACCAAGTCCGAGCTGATCGAGCGGATAGCGGAGCGGCAGACACAGCTCGCATACAAGGACGTGGAGCTTGCGGTCAAGAGCATTCTGGAACACATGGCCCAGACTCTGGCCAGCGGCGAGCGCATCGAGATCCGCGGATTCGGAAGCTTCTCCCTGCATTACCGGCCCTCGCGGGTGGGCAGGAACCCCAAGACCGGGGAGCCCGTCTCGCTGCCGGAGAAATACGTGCCCCATTTCAAGCCCGGCAAGGAGCTTCGGGACAGAGTCGACGGTGACCTAGACTGAGCCCGTGGCCGGGACACCACCCGGACGCGTCGATCATCTGAATTTCGGCAATCGTTACCCGAATGAATGACCTGCTCTGGTTGTTGCTGCCGGTGGCGGCCGCCTCCGGCTGGATCGCGGCGCTTCGCAGCACGCGCAGGCATTCCCGCGCGAAGGCGACTCCCTCCCTGCGATCGGACTACTTCAAGGGGCTGAACTACCTGCTCAACGAGCAGCCCGACAAAGCTATCGAGGTGTTCATCAAGGTGCTGGAGGTGGACAGCGAGACGGTGGAGACCCATCTTGCCCTGGGCAATCTGTTTCGCCGTCGCGGTGAGGTCGATCGGGCCATTCGCATTCACCAGAACCTAATTGCCAGATCGTCATTGACCGATCCGGAGCGGGGAGACGCTCTGCTCGAGCTGGGACAGGACTATATGCGAGCTGGATTGCTGGATCGCGCCGAGGGCCTGTTTCAGGAGCTGGTTGCCGTGCCCGCCTTCGGTGACCGCGCACTGCGCCAGCTCATCGAGATCTACCAGCAGGAGAAGGACTGGAGCAAGGCCGTGGAAGCGGCGCGCCAGCTCGAGCGCGCCGCCGGCAAGCCTTATGGAGGCGTGATAGCCCATTATTACTGCGAGCAGGCGGAGGAGTATGTGCAGGAAGGAAATCTGGAGAAGGCACTGGAGGTGGTCAAGCAGGCGCTGGACGTAAGCAGTCAGTGCGTGCGCGGAAGCCTCACGGAGGGCTCCCTGCTGGAGAAGTCGGGCGACTACCGCGGGGCCGTACGCGCCTATAAGCGGGTTGAGCAGCAGGACCCGGACTATCTGCCCGAGATCATCGAGCCGCTTCATCGCTGTTTCGTCAAACTGGGGCGCCCGGGCGACATGGTGGAGTATCTGGGCTATCTGCTGGAGCGTTACGGCGGCATTACCGCCACCCTCACCCTGGCGGAGATGAAGATGGAGGAGGAGGGCGAGGAGAACGCCATCCGTTTTCTCACCGAAGAGCAGCGCCGCCGGCCATCCGTGCGCGGACTGGACCGGCTGATCGAGATGTCGCTGTCGCACGTCGAGGGTGCCGCGAAGGAGTATCTGCTCATACTCAAGGATCTGACGGACAAGCTGCTGGAGAACCGGCCTGTGTACAAGTGCCATCACTGTGGCTTCACCGGGAAGTCCTTGCACTGGCAGTGTCCGAGCTGTAAGCACTGGGGTCGGATCAAGCCCATCCAGGGCGTGGAAGGTGAGTGAGCCCGGCGTCATCGTCGCGCTGGACTACCCGGCCGCAGCCCCGGCC
The DNA here is from genome assembly GCA_964461215.1 of uncultured Ectothiorhodospiraceae bacterium. Classification (GTDB taxonomy): domain Bacteria; phylum Pseudomonadota; class Gammaproteobacteria; order JAABTG01; family JAABTG01; genus CAYWTP01. The sequence continues at coordinate 3,342 of CAYWTP010000118.1, read as the reverse complement.
TTGGAGCTTGCGCGGCGGGTGGACCCGGCGCGCTGCCGGTTGAAGGTTGGCAAGGAGCTTTTCACCCGGGCCGGTCCCGCCGTGGTGCACGACCTCACCGCGCTCGGCTTCGAGGTCTTTCTGGATCTGAAATATCACGACATTCCCAATACCGTAGCCGGCGCTTGCCGCGCCGCCGCCGACCTGGGGGTCTGGATGGTGAACCTCCACGCCCAGGGCGGCCGCCGCATGATGGAGGCCGCACGCGAGGCCCTGGCGTCGGTGTCCCGGCCCCCCTTGCTGATTGCCGTGACCATCCTCACCAGCCTGGATCGGACGGATCTGGCCGAGGTCGGCTTGGTGGGAAGTCCTCTGGACCACGTGCTGCGCCTGGCGGACCTGGCGGCCCAATCGGGGCTGGACGGCGCGGTGTGCTCGCCCAGGGAGATTGCCGCGCTGCGCGGGGCCGTGCCGGCCGACTTCAGGCTGGTGACCCCCGGGATCCGTCCTGCGGACGCTAGCGCGGGCGATCAGCGGCGGGTCATGACGCCTGCCGAGGCCGTCACCGTGGGGGCCGACTACCTGGTCATCGGCCGCCCGATCACTGCGGCTCCGGATCCCCCGGCGGCGCTGGAGGCCATCGAGCGGGAGATCCATTCGGCGGTGGAGAAAGAGCAGTCAAGACGCGGAGATCACCACAAAGGCACAATGGACGCGAAGGGGATCAGAAGGGTGTGAAGAAAGAGGTGAGGCGTGAGGGGAGAGGAGTGAGGAGAAATAATAGCCACGGAATCCACGGAACCACACGGAAGAAGCCCTGACGGCAGCGGGAGAGTGTAAGCGCTCTTCACCGCTCACCCCAACAACGCCTTGACCAGCACCTTGGAGTTGCGCTGGTAGTTGTAGGCGGCGCGGCGCTGGACCGGCAGGTGGTCGATGTCCGCGGGCTCGAAGCCGCGTTCCCGGAACCAATGCGTGGTGTGGGTGGTGAGCACGAACAGGTGCTCCGCGCCTACAGCGCGGGCCTGGCGCTGGGCCAGCTCCAGCAATATCTCGCCCAGACCCGCCCTGCGGTAGTCCGGGTGCACGGCCAGACAGGCCAGCTCTGCCATCGGCTGGTCCGCACACGGGTAAAGTGCGGTGCAGGCGATAATCGCGCCGTCACGCTCGACCACCGTGAAGCGGTCGATTTCCTGCTCCAGCTTCTCGCGGGGGCGGCGCACCAGGATGCCCTCGCGCTCGAGGGGCTCGATGAGCTCCAGGACGCCACCCACGTCCTCGACCCGGGCGCGGCGCGTGTTCTCGTAAGGGTCGGAGTTGACCATGGTGCCGATGCCGTCGCGTGTGAATAGCTCCAGCAGCAGTACCCCGTCGACGTGGCGGTCGAGCAGATGCACGCGGTTGATGCCGTTGTGGCAGGCGTAGACCGCACTGGCCAGGTGACGGACGGTCTCGCTGTCCGGCTCGGTGTCAGCCTCACGCAGGTGTTGCAGTGTCTGGCGCGCCTGCTCCAGGGTTAGGTGGCGGGCAGCCGCGGCTTTCTCGTCAAGCAGGTCGGTCTGCTCCCCGATGAGCAGCAGCTTGGCTGCGTGCAGCTCCACCGCCAGCGCCGTGGCCACGTCCTCGGCGCTAAGGTTGAATGCCTCCCCGCTAGGGGAGTAGCCGATGGGCGAGACCAGGACTACGTTGCCCTGGGCGAGCTGCTCCTCCAGGCCCGGACGGTCCACCCGCCGGACCTCGCCGGTGTGGCAGTAATCCACCCCATCCCTTACCCCAAGGGGACGGGCGATGACGAAGTTGCCGGAAGTGACCCGGATCCTTGCCCCGGCCATGGGCGAATTGGCGAGACCCATGGACAGGAGCGATTCGATCTGGACCCGCACCGACCCGGCGGCTTCGCGCGCTACCACCATAGAGGCGTCGTCCGTCACCCGCAGCCCCTTGTGCACGCGGGCCGCGATGCTCCGCTGTGCCAGACGCTGCTCGATCTGTGGCCGGATCCCATGCACCAGCACCAGGCGCACGCCCAAGCTGTTGAGCAGCGCGATGTCCTGGATCAGATGGGGAAAGCCCTGGTCCTCCACGGCCTCGCCACCGAACTGGATGACGAAGATCCGGCCACGGTGCGCATTGATGTACGGCGAGGCGCCGCGGAACCACTCCACGAACGCCTGACTGGCTTGTGACACCTGCGTGCTCCGGGGGTACTGGCCGAGCCACTCGAATAGCATGAACCGTTGAAGCCCGCAAGGGCGGGCTTCTTGGGCTCGAGCCTTAAGGGTGGGAGGGAGAGGTGGGAACAGCGTTCCGCCTCCCCACCCCTTGGTACCTGGCTGTCTCCCATGTCACACTCTTGGCTTCAAGCCTCAAGCCTCAAGCCTCAAGCCAATATGCGCGAGATCATCGAGATCGGGACCCATCGCCGGGAGGAGCTGGTGGACATCACGCCGCAGGTCAAGGCCGCGGTAGAGCAGAGCGGGGTCAAGGACGGGCTGGTGTCGGTGTATGCCCAGGGGGCGACCGCCGCCGTCATGATCCAGGAGAACTGGGACGAGAGCGTGCAGACGGACGTCGTGCACCTGCTGGCCAAGCTGATTCCACGCGGGGTATGGCTGCACGATGCACAGGACGGAAACGGCGATTCCCACCTCAAGGCCGGTCTGGTCGGGCCATCCGAGAGCATTCCGCTGATCGACGGGCAGCTTGGACTATCCACCTGGCAGAACGTCTTCTTCTGCGAGTTCGATGGGCCGCGATCCAGCCGCAGAATCGTGTGCACCATCATTGCCGCCTGAGCGGCATTCTCCGTGCGGATCTGGGCGCTGATTAATCCGGCTTGGCGCATGGTTCCGCGGCCAAGTAGAATTCGAGTTCATAGCAGCTCACGATTCCGCGGAGAACCTGATGACCCACAAGCGCAACCGCTACAGCTCGCGCATCACCCAGCCCAAGTCGCAGGGCGCCTCCCAGGCCATGCTCTACGGCACAGGCCTCACCGAGGAGGACATGGGTAAGGCCGAGGTGGGGATCGCCAGCGTGTGGTATGAGGGCAACACCTGCAACATGCACCTGAACGATCTGGCCGCCAAGGTCAAGGAAGGTGTGGACGCGGCGGGCCTGGTGGGCATGCGCTTCAACACCATCGGCGTGTCCGACGGCATCTCCATGGGCACCGACGGCATGAGCTACTCGCTGCAGTCGCGGGACATCATCGCCGACTCGGTGGAAACGGTGCTGCGCGCCCAGTGGTATGACGCCGCGATCTCCATCCCGGGCTGCGACAAGAACATGCCCGGCGTGATCATGGGGATGGCGAGGGTGAACCGGCCGGCCCTGATGATCTACGGCGGCACCATCAAGCCG
>CAYWTP010000117.1:8691-9875 GCA_964461215.1 uncultured Ectothiorhodospiraceae bacterium | reverse complement strand
ACGCCAGGGCCAGAGCCAGGGCAAACGGCGCCAGAATGAACAGCCCCAGCCCGAGCAGTCCCGGTGCCGCCATCAGCAGGGCGGCAGGTGTTTGTTCGTTGAAGCGGCTGGGCATTGCGGTGGCTGGTGAGTCGTGAACACGCGGTGACAGGGATGATGTATTGTGAAGGGTGGAGGGTGACGGGTGAAGGGTGAGTGAGGAGCGAGGAGGAAAGGGGTAAGAATGGCAGTCATGGGACTGATGCGCGGGCTGTGCCTGCCGATAGGCCAGCGGCTTGCCGGGGAACCCACGAAAGCAGGCTCGTTATACTTCCGTGTTCTTCCGTGGATTCCGTGGCCAATATGCAGCTTTACGGCGCGATAATTGCCTCTATGCTCCTCACACCTCACTTCCCACGTCTCTCCCCAACCCACCGGTACCCCTCATTGTCCTGTATGTCCTCGTCGATCTCCGCAGCGGCGCGATCGAGGATCTCCTGCACGTTGCCTCCGGCGCGGATGCGGTCGAAAGCCTGTTGAAACTCCGCGGTGATGACCGGATAGGCCGGGGTTCGGGGGCGTGGCACGGCGTAGCCGTCCAGCAACTGGGTGACGAACAGACGCAGGGGGCCGCCTTCGCGGTAGAGCCCCGAACGCTGCACGGCCGTGCGGGTGCCGGGGACCGCGCTGTTGGCGTCGGCCATTGCCAGAACCTCTCGGGGGCTGAGCAGAAACGCCAGGAATTCCGCGGCGCGCTCCGGGTGCCGGCAACGGCGGGTGACGGCCCACAGCCACGAGCCCTGGCCGGTACGGCTACCGTGGCCCATGTCGGGCAGCGGCAGCAGCAGCAGGTTCTTCCCCAGGGCGGTGGCGTACTGCTCGTAGTTCCAGTGCCCGCCGACGGCCAGGGCGACCCGGCCGGTGGTGAAAGCGCCCCCGTCGATGTTCGGGTCCACGTAGCCGCGCCGGATCCACGACTGGATGGTGGTCATGGCGCGGACGGAGTCCGGGCCGTTCAGCACGCCTTCGGCGGTGGCATAGGTGCGACGATCGATGAGATCGCCGCCGGCCGACTGCAGGAAGGGCGAGAAAGCGTACGTATACCACTCTCCCGCATAGTTGTGCTTTAGGTTCATGTCAGATCGGTAGTGATCAGTTCTGTACTGGTGTCTGATTTTGTCTTCTATTTTGCCTTCTTTTGATTG
>CAYWTP010000117.1:0-8681 GCA_964461215.1 uncultured Ectothiorhodospiraceae bacterium | reverse complement strand
CATAGTTGAGCTTGAGGTCCAGGACCGCGCCGTCCGGATCCGTCCTGGCCAGGGCGCGGAGCAGCTCGCCGAACTCCCCAACGTTCCATGCCTGCGCCGGGCCTCGCGGGATGCGTGCCCCCACCTGCGCCAGGCGGCGGCGGTCGGCGTAGAGAGCAAGCCCCGAATCGAAGGTACCCACGCCATAGAGGTGATTGCGGTAGGTGCCCTGCTTGACCAGGGTGGGCAGCAGATCCTTCAGGGTGGCTTCTGACAGCCACTGGTCGACGGGGGTCAGGCGGCCCTGCCAAACGTAGCGATAGAGAAACGGTCCATCCAGCTCCAGGGCGTCGGGCAGCTCGTCGGCGACCGCGGCCGCCTGGACTTGGGCGTTGTAGCTGCCCTCGGGTATGAATGTCAGGCGTACCCGCAGGGCTTGGTGGGCGGTATTGAAGCGCTCCACCTGGGCGCGCAAGGTGTTGCGCTCGCTCTCCTGGCCGGCGTGGGCCCAGATCCGCAGCACCCGCGTGGCGTCCTGATCGGCGCCGTGGCGGGCTTCACAACCGGCCAGCACGCACAGCAGCAGAGCCGAAAGCAGGATTCTCACAGCCATACCGGTACCCTGGACTGGCGGCGCCGTTACCCGCTGCCGGCTCAGAGCAGGACGTCGCTGATCTGGGATAGCCGCTGATTGATGGCCGAATCGGATTCCAGACTCCTGACGTATTCCACCGCTTCGCTCCGCCGCCGGTGGGCGACCAGATCGATGCCTTCACGGACCGTGGGATTCTGCTGTATGAAGTCCAGAAACACCTCGGCCTCCACCCTGAGCACACAGCACAGTGTCAGGGCCGAGACGTTGGCCGCCCGCGGCGCCCCCGTGAGCAACGACCATTCGCCGAAGTAGTCCCCCGGCCGGAGCAGAGCCAGGTTCATCCGTTTGTCCCCAGCGTTCAGGTGAACCAGGGCCAGGCCGTGGCTTACCACGTGAAAGGCTTCTCCCGGCTCGCCGGCACCGATGATGGTACGGCCACCCGGGAAGATCTCGATCCGGGCCTGGTCGGCCAGGTGAGTTAGGGCGGAGGACGGCAGGCCGCGAAACACCGGTACCGCCTGCAGGCTGTTCCAGATGATCCGCTCCCGATAACGGGCCAGGAAAGTGTCCAGCAGCAGTGGATTTTCCTCGAAGACCGCGTTCGTAAGCTCCCCTGGGATCTCCAGCAGCAACGACGGTGCGCGGGCTACGGCTTTTACGCCACGCTGGAAATGCAGAAAGTCGGAGAAATAGCCGAGGATGCACCCCTGCACGAAGGTTTCCAGGACGGACTCGGTGCCGTCGCCGCCGCCCAGGGCCTGGATGGTGCCGCTCAGCACGAGGTGGATCCGCCCCTGGCCGACGTGCTCGCTGAGGACGATCCCGCCGGCTTGGTAAGGTCGCAGGATGCCCCGCTGGAGCAAGCCACCGGCGCCTTCCGCAGAGACGAGGCTGGCCAGTCGGGGACTTTCCCGGAACAGGCGCAGAACGCGCTGCACTGGTGAACTTGTTGGAGACATGGGTGCTTCCATGGGGCATCGCTGGTGGCGGCCCGGGGACGTCCGGATGGCCGCCAAGCGTTGAGCCTGGAGTCCAGGCGCCGACGTGCTCGCCTTATGATGGGCCAGCCACTCCCAGGTGTCCAGGGCAAACAGCCGGCAATACAAGCACTTGCGGATATTCGAATATGGGTAATGAATTAATGGTTGAAAATACCCCTGGGATTTGCGGTGATGATACCCGTGTGCGGTACCCACTTAGGCTCGACTCCGGCATGCCCGGAAGAGGAATATCCATGGCCCCAACCCTCACCCAGGAGGACCTGACGAACCTGACCGAGGTCGTCATGCACATCTTCGAGCAGTGGCAGGTCAGCTCGGCTCAGCAGGTCCTGCTGCTGGGACTGCCCGCCGATACCCGGCCCCGGGAGCTGCGGCGGCTTCACGGCGGGGCGGCTTTCCCTGACGACCAGGCCGTGCTGGACCGCGCCGAGCATATCCTCGCCATTCACGATTGCCTGCGCACGGCCTACCCGCGCAGCGTCAACATGGCTGCTCACTGGCTGCACCAGCCCAGCCGCCACTTCAACAGCCGCACGCCTCTGGATGTGATGTTGGAGGACGGAATCGGGGGCTTGCAGGAAGTCCGCGGCCATCTGGACTGCACCCAGGGCTGGCACTGAACGCAGGCCTGACGCGGCATTGGTGCTCGACTAATGCCTGACCGGCACGAGCCGGAGGGACCGTCGGCCGCAAGGATAGCGGCCGTCGAGCCTACAGGGACGTATTTACGGCGTGTCCCGGAGGCTCGTGCCGGTCAGGCCTCCGGCCGCAAACCCGCAACCGATTACGGATGCCTAACGCAGGGGGTGACGCCGGCACCAGCGTTCCACCAGCCCCTGCAGACGCTGCTGTTCCTCTCCGGTGAGACCCTTGGGATCGAAGCGGTAACGGTAGTGCAGGTGCAGGCCGTCGGCCAGGACTTCCGGCTCGATGGCGGCGCCGTGGCTTCGGGCGAGGCGCCGGACCCAGGCTGCCGGGGGTTCTCCGGGGCGACGCGGAAGTCCCAGCAATTCCAGCCGGCGAAGAATGCGGAAGAACGCGGAATCGCCGCCAGGACGCGACCCGGCGGTCTCGGGCACGGGTGCCGCCGGCTGCTCGCGTGCCACCTTCTTCTGGCGGTACAGGCGCCAGGCCAGCAGCGCGGTCAGCGGCACCAGCAGCCATAGGTACGAGCTGGTGCCGGTGTCATCCCGCTCCCCCCAGCGCCATTTCTCGAACAGGAAAGCGCCCCAGGACATCAGATCATAGGCCGGCAGCCACCAGGGAGCGGCTTCCTGCTCGGCCTGGGCCCATACGGCGGGAGTGAAGTCCAGGTCCTGCCAGCTTCCGCCGAGGTAGGCCAGCGCCCACGCATGAGCATCCCGGCGCCGCACCAGGTAGGCGCCACGCAGTGGGCTGGGCTCCTGCACGGAGTAGCCCACGGCGTAACGGGCGGGGATCCCTGCGGCGCGCAGCAGGAGCACCCCCGCGGTGGCGAAGTATTCACAGTGACCCGATCGGACGTGCAGCAGGAAGTCCGCAAGCGGGGCGGCTCCCGTAAGCCCGGCCCTGCTGAACAGGGTATAGGTGAAATGGTCCGCAAAGAACCGGCGGATGCGCGCCACTGCCTGCTCCGGACTCTTGCCATGGAGCTGCAATTGCCCGGCGACCCGCGAGATGGTGTCTTCCTGGGCCTCGGGGATTGCCAGATCCGCTGTTTCGGGGGGGCCGTCGCGGATGTCACGGCTGCCGAAGTAGGCCCGGTAATGAAGAAAGCCGGGACCCTCTTCCAGTCTCACCGCCCCGTACCGGTTCTGCTTCAGCTCGGCAATCTCCAGATTGCCGATGCGGTAGGTATCGCCGGGCAAGGGCAGCAGGCCGCGGCCGCCGGGAAAGATGCCGGCAATCGCGGCCACGTTGCCGGCTCCCGAAGGCGGGGCAGGAGCAAGCCGCCACGTGCCTTCCTCGGCGCCCCGGTGTATCGGGGCGAAGCCGACGTGGCCCACGCTCCAGGTCCCGAAGCCATAGTGCTGGTAGCTGGCCTGACGCAGCAGCAGTGGTCCGGTGTGGTCATGCGGCACCCGCACGTTGAGCACGATGCGGTCCGAGAACTTGAGCCGGCCGATGTAGCCGATTGCGCTGCTGGTCTGGTAGGGGTCCGTGCGGTCCCAGGTACGATTCTCGAACCAGGCCAGCACCGCTTGCTCAAGCGCACCCTGCATGACCCGCAGTCCGAATTGCCCGGCATAGCCCAGGGCCGCGGCCGCCAGCAGCAATCCGGCCCACAGGGCGGGAGAATAGCGCTGCGGCCTGCGGCCGGCCAGGGCCCAGCCGACCAGGGCCAGCAGCCACGGAAAGAACCATCGGCTGGGTGTACCGACCGCGGAGGCGGCGATCAAGCACCCGCAGAAATAAGGATAGGTCAGGTCCACCCGCCCCAGCGTCGCGCCGCGGGTTTCCGCCCGCCGCAAGCTGAGGAACAAGGAGCCCAGCCCCAGGCTGCCCCGGCTGCTGTAAAGCTGGGCGGCTGCCAGCGGAAACAGAATCAGAGGCAGCCACTGAACGATCGCGAAGACACCGTGGGCACCGTTACGGGAGAACAGGTAGGCCGCCACGCCCAGGAACAACACGTTGCTCAGATCCGCCAACCGGTTGAAGTCCCGGTCGTCAAACTCCCAGCGCCAGGCCACGCGGCGCGCGGCCTCCAGCAGCAGCGCCATGGGCACGGCAAATGCCAGGAACCCGGTCTGCCAGCCCCAGAACAGCAGGCCTGCGCCCAGCAACAGGGGCGGTGCACGGGTCACAGCCGCGCCAACCCCTGCTCGATCTCACCAACACTCAAGGCGACAAAGCGGTGAGGCGGATGCGCCAGCGCCCCCGGATCCGGCTGCGGATCCGCCCCCGATGGCCTGAGAACCACGGCCAGGGTGGGGACACCCAACGCCGCCAGCGTTTCGCCCAGATGCCGGCGCTCCGGCCCCCAGTCCAGGAGTACGCAGATGCAGCCGCTTAGATCGCCGGCGTGCTCGGTTACCGCCTGGACCAGGTCGGTGAAGGGCTTGTCGGTGCACGGCTCCACGCAGGCCAGGATCTCCAGCAGGCGCTCGGCGCTAGCCAGCCCTCTGCCGGCGGTGAAGCGGTGGACCCGGGCGCCCACGAACATCAGATCCAGCAACGCGTCCTGGTTGCGCACGCTCAGGGCGAAGGAGGATGCCACAGAGACCGCCTCCTCGAACAGCTCGTTGTCCGCGCTGATGAACGTGTCCAGCAGCAGGGCATGGCGAACGAAGAACTCATCCTGGAACTCCTTGACGATCGGCCTGCCGGTGCGCGCCCAGCTTCGCCAGTGAATCCGGCGCGAGGGGTCCCCCGGGCGGTAATCGCGCAACGAGATGAACTCCTCGGAATCACCCACATGGGAGGCCAGGGATATGCCACCTGGCTGGTAGCGCCGGCTTCCCGGCAGGGCCGGGGCCGCTACCCGGTAGCGTCTTGGTAGAACGAGCAGCGAATCTCTGTTGCCGAAGCTGCGCAAGGACTTGAACAGCCCGAACGGATCGGGCCGGGCCACTCGCAGGCCGCAGTAGCGAAGATAGCCACGGCGCAGCGGCGTGGTGCGTATCTCGACTTCGACCGTGGCGCCGGCGGCCACCGGTGGGACGGGCAGCTCTGGGATCTGCGCTCCGGCCTGGCGGTGCATCAGCCAGGCCCAGCGGGGATATCCCACCGCCCGGTCGAACCAGTTCTGGTTCTCCTCTCCGGGCTGAGGCGTGCGCAGAAATACCTGGGCCGACGGCGGCTGGACCTCCAACTCGTCGATGAGCAGCAGGTCCCGCTGCATCCGCGAGGACAGGTTCTTGACCGCCACGCGGTACGCGAAGGGCTGGCCCACGGTGACGAACCGGGGCAGGTGCCGGCGGACGGAGAAGCGGGCGCGGAACAAGGGTGCCCCGGCCATGGATACCAGCACCACCGCCAGCAGCAGGGCGAATGTTTGGTAGGCCAGGCTCTGGCGGGTGTCCACCCCCAGCGCGCCGGCCGCGACCATGGTGGCCAACACCACCCGCCCCGCCGGGGTAAAGCGCCGGCTCACCCGCCGGCTGGCCCGGTGCACCAGCCTGAAGTTGAGCAGCATCAGGCGCTTTAGCATGACCAGGGTGCAGGGTGCTGGGTGCAGCGGGAAGTCATCAGGCCTCCGGGCGATGACTTTCGATGCCTTTCCTTACGGTCCACAGCCCACGGTCCACGGCCTCCATCACGCCGGCACCGGGGTCGTTTCCAGGATGTCCCGGACGACGCCCTCGGCCGTCTTTCCCGAGAACCGAGCCTGCGGGTCCATGACGAGGCGGTGGGCAATCGCAGAGATCGCCAGCTCCTGGACGTGGTCGGGGGTCACGAATTCCAGTCCGTCGAACAGCGCCAAGGCCTGCGCCGACTTGGTCAGGGCCAGTGCGGCACGCGGGCTGGCACCCATGGCCACCCCCTCCGCCTGGCGGGTGGCACGCACGATAGTTACGATGTAGTGCTTCAGCTCTTCGCTGATTCGGGTGTCTGCCGCCTGCTGCTTGAGACCCAGTACGTCTTGACGGCTCACACAGGCCAGCAGAGCGTCCAGCGGATGTCCCTCCCGCTGGTCGGAGAGGATCTCGATCTCTCTGGCCGCGTCCACGTAGCCCAGCCCGAAGCGCAGGGCGAAGCGATCCATCTGTGCCTCGGGCAGGGGGTAGGTGCCGTGGAACTCCACCGGGTTCTGAGTGGCGACCACGAAGAACAGCCCGCCCAGCGGGTGGGCCTGGCCTTCCACGCTCACCTGGCCCTCGGCCATGGCCTCCAGCAGGGCTGACTGGGTCCGGGGCGAGGCCCGGTTGATCTCATCGGCCAGCAGAATGTTGGTGAAGATGGGGCCGCGGTGGAAGCGGAAACCCCCGCTTGCCTGGTCAAAGATGGACACCCCCAGAATGTCGGTAGGCAGCAGATCCGGTGTGAACTGTACGCGCTGGAACTCGGCGTCGACCGAGCGTGCCAGGGCCTTGGCCAGGGTCGTCTTGCCGGTGCCCGGAAAGTCTTCGAGCAGTACGTGCCCGCCGCTGGCGAAGGCGGCGAGCAGCATGCGGATAGCCGAAGCCTGGCCGCGCATGACTTTCTCGATGTTGGACGAGATGCTGTGCAGCACCTCGTGTCCTTTTGCAGCCGTCATGCTCCCAATCCCGTGCCTTGGCAGTTCCCGAGTTCGGCCGTAGTATAAGGGCCGCGTAGAGCCGCTGCATGCTGCCGGAGCGTTCCCCCCCGGCACGCCTTGGGGGGCAGCCTGCATCCGTCAGATTTGAGCTAGTCCTGAGCACAAGTGGCAAGAGGAGGGAGAGCGTGCTGCCGGGCAATGATGACCATGGAGCTTCCAGGGTGATAAAGCGCCTCCTGTACGGGGTGGAGAAGGCGGGTCTGCTGCTGATCCTGGTGGCGACCCTCATCGCCATCGTCCAGGAAGTCTGGAGCATCGGCGTGGCCCGGCACGTAAACCTGGCCGACCTGCTGCTGCTGTTTATCTACCTCGAGGTTATCGCCATGATCGGGATCTACTTCGAGTCGCACCGGCTGCCCGTACGCTTCCCGCTGTATATTGCCATGGTTGCGCTGGCCCGCTATATCATCCTGGACTCCAAGGCCATGTCACCCTGGGAGCTGGTGGCAGTGGGCGGCACGGTATTGGTTCTGGCAGCGGCCGTGCTGGTCATCCGCATCGGGCACGTGCGGTTCCCCTACGGTGGCAATGAGTAGAACGCGGATCAGGGAGCGGGTCCGTCGTTCTTTGCGGCGGGTGCTCTCAGCGCTTGGTAGCAGCCGGGGCCGGTCGCCTTCCAGTCGGTGATATTGCCTTGCCCGTCCGCTTCCAGGCGCAGCGTGCAAGGTACCTGCACCAGGCGGGGCGGAATGTATGGACCCGGGGAGGCTGAGCTCACTGCCTTGCCCCCCGAGACGTGGACCGTCGGCTCCGGTGGACCCCAGCTAGGCCCGATGATCCGGGTTTCATAGCGGATCCAGGTATACGCCTTCCCGCCGTCAGCCAGGCTCTGCGTCACGTCGGCCGGTCCGTAGGCGTTGACGGCGTCGGCGACCGGCCTGCCCAGGTACGGCGTCATGATCTCATCCAGGGTGGGCACCGTTGCGCAGGCCGCTACCATCGATCCGAGCAGACAGATCACGGCGACGCGGCCGCGGGAAAAGAGCGCCATGCTCCATGCTCCACTCAAGGCTGCTGAAAACGATCGTCTTCGGGCTGGGACGGTGAACATGATTTGCAGTACCCAGTTGGCGCATTCGTAATCGGTTAAGGCTTTCCGCGGGGGCCCCTGAGCAGCGCGAGCCTCCCGGACGCGCTATGGATTGGGCGGCATGGGTGCGCTGGTCTTTGCCCGGACGCATGCACCTCGCCCCGCCCATCGCGTCAACTGGTTAGACCGATGCGGCGGCAGTTGACTCCGCGTCACGCTTCGTCGAGCCCCTCGCTCAGCAGATTTCGCCAGTCCTGATCCTCCTGGTCGAACAGCCGATGGGCCTCGCGGGGCCCCCAGCTTCCGGCCGAGTAGGTATGGATGTACTCGCGCTCCACCGCCCAGACCTTCAGGATCGGATCTACGACCTGCCAAGCGCAGCTCACCTCGTCGTAGCGAAGGAATAAGGAGCGGTCGCCCCCTATCACGTCCAGCAGCAGCGCCTCGTAGGCATCGATCTGGTAGCTGTCCGTCGCACAGGTGCCGGTGTCCAGCTGGGTCGTACGGGTGCGCATCTCCAGCCCCGGCTGCTTGACCTGTATTTCGGCGCGCAGACATTGCTCGGGCTGGATCCCCAACAGGAGCCAGTTGGGACGGATCTGCTGGATACGGGTCTCGCGGAACAGCTGCTGCGGCGGATGGCGGAAGCGGATGCTGAGCAGGGAGCTGTTCCTGGCCATGCGCTTGCCGGTGCGCAGGTAGAAGGGCACGCCCTGCCAGCGCCAGTTGTCCATATACAGCTTTACCGCGGCGTAGGTTTCCGTCGTGCTTCGGGCCGGCACCGCCGACTCCTCCAGGTAGCCCGTCACTTTCTCACCACTGATCTCGCCACGGGTGTACTGGGCGCGGAAGGCGTGG
>CAYWTP010000116.1:0-9908 GCA_964461215.1 uncultured Ectothiorhodospiraceae bacterium | reverse complement strand
CAGCTCCAGCACACTCATGGCCGCCTCGCTGACCCCGACCAGACAGAATCCGAGCTTGCGTGTGCGTGCCGTCTGGTAGCCCTCCACCAGGCTGGCCACCCCCGAGCTGTCGATATAGCTGACCCCCGACATGTCCACGCACACCGCCTGGCCGGCACCGAGGCGTTCCAGTATGGCTTTGCGGGCCTGGGGCGATGTCGACAGATCGATCTCCCCCGACAGAAGGATGACCGAATAGCCGGCCTCCTCCTTGATCTCACATTGCATGGTCACGGGCCTCACGGCTCTTCTTGTGCTTCTTCATGATGAGAAGATTTCCGGCTCCCCCTTCCGGCACCGTGAACTCGACCTCGTCCATGATCTCGCGGATGAAGTGGGTACCCAGCCCCCCGGGACGGATTTCGTCCAATGGACGCGGTCTCACCATGGAAGCGTCCACGGTCGGCGCAAAGTCCGTCAGACGAAACTCCAGCTCGCGGTCATTATTGAGGATCTCCAAAATCATTTCACCTGCAGGGTCGCCCCGGTAGGCGTGCTGAATGATGTTCATACAGGCCTCGTTAACGGCAAGAACCAGCCGCGCCTGCTCCTGTACGTCGCACCCGGCCTTGTCCAGGGCTTGAACGAGGGACTCGCGGACCGCCTGGAGCTGCTGTGCACTGGAGGTGCAGCGTAGCTTTAACAGTCTTTTCGCCATAGCGGGCTCCTCCACCACCAGTAACGTGACGTCGCCCCTGCGCACCGGAGTTCCGGCGTTGATCGGCGCCACGATGCGTTCCGGACCGGCTCGGCGGAGATCCCCTGCATCGGGCCGGCAGAGAGCCCTGCCATCTCCAACGGCACTGCGCCCTCCGTTACCCCGTCCGTAGAGAAGCTACCGCGTAGCTCTCGCTCAGGCAATGCAGCAGACTGATAGAAACAGCGCAGGCGGTCCCGCTCACCGGTAGAGAGCCCGCAGTAGGGCGCAGGAGTGTTGGGCATGGGAGGTGTCAGGCTGAATGGCCTGTAGGCTGTAGGCTGTAGGCTGTAGGCTCGCAAGGTGCTTGCCAGAGTGTGGATTGTCAAGTGTCCTGTGAGGCGTGATCCACCCTACGGCAAGGTCAAGTCCCTTTGTTGGGCCCTTCCCCCGGCGCGGAGACTTCTACCTACTCTCGCCACCCCTGCCACCAGCATCCTCGCTCCCCGCCTCCTTGTCCCGAAAGTCACAGAGATCCGCCACCACGCACTGCCCGCACCTGGGCTTTCGGGCGGTGCAGGTATAGCGTCCGTGCAGGATCAGCCAGTGGTGGGCGTGCTTGCGGTACCGGGCAGGCACCACCTTGAGCAGTCGCTGCTCCACGGCCAGTGGGGTCCTGCCTGGGGCCAGCCCGGTGCGGTTGGCGAGCCTGAAGATGTGGGTGTCGACGGCGATGGTGGGTTCCCCAAAGGCGGTGTTGAGGATGACGTTGGCGGTCTTACGGCCCACGCCGGGCAGCGCCTCCAGCCCCACCCGCTCCCGCGGGATCTCGCCGCCATGTTCGCGGACCAGGATCTCGCAAGCCTTGATGATATTGGCTGCCTTGGCGTTGTAAAGACCGATGGTCTTGATATGCTCACGTAAACCCGCCTCGCCGAGCCCCAGCATGGCCTGGGGTGTACGGGCCACCCTGAACAGCCCCGCGGTGGCTTTGTTAACGCTGCGGTCCGTGGCCTGGGCCGAGAGCACCACCGCCACCAGCAGCTCGAAGGGAGTACGGTACTCCAGCTCCGTCGCCGGACTCGGATTCGCCGTCCGCAACCGGGCAAAGAATTCCGAACGCTTGGCCTGGTTCATCCGCAATCAGGCCGCAGAGCCGGTGGTCTGACCGGCCGGGATCTGCAGCGTGACGGCCACACTGCGCGCCTTACGGCGGCTGTCGATGACGTTCTTCAGTGCGATCAGCAGGCCAAGTCCGAGGAACGCTCCCGGAGGCAGAATGGCGATGAGCAGGCCACGGTAGTCATGTACCAGGGTGATGGTCAGCCACTGGGCGCCGGCACCGAACATGAGATCGGCCTGCTGCAGCAAGGTGCCATGGCCGATGATCTCGCGCATCCCCCCCAGGGTCACCAGCACCAGAGTGAATCCCAGGCCCGTAGCCAGTCCGTCCACGAAGGCCCGCGGCACGCTGTTGCGGGAGGCGAATGCTTCGGCTCGGCCGATGATGGTGCAATTGGTCACGATGAGAGGAATGAAGATCCCCAGGACCTTGTACAGCTCGTGGAAGTAGGCCTTGAGCCCCAGCTCGACCACCGTCACCACCGACGCGATGACGAGCACGAACACCGGGATCCGCACCTCCGGGCGTACCAGGTTGCGAATAAGCGAGACCGTGACGTTGGACAGTATGAGCACCAGCGTGGTCGCAATCCCGAGCCCCAGGCCATTGATTACGGTGGCGGTCACAGCCAGCAGCGGACACAGTCCCAGGATCTGTACCAGGGCCGGATTGTTGCTCCAGAGCCCGTCGCGCAGGATTGGAGCGAAGCCAGTGTCGTTCATAACAATCTCCCAGGGCTCAAGGCTCAAGGCTCAAGGCTCAAGGCTCAACCAACATGGCCTGCTGCTCGCGCCTGTCAAGCCTGCGCTCGCTGCCGTCTGCTATCCGCCATCCGCCCTCGTCCCGGCTCCGGCGGCCGGCAGCCTGGCGAACAGCGCATCGCGATGAGCCTTGAAGTACTCGAGGGTGCGGCGCACGGCGCCGACCACGGCCCGCGGTGTAATAGTAGCGCCGGTGAACTGGTCGAACACGCCCCCGTCGCGCTTGACCTTCCACTTCTCCGGCGGGGGGTTCTTCAGCGAGAGGCCGGCGAAGCGGGTAATCCAGTCCGAGCGCCGCTCGTCGATGGCATCCCCCAGACCGGGGGTCTCCTGATGGGCGATCACCCTGACTCCGCCCAATGTGCCATCGAAGTAAATGCCCACTATCAAGCGGATGTTGCCGTTGTATCCATCGGGTGCCACTGGCGTCAGCACGACAGCCACCGGCTTGCCCTGCATCCGGGCTCGATACACCGGCACCGGGCTCTCGGCTCCCAACAGGCTCGGCGAGCGCACCCGGATGCTGTCGGTGAAGATGTCGTTGTCATAATCCTTGACCCTGAGCACCTCATGGATGCTGCGCAGCAGTGCCGCCCGCTCATTCTCCTCGATGCGCTCGTGGGTGGCATCGAAGCTCAAGGCCACCACGGCCACCCCGGCCACGGCAAAAGTACCGAGAATCAGGGCCGAGCGGATCATGCTTCGCAGCAGCACGGACTAGCTCCTGCTATGGCCGAACACCCGTGGCTGGGTATAGTAATCGATGGTTGGCGCGGCCAGGTTCATCAGCAGCACGGCGAAGGCCACGCCGTCGGGATAGCCACCCCAGGTCCGGATCACATAGGTGAGCAGGCCGACGCCGGAGCCGTAGATGAGCCGTCCCCGCGGCGTCGTCGCGGCCGTGACCGGATCGGTGGCGATGAAGAACGCGCCGAGCATGGCCCCGCCGCTGAACAGATGGAACAAGGGGGAGGCGTGGCTGCCGGGGTCCACCGCGTAGAACAGGAGCGAGATCACCAGCAGGCTCGCCAACATACCCACCGGGATCTGCCAGGCGGCCACCCGCTTATACGCCAGCCATAGCCCGCCCAGAAGAAAGCCGTTTCCCAGCCACTCCCAACCCTTGCCGCCGAAGTCCCCGAACACGGGGCTGGCCCGGATCTCCGACACCGTCAGGTTCAGCCCGAGCTGGGTCTTCATCAAATCCAGGGGGGTGGCGCCGGTGTAAGCGTCCAGGCCGCCGGGCGTGCCTCCGAAGATCAGCTGCAGGCTGTCCCACAAGCCAGGATAGTGACCACTCACAGACGCTGCGGCCGGCCAAACGGTCATTTCCTTGGGAAATGAGATCAGTACCAGCACGTAGCCCGCCATGGCGGGATTGAAGGGGTTGAAACCCAATCCCCCATACAGGTGCTTGGCAATTACGATGGCAAAGCCGGTCGCCACCAGCGTCACCCACCAGGGAGCCACCGGCGGCAGGGCCACGGCGAGCAGGGCCGCCGTGACCACGGCGCTGCCGTCGGCAATCACCGGCATCACGGGCCGTCCGCGGGCGGCCAGCATGGCGGCCTCGGCGGTCACCGCCGCGATGCTCGCGAGCAGCACGTTGATCACGACGCCCCAGCCGAAGAACCACACGTACGCGACCATACCCGGGATCAGGGCATAGAGGACCCGCAGCATGCTGCCGCGCACGCTGGTCCCGGCATGACGATGGGGCGAGGTAGGAGCCAGGAGATCCACGTCGGTGCCTCAGCTCCGGGAGCCGGTCTCTTCGCCGGCCGTAGCAGCAGGCGGCTGCGCGCCGACCTTGCGCGACTGAGCGCGCTCCAGCGCAGCCTGGATTGCGGCCTTCTTGGGGTCCACCGTCTCGCCGGGCGGAGCCGCAAGTGCCGCCTTCTTCTGCCGGTGACGCTCCGCGCGCTCCTGCTTCTCCCGCTCGAGTCTGGCAATTCTTGCCGCATGGCGCTGACGCGCCAGGTCGGCCTTCTCCCGCTCGCGCTCCTGTGCCCAGATCTCGGTCTTGGCGAATCGGTAGTAGTGCACCAGCGGAATATGGCTGGGACAGACGTACGCGCAGCAGCCGCACTCGATGCAGTCGAACAGATGAAAGTCCTGGATCTTGTCGAAGTCTCTGGATCGCGCATGCCAATAAAGCTGCTGCGGCAACAAGTTTGCCGGGCACGCATCCACGCAGGCACCGCAGCGGATGCAGGGCATGGGCGTCCGGGCAAGCTCGGGGTCGGGTCCGGTCTCGGCCAGAATGCAGTTGCTGGTCTTAATGGCCGGAACCTGCCAATGATGCACCGCGAAGCCCATCATTGGCCCTCCCATGATGAGAACGCGGATGGCTTCCTCATGTCCCCCGCCCTGCTCGACCAGATGAGCGACCGGCGTGCCCAGGGGGACCTCCAGATTGCGCGGCCGCGACAGCGCGGACCCGGTCACCGTGAGATAGCGCGATACCAGCGGCTCGCCCCGCTCGACCGCCCGGTGCACCGCTGCCGCCGTGGCCACATTCTGCATCACCACGCCGATCTCCACCGGCAGGCCGTCGCTGGGTACCTCCTTGCCGGTGAGCACCTTGAGGAGCTGCTTCTCGCCCCCGGTGGGATAGATGGCCGGGACCTTGAGCACGTCGATCCCGTCGCCGGCGGCCGCGGACAGCGCCTGATAGGCCTCGGGCTTGTTGTCCTCGATCCCGATGACGCAGCGCTCGGCCTGCAAGGCGTGACGGATAATCCGAGCCCCCGCCAGGATCTCTTCCGGGCGCTCGCGCATCAGACGATCGTCGCAGGTGATGTACGGCTCACACTCGGCCCCGTTCAGTATGAGGGTATCGACCCTCCTCTTCGGTCCGGGGTTGAGCTTGATGAACGTGGGAAAGCCGGCTCCGCCAAGGCCCACGATGCCGGCATCCCGAATCAGGTTGCGCAGGTGACTGGGATCCATGGAGGCATAGTCCCGCACAGGCTCACGGTCCTGCCAGCGGTCCTCTCCGTCGGGCTCGATGACGATGCACAGGGCCGACAGTCCCGAAGGGTGGGCGACGGGGAAATCACCGATAGCGACCACGGTGCCAGAGCTGGACGCATGTACCGGTACGCTTACATAGCCGTTCGGCCGCGCCACAACCTGCCCCTTAAGCACCCGCTGGCCGACCTCGACCACGGGCTCCGCAGGCTCGCCGATGTGCTGCTGCACGGGCAGAATCAGCCGTTGGGGCAACGAGGCCGGAACCGTGGGCTCGGTATTGGACAGCTCCTTGAAGCCGGGCAGCCGCAGGCCGCCGTGAAAATGGAACAGCCGTTCGGTCAAGCGCGGGCCTCCCGCACGACGGGGTACGGCCATTTCCAGCTCGCAATGTCCACGTTCACCGGCAGCATGTGGATGCAGTCCACCGGACAAGGCGCGATGCACAGCTCACAGCCCGTGCACTCGGCCGCGATCACGGTGTGCATCTGCTTGGCGGCGCCGAGGATGGCATCCACCGGGCAGGCCTGGATGCAGAGAGTGCAGCCTATGCACCACTGCTCGTCGATCGATGCCACCATCTTCGGCTTGATCTCTCCCCGCTCCGGATCGAGCGCCACCGGATCCCGTCCCAGCAAGTCCGCCAGGGCGGCAATGGTAACCTCCCCTCCCGGGGGACAGCGGTTGATGTCCGCCTCCCCGGCCGCCATCGCTTCGGCATAAGGACGGCAGCCGGTAAAGCCGCACTGACCGCATTGGGTCTGAGGCAGCAGCGCGTCGATCTTGTCCACGACCGGGTCGCTGTCCACGCGGAAGCGCACCGCCGAATACCCCAGCACCAGGCCGAAGACGACGGCCAGCAGCCCCATGACGAGGACTGCCGAGAGCATCTCAGCCCCGCACCAGGCCGGCGAAGCCCATGAACGCCATCGACATCAGCCCGGCGGTGATGAGTGCAATCGAGGGGCCCTTGAAGGGAGCGGGCACATCGGCGGCCACCAGGCGCTCGCGCATGGCGGCGAACAGGGCCAGCACCAGGGAGAATCCCACGGCCGCGCCGAAGCCGTACACGGCCGACTCGAGGAACCCGTACTTGTGCTGCACGTTGAGCAGGGCCACGCCCAGCACGGCGCAATTGGTGGTGATGAGGGGCAGGAAAATCCCCAGCACCCGATACAGCACGGGGCTAGTCTTGTGCACGACCATCTCGGTGAACTGAACCACCACGGCGATCACCAGAATGAAGCCGATGGTGCGCAGATACTCCAGGCCCAGGGGCGCGAGCAGATACTCGTTGACCAGGTAGCTGCACACCGAGGACAGGGTCAGCACGAAGGTGGTCGCCAGTCCCATGCCGGTGGCCGTCTCCAGCTTGCGCGACACCCCCATGAACGGACACAGCCCCAGGAACTTCACCAGGACGAAGTTGTTGACCAGGATGGTGCTGACCAGGATGAGGAGATACTCAGACATCGCGATGCCAGTGTTAAGTGCTCAATGTCAAGTATCAAGTGACAAGCGTTTCACCGAGCAGGCCCGCGCCAGCACGCGGTCACTCAACACCTAACACTCGAGACCAAGCACTACTTTATCCGCATTCCCGGTTCCGCCCCGGCGTCCGGGGACAGGATCCAGATCTCCGGCCCGCCGGGACCGGCGGCCAGCACCATGCCCTCGGAGACGCCGAAGCGCATCTTGCGCGGCGCCAGGTTGGCGACCATGACGGTCATCCGCCCCATTAGGTCCTCGGGGCTGTATGCGGACTTGATCCCGGCGAAGACCGCACGGGTCTCGCCGCCCAGGTCCAGGGTGAGCTTGAGCAGCTTGTCGGCCCCTTCCACGTGCTCGGCCGCCGCGATCCGCGCCACCCTCAAGTCCACTCTGGCGAAATCCTCGATCGAGATGGTCGGGGCGATGGGATCGTTCGCCAGGGGGCCGCCGGGTGCGGTGGCCGCAGGTTGGGGACTGCTCTGGCGTGAGCTTTCCACCATGGCGCTCACCTTCTCCGGCTCAACCCGCGTCATGAGCGGCGTGAAGGGGCCGATGCGATGTCCCAGCAGCGGCACGATCGGACCGTCCCATTGCAGCGGCGGCACGGCGAGAAAGCTCTCCACCTTCTGCGCCATGAGCGGCAGCACCGGCTTCAGATACACCATGAGCACCCGAAACAGGTTCAGTCCCAGCGTGCAAACGTCCTGGATCTCCTGCTCCGCCCCCGGCTGCTTGGCCAGCACCCAGGGTTTCTTCTCGTCGATATACTGATTGGCCTCGTCGGCCAGGGCCATGATCTCGCGCATGGCACGCCCGAACTCACGCCCCTCGAAGGCGGGAGCGATGTCTTGCTCGCCCTTGTCGACAAACCGCCGGAAGAGGGCGGGCTGGGCCAGCTCGGCGGAAAGCCGGCCGCCGGAGCGCTTGTTGATGAATCCGGCACAGCGCGAGGCGATGTTCACCACCTTGCCCACCAGATCGGCGTTCACCCGGGCCACGAAGTCTTCCAGGTTGAGGTCGATGTCGTCGATACCACTGCCGAGCTTGCCCGCGAAGTAATAACGCAGATACTCCGGGGCCAGATGGTCCAGATACGTGCGGGCGCTGATGAACGTGCCCCGCGACTTGGACATCTTCAGCCCGTTAACGGTGAGAAAGCCGTGACAGTACACCGCCGTGGGGGTCCGGAAGCCTCCCGCGGTCAGCTCGGCGGGCCAGAACAAGGTGTGGAAATAGGCGATGTCCTTGCCGATGAAGTGGTAGAGCTCGGCCTGGCTGTCGGCGCCCCAGTAGTCCTCGAACGTCAGATCCGGCCGCCGTTCGCACAGGTTGCGGAAGCTCGCCATGTAGCCGACGGGGGCGTCCAGCCAGACGTAGAAGTACTTGCCGGGGTGATCGGGGATCTCGAAGCCGAAATACGGTGCATCCCGGCTGATGTCCCAGTCCTTCAGGCCGGCCTCGAACCACTCGTTGAGCTTGTGCACGATCTCCGGCTGCAGATGGCCGGCCCGGGTCCAGGCCAGCAACATCGGCTCGTAATCCGCGAGCTTCATGAAATAGTGCTCGGATTCCCGCTCCACGGGTGCCGCGCCGGACAGGGCGGAGACCGGATTCTTCAGGTCGGTCGGACTGTAGGTGGCTCCGCAGACTTCGCAGCTATCGCCGTACTGGTCCTTGGCCGCGCAACGCGGACACTCACCGCGGATAAAACGATCGGGCAGGAACATCTCCTTGACCGGGTCATACGCCTGGCGGATCGTGCGCGCCGCGATGTGCCCGCCCTCACGCAGACCCGAGTAGATGGCATTGGCGAAAGCCTGGTTCTCCGGGGAATGGGTGGTGTAATAGTTATCGAAGCCGACGGCAAAGCCGGCGAAGTCGCGCTCGTGCTCCCCCTTGACCCGGGCGATCAGGTCCTCCGGGCTCATCCCATCCTGCTGTGCCCGCAGCATGATCGGGGTACCGTGCGCGTCGTCGGCACAGACGTAGAGACAATTGTGGCCCCGCAGCTTCTGGAAACGGGTCCAGATGTCGGTCTGGATATACTCCACCAGATGGCCGATGTGGATGGGGCCGTTGGCGTAAGGCAGGGCACTGGTGACGAGGATGTTTCGGCGCGGTTCCGGCATGGCCCTGATTCGAGTCGGCAAACAGCACCATAACTTACCACCGGACTCTAATATTCTCCAGAGCCGTCAAGACCCCGATTTTTGGACGGATACGGCACGTGATCCCCCGTTTGGTGTAAAATCCGGCTCAATTCAACGCATTCAAGCAGGAGAGCAATGTATGGCCGAGCTGACCAGAGATAAGGTTGAGACCGCCCTCAAGGAGATCATCGACCCCTTCATGGAGAAGGACCTGATGGCGTCCAAGTCCGTCAAGGACATCGCCATCGACGGGGACAAGGTAAAGGTCAGCGTGGTCCTCGGGTATCCCGCCAAGAGCTATATCCCAGGACTGACCCAAACGCTGAAGGCCAAGCTCGAAGCCGTGGAAGGGGTAGGCAGCGCCGATGTCGAGGTCAGCACCAAGATCGTCTCCCATGCCGTACAGAAGGGCGTGCAGCCCCTGCAGAAGATCAAGAACATCATCGCCGTAGCTTCCGGCAAGGGCGGCGTGGGCAAGTCCACCGTGGCCGTGAACCTGGCGCTGGCACTGTCCCAGGAAGGCGCCAAGGTCGGTATTCTGGACGCCGACATTTACGGCCCCAGCCAGCCCCGCATGCTCGGCGTGGGCTCCACCAAGCCGGAGTCCAAGGACGGCCACACGCTGGAGCCCGTCGTCAGCTATCACATCCAGGCCATGTCCATCGGCTTCCTCATCGACGAGGAGACCCCCATGATCTGGCGCGGCCCCATGGTCACACAGGCCCTGGAACAGC
>CAYWTP010000115.1:0-9981 GCA_964461215.1 uncultured Ectothiorhodospiraceae bacterium | reverse complement strand
TGAGGGCCTGCCCACATGTAAATGGATACCAGCGCCCAGAAGTGCACCACCGACAGCCGGTAGGAGAAGACCGGCCGGCCCGCCTGCTTGGGCACGAAGTAGTACATCATGCCCAGGAAGCCGGCCGTCAGGAAGAAGCCCACGGCGTTGTGGCCGTACCACCACTGCACCATGGCGTCGATGGCGCCCGGATACACCGAATAGGACTTGGTGAGGCTGACCGGCAGCTCTGCGCTGTTGCCAATATGCAGCACCGCGATGGTGATGATGAAGGCGCCATAGAACCAGTTGGCGACATAGATGTGCGGCTGCTTGCGCTTGACGATGGTGCCGAAGAACACGATCGCATAGGCGACCCACACCAGGGTGATCAAGATGTCGATGGGCCACTCCAGCTCTGCATACTCCTTGCTGGTAGTAATCCCCAGAGGCAGGGTGATGGCGGCCAGGACAATGATGAGCTGCCAGCCCCAGAACGTCAGAGGCACCAGGAAGCCGCCGAAGAGCCGCGTCTGGCAGGTGCGTTGCACTACATAATAAGAGGTTGCGAACAGGGCGGAGCCCCCGAATGCAAAGATGACGGCGTTGGTGTGCAGCGGGCGCAGCCTGCCGTAGCTGAGCCACGACACCTTGGGCAGCAGCTCCGGCCAGATAAGCTGGCTGGCGATGATCACGCCCACCAGCATGCCCACGATCCCCCAGACCACCGTCATGATGGTGAACTGGCGTACGACCGTGTCGTTATACGTGGTCTGTGCGCTCATAAACCTCCCCTTGAAATGAAAACCGGCTGCATCTGCCTTCCCCGTTCCGTCACAAGACGGTCCCCAGCCACGGTGTGCCGACTCAAAGCCGCGAATTGTATGTCAATCCGGCGGTCACATTTTGATCCATGTCAAATCCGGGGCAATGTACCATAGCAAATGAGGGGTTGTTAAGCGGCCGGCCGGGAGCACTAAAGGGCGGCGGCAGACGGAAGCCCCCACTGCTCCGGGCAATCCGTCCATGTGAACGAAGCCGCGTGGGCGTGGCCGTAAGGCTCAATGGCGGACACTGCGCCCGCGACCATCGCAGGCCTATAGGCAAGTACTCAAGGGCCAACTGACATCGCGGCGTTGCGGAGGGACCAGCCCAGGATTGCGCGCTAGCCGCAGCCCATGGGCGTCGAAGCATCGCGCAGATGGAGCATGGCCCGCAGGCGATCCTGGTCGTGGATTTGGATATTCTTGCGGTGGACGGTGAGAACACCCTCTTCCTGCAGGCGCGAGAACATGCGGCTGACCGTCTCCACGGCAAGCCCGAGATAGTTACCGATGTCGTGCCGGGACATGCTGAGGTTGAACTCGCTGTCCGAGAAGCCACGGGCCTTGAAGCGCTGGGCCAGACTCAGAAGGAAAGTGGCCAGCCGTTCCTCGGCACTGGCCTTGCCCAAGAGCATGAGCATGGCCTCGTCGTGCGCCAGCTCCTTGCTCAGCAAGCGGAAGAAATGCCGCTGGAGACTGGGAAGGTCCCGGGCCAGCTCGTGCAAGCGTTCGTAGGGCAGGGCGCACACTCCGGTGGTCTCCAGCACCTTCGCCGAGCACACGTGATGCTCGCTCTCGATCGCATCCAGGCCTACCAGCTCTCCCGGCAGGTGAAACCCTATGACCTGCTCGGAGCCGTCCTGGCACGGGGTATAGGTCTTAAGCGATCCGGAGCGTACGGCAAAAATCGAGTGGAAGCGGTCCCCGGCCCGGTACAGGTGGTCACCGCGGCGCAGGGGACGCGGCCGCTTCATGATCGCATCCAGGCGGTCCAGATCCTCCACGTCCAGTCCCATGGGCAGGCACAGACGGGACAGGCTGCAGTCGGCGCATGCAACGCGAATGCTGGTCAGATCAAGCACCTTTTGGCCTACGCTCATGCAACGCCCACGTTGGAATGCCCTGAATTGGAGCAGGTTTTGCGGCGCGGATCAACAATATGCGGCGCCCCCTACGGCCTCGACCGTTTATGTGCTTGAGGGCTTCTGAGTTATCCTCAGCAAATGAATTGGCTATCGAGGAGCGTGGCATGGGCAGTCGCACGGCATCGGTGACGCGGGATACCCTGGAAACCCAGATCAAGGTAGCCATCGACCTGGAAGGAGCAGGGTCGGGCCATTTCGAGACCGGAATTCCATTTCTGGAGCACATGCTCGACCAAGTCGCGCGGCATGGCCTCCTGGATCTGGATATTCGCGCCAGAGGTGATCTGCACATCGATGCCCACCACACGGTGGAGGACATCGGCATCACCGTCGGGCAGGCCTTCAGCGAGGCGGTGGGCGACAAGCGTGGGATGACGCGATACGGGCACGCCTACGTGCCCCTGGACGAGGCCCTCTCAAGGGTCGTCATCGACTTCTCCGGGCGCCCCGGCCTCACCTACGAGGTCCGATTCGAGCGCGCTCGGATCGGCGACTTCGACGTGGATCTGTTCCACGAGTTCTTCCAGGGTTTCGTAAACAGCGCCAAGGCCACCCTGCACATCGACAGCCTGAGGGGCCGCAACGCCCACCACGTGGCCGAGACCATGTTCAAAGCCTTCGGCCGCGCCGTACGCATGGCGGTGGCCCTGGATCCCAGGATGGAAGGAACCATCCCGTCGACGAAGGGAAGGCTATAGGCGTGAAAAGACTCGTGGTGGTGCCGGTCCTCGTCAACTCCCTTTCCGCCACCGGAAACCTGCTGCTCCCTGAGCTGAAGAGTAACGCGCGCAAGCTCCCACGCCGCCCACGGCGCTTGCATTTCATCCAGATCCCTTGAGCCTCAGGCCTGAGGCCTCAGGCCTTGCGCCTCCCTCTCCACCGCCCGGTAGCCGATGTCCTTGCGGTAGTACACCCCTTCCCAACCGATCCGGCTGACCCGCTCGTAGGCCAGGTGCTGGGCGGCGGAGACCGTCACACCCAGCGCCGTCACACACAGGACCCGGCCGCCCGCCGTCACTACTCGACCGTCCTCCTGTACGGTCCCGGCGTGGAACACCTTGGTGTCGGGTACCTCGTCCAGAAGCCCGGAGATGGCGTCCCCCTTGCGGTAGCTGCCCGGGTAGCCGCCGGCGGCGAGGACCACACCCAGCGCCGCCCTGGGGTCCCAGTCCGCGCGCACCGTATTCAGACGCCCGTCCAGCGCCGCCTCGCAGAGGTCCACCAGATCCGAGCGCAGCCGGAGCATGATGGGCTGGGTCTCGGGATCACCGAAGCGGCAATTGAACTCCAGCACGTTGGGCGTGCCATCCGGGGCAATCATGAGTCCGGCGTAGAGGAAACCCGTATACGGCATTCCCTCCGCGGCAAGCCCGCGCACGGTGGGCTCGATGACCTCGTGCATGATGCGCCGGTGCAGGTCCTGGGTTACCACCGGGGCGGGAGAGTAGGCCCCCATGCCGCCGGTGTTCGGGCCGGTGTCGCCGTCATGGGCCGCCTTGTGGTCCTGGGAGCTGGCCATGGGCAGAATATGCCGACCGTCGGCCACGACAATGAAGCTTGCCTCCTCACCATGGAGCAGCTCCTCAACTACCACCCGCTGACCCGCCTTGCCGAAGGCATTTCCGCCGAGCATGTCGGTAACAGCGGCGACCGCCCGGTCCACGGATTCGGCCAGAACGACCCCCTTGCCGGCCGCCAGACCGTCGGCCTTGACCACCACGGGGGCGCCGCGGGCGCGAATATAGGCCTCGGCTTCGGCAAGGTCCGTGAAGCTGGCGTACGCGGCCGTAGGGATCTGATGCCGCGCGAGGAAATCCTTGCTGAAGGACTTGGAGCCCTCCAGGCGCGCGGCCCCTCGGGTGGGGCCGAAGCAGCGCAGTCCGGCGCCGGTGAATCGGTCCACGACCCCGGCCACCAGCGGCGCCTCAGGGCCCACGATCGTCAGGTCCACGTCATTGTCCCTGGCGAAGGACAGCAGCCCGTCGATGTCCTCGGCGCTGATGGCCACGTTCCGGGCCTTGGGCTCGGTGGCAGTACCGGCGTTACCTGGGGCGACATAGACGCGCTCGACCCGCGACGACTGAGCCACCTTCCAGGTCAACGCGTGCTCGCGACCGCCGCCGCCGATAATCAGGACTTTCAAGGGCCGTGACTCGTGACTCGTGACTCGTTGAGGCGTGAGGCGTGGTAAGGCTGGCCGATCATCGGCCCGGCGATTCAAGCCTTGGCCCGTGCACCTTGTCCCTTGCTCCTCACGTACTAGTGCCGGAACATACGTAGGATCTTTAGGCCATGCCGTCCATGTGAGGCCCGCAGGACACGCCGTGAACACGTCCGTGTGGGCTCGGTCGCAGCATCCCTGCTGCTCACGGTCCTGCAAACCTCACATGGACACCGCGTACTTGGCTTAAGAACTAACCTATGAGTGCCGGAAATGCCTCATGCCTGTGAACACCATGGCGATATCGTACTCGTCGGCGGCGGCGATGACCTCGTCGTCGCGCATGGAGCCACCAGGCTGGATCACCGCACTCACCCCGGCTTGGGCGGCAGCGTCAATGCTGTCGCGAAACGGGAAGAAGGCGTCCGAAGCCATGACGGAGCCCTTGACCTGGAGGCCCTCGTCGGCGGCCTTCATCCCGGCGATGCGGGCGCTGTAGACACGGCTCATCTGGCCGGCCCCCACGCCGATGGTCATGCCGTCGCGGGCATAGAGGATAGCGTTGGACTTGACGAATTTTACCACCCTCCAGGCGAACAGCAGGTCCTTGAGCTGCTCGGTGTCGGGCTGGCGCCTGGTGACCGGGCGCAGCTCGGACTCGCGCACCATGCCCAGGTCACGCTCCTGCACCAGAAGGCCGCCGTTGACCCGCTTGAAGTCCAGGCCCGGCTGAGGCTCGCCCGGCCACTGCCCACAGGCCAGAACCCGCACGTTCTTCTTCGCTTGGAGGACGGCGGCGGCCTCTTGGGTCACCGACGGCGCAATGATCACCTCCACGAACTGACGTTCGACGATGGCCTGGGCGGTGGCAGCGTCCAGGGGTCCGTTGACGGCGATGATACCGCCGAAGGCGGAGGTCGGATCGGTGCGGTAGGCCCGGTCATAGGCTTCCAGCAGGGTGGCGCCTAGGGCGGCGCCGCAGGGGTTGGCGTGCTTGACGATGACGCACGCCGGCTGGTCTTTGAACTGCTTGACGCACTCCAGGGCCGAATCACCGTCAGCGATATTGTTGAAGGAAAGCTCTTTGCCCTGAAGCTGCCGGGCGGCGGCCACGGATCCCGCCGCCAGGGTCGCTTCCCCGTAGAAGGCCGCCCGCTGGTGGGGATTCTCTCCGTAACGCATGGCCTGCCGCTTGCGAAACTGAAGGCTCAGGGTCCGCGGGAAAAGCCGATCATCATCGGACGAGGTACGACTGCCCAGGTAGTTGGCAATGGCGCCATCATAGCGGGCGGTGTGCTCGAAGGCCTTGACGGCCAAATGAAATCGGGTCTCGCCTGAAACACCAGCCCCGCGCAGCCCTGCCAGAACCCCCGGGTAGTCGGCCGGATCCACCACGACGGTCACCGAGGCATGATTCTTGGCCGCGGCGCGCAGCATGGTGGGACCCCCGATGTCGATGTTCTCGATGGCATCCTGCAGGTTGCAGTCGGGGCGCGCCACGGTCTGCTCGAACGGGTACAGGTTGACGGCCACCAGGTCGATAGGCGGAATGTGGTGTTCGGCCATGGCTGCGTCATCAACACCCCGGCGCCCCAGCAGCCCCCCGTGAACGCGCGGGTGAAGCGTCTTCAACCGGCCGTCCATCAGCTCCGGGAATCCGGTGTAGTCGGAGACTTCGACCACGGGCACGCCGGCCTGGGCGAGCTGGCGGGCGGTTCCGCCGGTGGAGAGGATCTCCACCCCGAGGTCCGCCAGACCCCGGGCAAACTCAATCAGTCCTGATTTGTCGGAGACGCTGACAAGGGCTCGTTGCACTGCGCCCGGCATGGTCATGCGATCCCGTAGTACTTCAGCTTCTTGCGCAAGGTGCCGCGGTTGATACCCAGGATCTCGGCGGCCCTGCTCTGGTTGCCACGGGCATGGCTCAACACGGTCTCCAACAACGGGGCCTCCACTTCCTTCATCACCAGCTCGTACAGATCACCGTAAACATGATCGCCGAGCTGCGCGCAATAATGCTCCAGGGCATCGCGCACGCACTCCCGCAAGGGCTCCCGGGCCCGCGTGTTGTCCACGCAAAGCTCGGGAATCGCCGGCCTTTGTCCGAGTTCAGCCGTGTTGTTCATGCCGCCATCGCCCCCTGTTCGTACCGCTTTCCATGCTGCGCCTGGTGCAAGCCCGCGAAGTAGTCGCGGGTAACTGAAAGCTGCTGCGCGACGGTGTCGACGCGGTAGACCCGCCGCCGGTATTCTGCGCCCCCGGGCCGGCCTTTGCTGTACCAGCACAGATGCTTGCGCGCGACGCGCACACCCGTGTACTCGCCATAGAAGGCGTGGAGCCTGCGAAGGTGCGCAAGCAGCGTCTCCTGCACCTCCGTCGGACTCGGCGGGGACAGCATTTGCCCGTGCCGAAGAAAATAGTCGATCTCGCGGAAGATCCAGGGGTTTCCCTGGGCGGCACGGCCAATCATGAGCGCGTCTGCGGCGGTCTGCTCCAGCACCCGCCGGGCCTTCAGGGGACTAGTGATGTCTCCGTTGGCAATCACTGGGATGCTTACGGCGGCCTTCACGGCGGCGATGGTGTCGTACTCTGCCTCTCCCCCGTATCCGCAGGCCCGGGTCCGGCCATGCACGGCCAGGGCCGTGACGCCGCAGCTCTCCGCGATCCGGGCCACCGACACCGCATTGCGACTCTGTGGGTCCCAACCGGTTCGAATCTTGAGGGTGACGGGCGCTCCGACCGCTCCCACTACCGCCTCCACTATCCGGCCGATCAGGGCCTCGTCACGCAGCAGCGCCGATCCCGCCATCACACTGCAGACCTTCTTTGCGGGGCAACCCATGTTGATGTCGATTATCTGGGCCCCGAGGTCCACATTGAGGCGGGCCGCATCGGCCATGGCACGCGGATCGGCGCCCGCAATCTGCACCGATCGCGGCGCAGACTCACCGTCATGGTCAATCCGATGCCGGGTCTTGCGGTTGCCCCGCAGAAGCGCGTTTGCGGATACCATCTCCGACACTGCCAAACCAGCCCCTAAATCCCTGCACAATTGGCGAAAGGGACGATCCGTTACGCCGGCCATCGGCGCAAGAACCAGATTAGTACGGAGTGTGAAGGGTCCGATGTTCACGTCTCATTATTGTTGTCGTTGTACGTGCCCCTCCGGATCAAACTTCATGATACCCCCATGGGGCAACCGGTAAAAGGCGATGTGATTGACCCAAAGCAAATGTGTGACGCCTTCGACAGCGGGCCGCATTTACCGGAACTGAAATTCATAGCTTACCGCACCGGCCTCCGGCGCTACCAGGTCGAGTCGGATCTGGACCGGAACCCCGGTCGCCATGTCGGGAACCGCCGCCGTGTCCTGGTCCAGGTATTCGGAAGGGGCGAATGCCCGACTGGCGATGGTGGCACCGCTGACGTCGAAGAGCGTGAACTGAATCACCGGAAACGGCTGTGCGTACGGCGCCGTGTTCATCAGGGTTGCGTCCACCAGCAGGGCCCCGGCGTACAGCGGATGGCTGCGCACGTCACGGCGCACGAGGCGAATCAGCGACAGGTCGCGCAGCACGGGTGGTGGCCGCCCTGCGGTCGCGAAAAGCCGGGCCAGCCAAGGCTGGGCCTGAGGCATGTGGCGAAGAATCTCCGCTGGCCGGAACCAAGCGTACTGCAGGCCGAGGGCGGCCAGCAGAATCACCACCGTTGCGGCCTGCAGCAGGCGCAGCGGCCGGGAGGCCGGGCGCGGGCGGCTCTGCGACGACTCCTCCAGCAACACTTCGGGAACGGCGGTATCCGGCGCCTCTTCCACCATGGCGGTGCCAGACGCCCGTCCGGCAGAGACGTCTGCACCGGGCACGGTGGCGGCTTCCGAGTCCGGCTCGGGCAAAGGCTCGAAGAGGTTCCACGCCGACGGGGCCAGGGAATCTGCCCTCTCGGACGGTCCCGGAGCGACTTCCGGAGACGACACCGTCTCGGCGGCGGTCGGTTGCAGGTTCAGGTTCTCAGCTAAAGTGGTCCGCAACGACTCGCCAATGTCTGCGGCCTCCAGCCAGCCGTCGGCCGGTATCCCGTCAAAGTGGTACCAGCCGGGGTACGCACCACCGCTCTGATCGTCGGTGGACGTTCCCCGGCTCCCCCCCTGCCCGGCGTCGGTCGGTGCAACGGGCAGTGCGCTGCGGCCATTAAGGTCGGCAATCGGCGGCCAGTCACCCGCGGGTGCGCCGGCTGGGAGCGTCTCGAGAATGTTCTCCAGCGCCTGGAACGGCGTCAGGCACTGCCCGCAGCGCACCCGTCCGTTAGCCAAATCAAGCTGCGCCTGGTCCACTCCGAACACCGTGCCGCAGTGTGGACAGCGGGTATACATCTACACGCTTGCCCCGCGGCACCGGGAGCCCGCCAGACAACACCAGTCGTCGCGATCCCGGCGTACGAAATCCGGGAACCACGGAGCATAGGCCGCGGTGACCTCGGAGGCCTGAGAGCGGAGAATCCCCGACAAGACCAGACCGCCCCCCGGCGCCAGATGCCGGGCCATCGCCGGCGCCAGGTCGATGAGCGGTCGGGCCAGGATGTTGGCCAGGAGCAGGTCGGCCTGAAGCGGCGGCAGCTCATCGGGAAGATGCACCGACAGGTGCCGTGCCACTGCATTGCTCTCGGCGTTGCTGCGAGTCGCGGTCAGCGCCTGGGGATCATTATCCACGGCCCAGACACGCTCCGCGCCCAGCAGCAAGGCAGCGATCCCGAGCACGCCCGAACCACAGCCGTAGTCGATAACCCGGCACCCCCTCAGATCGGCGCCGTCCAGCCACTCCAGACACAGGGCGGTGGTCGGATGGCTGCCCGTGCCGAACGCCAGCCCTGGATCCAGTCGCAGGGTGACGGCCTCCGGCGCCGGGGGCTCGGCCCAGCTCGGGCAGATCCACAGCCGGTGTCCGAAGCGCATGGGCTGGAACCGGCTCATCCAGGCCCGCTCCCAGTCCTGATCCTCCAGCCGCTCCACCCGGCAGGGCGGTAAATCCGCGGGAGCGACCCGCAGGCGCAGATCGTGCAGCAGCGTCTCCGGCGCGCGTCCTGGCTCGAACAGCGCCACCACGCGAGTGGATCTCCACAGGGGCGTCGCCCCCGGGCCCGGCTCGAAGATGGGCTCATCGCCGGCGTCACTGAGCGTCACCGCGAGGGCACCGGCGTCGCTCAGGTGCTCGCTCAGCAACGGTGCGTCCTGCGGCGGGGCATCGAAGTTAAGCTGTAGCCAAGCCATGGAGCGTGGGGGCGTGTGGCGCGCCGGCTGGGCCCGGTGAATCATCGGGCCAGGAGCTTCTCCAGGTAATGGATGTTGGTTCCGCCGGCGACGAAACCGGCATCTTCGACCAGGACCTGGTGCATGGGGATGTTGGTCTTGATCCCGTCCACCACGATTTCCCCCAGCGCGGTGCGCAAACGGGCAAGAGCCCGCTCGCGGCTCGCGCCGTGGGCGATGAGCTTGCCGATGAGCGAGTCGTAGTAGGGAGGAACCCGATAGCCGGTGTAGATGTGGCTGTCCATGCGGATACCGGGGCCGCCGGGGGGGTGATAGAGCGTGATGGTACCCGGCGATGGCATGAAGGTTTGCGGATCCTCGGCATTGATGCGGCACTCCACGGCGTGGCCGCGCAGGACGATATCGGACTGCTTGCAGGACAGAGGCTTGCCGGCGGCAATGTGTAGCTGCTCGACGACGATGTCGACCCCCGTGACCATTTCAGTCACGGGGTGCTCCACCTGCACCCGGGTGTTCATCTCGATGAAATAGAACTCGCCGTCCTCATAGAGGAATTCAAAGGTACCGGCGCCCCGGTAGCCGATCTCCCGGCAGGCCTCGGCGCATCGG
>CAYWTP010000114.1:0-10028 GCA_964461215.1 uncultured Ectothiorhodospiraceae bacterium | reverse complement strand
CTTCGGTCCGGGTTCGCCCCTGTGGGCTCGATCGCAGCATCCCTGCTGCTAACGGCCCTGCAAACCTCACATGGACACCTCGTACTTGGCTTAAGAACTAACCTATGCACACAGCCTCGGCAGCCAGAGAATAGCGGGACATCCTTGTCCCGGACTTGAATGCGCGGAGAACCGCTTAGTGCAGGAAAACAGGCTGGAACGAAAACACGTTCTGGGTGCTCGGATCCACCGTCATCTCGACCCAGCTGTTGTCGGCCGAGCCGAAGACCTCGAGGCGGGTGAAGTTCGGGGTCAGGTGGCCGTCGTCGTCGACCATCGCCTTGTCGACCTTAGAATAGTGCGAGTCGCCGTGGACCAACAGCACCTGGCCATCGAACTGGTGGGTTTCCTCCACCAGCGCGTTGCACTGTGATGAAGGCGAGCCGGTGCGGGCGCCGATGGGCCCGCGCAGCGGAAGCGCCGAATTCCCGGCCCGCGGGTATACCGGCCGCCGTTGCGGGGGACTCGATCCGTGGGACAGAAGAGAGACCGTGCGCAGAGCCGGAAAGCCGGGGCGTGCTTGAAATCGGTCTCAACCGGTGCCAGTCTGACTATAAACGGCGCAGTGCCCGCGACGGCGGCGTGACGGATGGCCTGAACATCGCGTAGGTTGGAGTAGCGCGGTGACATTGTGTAGCCGTGGGGAGGAACCTGCCATGTCCTGTCGTCGCCCGCGTGCCCTTGCGCCCGTCTTCGCCACTTTCGCCGCTACCGCTCTCTCCATGTCGAGCATGTCTGCCCAGGCGGGTTTGACCGGCGCGTCTTCGGTCGATCCTTATTCTTCCGATCAAAGCAAGTTGTACACCATCGACCCTGTGACCGGCGCGGCGACGCCCTTCCTCACGCTCGACCGCCCGCTAAGCGTTACCGGTCTCGAGTACATTAACGGGAGCTACTATGCGACCGACATCGTCGATGGTTCCGGCTATGCGTTCGGCCGGATCGATCCGGCTACCGGGGCCGTTACCATCCTGAGCGATCAGCCCGGAGATTCCTGGTATGGATTGGCGCGAAACGATTCGATTGGTCACCTCTATGCCACAGACAACAGCAACAACCTGCATTTAGTCAATCCCTACACGGGCGCATCCGCTTTGGTGGGGAGTACCGGCATTCCGGCCACAAACGACAACTTGATATCCAGCCTGGCCTACGACAACGTCAACGGCGTTCTCTACAGCGTGGATTACGTCGGCAATCTCTACACCCTCGATACCAGCACGGGGGTCGCGACCACGATCGGGTCGACGAATTTGACCTTCACTGACATCAGCCATGGACTCGCCTACGATCCCACTACCGCGACGCTATATTTGAACGAGGCGGATGTCTCCGACAGTCTTTACAAGCTCAACACCACTACCGGAAAAGCGACGCTAGTCGGCTCCAACGGTACGATTCCGGATACGGGGATCGATGGTTTGACGTTCGTGCCGGAGACACCGCCCCCGCCGCCCGAGCCCCCGACAGGTTTGATCGGTGCTTCGTCGTCCACCCCGGGGGTTTTGTACACCGTCGATCCCGCGACCGGCGCGGCGAGGCCCTTCCTGGTGATCGACGATGAGCTCAGCTTTCCCGGACTGGAATTCATGAACGGGAGCTACTATGCGACCGACATCGTCAATGGCTCCCGCTATGCGTTCGGGCGGATCGATCCGGTTACCGGGGTCGTCACGATTCTTAACTCGGATCAGGACGGATCGGACTGGAGGGGGCTGGCTCGCAACGAGGCGGCGCGGCTTCTCTATACCGTCGACAGCAATGGCAGTATCCTGAAGTCAATCGATCCGGCGACGGGCGCGACGACGATGATCGGGGCGACCGGTGTGCCGGATCTTGGTTCGGGGCTCGCCTACGACAGCGTCAACGGCATTCTCTATGCCCTGGCGTTTAACGGAAATCTTTACACCATCAATGTGTCGACGGGCGTCGCCACGCCGTTCGGGCCGACCGGCCTGACCTTCGCAGATGTCAGTCATGGGCTGGCCTACGATCCGACGACGCACACACTGTATTTCAACGAGGCGGATGTCTTCGACAGCCTCTACACGCTTGATATCACCCCGGGTTCTTCGACTCCCGGTCTTGCGACGCTTGTCGGCTCCAACGGCCTGGTGGCGGGTTCAGGTATCGACGGGTTGATGTTCTTGCCGAGTCCCGCTCCGGTCCCCCTGCCCGGGGCCCTCTTGATGCTGCTGTCCAGCCTCGTCACCCTGTTCCCGGGACGCCCGAGACTGGAGAAGAACCGCAGTCGTGTGCCTGACGGTCTTGCTCCGAAAATCGGTGCCTAAGACGCGAAGAGGAGCCTTCTGAACGCATTTTCGCTATGACGTTCAGTCAGTTGGCGTGATCCAGCCCCAGTGGCGAATGGGCACCGGACTTTCCTCGGCCGCCTCTGGCCCCCGATCCAGATGGTGGGCGGAACCTGACGGCTGACGCTGGGGCATCGAAGGAAAGATCAAAACCGCGGAAACGCTTCAGTGACTCCTCTGTCAGCCGACATAGATGGGCGATGGAGGGACGAAACGCTTCACGCAAGAAGTCGATGAAGATCCCCGGGTACACAATCGAGCGCCTAATCGGCAGGGGCGGCATGGCTGCCGTGTACCTCGCCGTTCAGGAGTCTCTGGGCCGCCGGGTGGCCCTGAAGGTCTTGGACCAGACCTTTGCGGACGACCCCGCCTTCTCGGAGCGCTTTCTCAACGAGGGGCGCATCATCGCCGGCCTGAGCCACCATAACATCATCACCGTCCACGACGTGGGCATTGCCGAAGGCGGCCACTACATCTCCATGGAGTACGTCGACGGCGGTGATCTGAAGAGCAGGATTGCCAAGGGCATGTCGCCGGATGCGGCCGTTCAGCTCGTAAAGATCATCGGCGGATGCCTGGCCTTCACGCATGGCCTGGGCGTCGTGCATCGGGACGTCAAGCCGGCCAACATTCTCTTCCGGCGGAACAGAACCCCGCTGTTGACCGACTTCGGCATCGCCAAGCAGCTGCGCACACAGGGCGATCTGACCCAGACGGGCTCCGTGCTGGGCAGCCCGAGCTATCTGGCCCCCGAGCAGGCCGAGCGACGCGAGGTGGATGGCCGCGCCGACATTTACAGCCTTGGTATCGTCTTCTACGAGATGCTGGCAGGGAAGAAGCCCTACGTGGGTGACACCGAGCTCAGTACGATCTTCAAGCACCTGAGCGAACCGATCCCCGCGCTCCCATCGGACCTGGCGCGCTGCCAGCCGCTCCTGAACCGGATGATTGCCAAGAAGCCCGAGGACCGCTTTAAGGACGCGGCCGAGATGCTGGAAGCGATCGAGGCGCTGCGGGGCTCGGGCCCCCTCACGTCGAGACCGGTGATCAGGGCGCCGGCCAAGCCCAGGTCCGCACGCAGGAGCGGCAACGCAACGCGCCTGGCCAAGTGGGTCGGGACAGGTCTCGCAGTCGCGGCAATCGGTGCGGTGGCGGCGGTCACGGTCAAGGCCTTTCTCCCGGAACCCTTCGTCGAGAGGCCCGGGGCACCCCCGGTGGCGGCCGGCAGCAGCCCGTGGCGGGGTCCAGCCACGGCAACGGCTACTGCGCACCCGCAAGGCGGCGCCATGGCCGCAAGTGCTCCGTCAGCAGCGCTGGCGGCCAGGGTACCGACCTCGTCCCCGCCGGCGCGGCCGGCGACGGACCCCATCTGGTATCAGGTCGACAAGCTGCTCACGCTAGGGGACAAGGCGCTCCAGGGGGACAGGCTGTCGACCCCCCCCGAGGACAATGCGTCTTACTACTACACTGAAGTGTTGCGCCTGGACCCCAAGAACCGAGAAGCCAGGGCGGGGCTGACGAAGGTGGCGATGCGTTACGCCTCGCTGGCGGAAAGAGCGATCGCGAAGAACGGGTACCGTAGAGCACAAGACTACGTAACCCTCGGCCTGCGGGCCCACGACACGGAGCCGGGGCTGCTGAAGCTCAAGCAGAAGGTCGACACCCAGCTCCGCATCGAGGCGCTGCTCGCCCGGGCCGATGCGGCTCTTGAGAAGAACCAGCTCCGAACGCCGGCCAACGACAACGCCTTCTTCTACTACGAGAAGGTTCTCGATCTGGAGCCTGGCAATACGCTGGCCAGGAGAGGATTTCGCGCGATTGCCGCGCAGTATGCCAATCTCGCGGAGTCGCAGATCAGACGGTATCAGTACGAGAAGGCCCAGCGATATATCGCCCTCGGCCTGGAGGTCCAGCCCGAGGACACCCGACTGTTGGCGCTGAGAGATCGAGCCGTCGTGACAAGCGCCCCGAAGCAGTTCATGAACAACGTCACGGACGACGTCAAGGGCTTCTTCCGAGGCCTGAAGCCGGGCGGCTAGCCCGCAGGCACCAGCACCTCTTCCGCGCCGCGCCGCCGGACGGCTTGACGCGAGGCGCGATTTGCCTGGAATCAAGCAGCCTCCAACGCTTGGTCGATGGGGTGTGCGCAAGCGCGCGCAGACCGCGCGGCGGTGGTGCCCCCACGAGGAACGAGAGTGAATCCGCTCAGCGGTGTTCACTCAGCCGCCTCCCGGTCCAGAAGCGCGCGTTTGCGTTCCACACCCCAGCGGTATCCCGACACGCTTCCGTCGGTACGCACCACGCGGTGGCACGGGATCGCCACCGCCAGGCAGTTGGCGGCGCAGGCCTGGGCCACCGCCCGCGCGGAGTGCGGGGCGCCGATGTGCCGGGCGATCTCGGCATAGCTGACGGTCCGGCCGGCTGGGATCTCGCGCAGCGCCTGCCAGACCCGTTGCTGGAACGCCGTACCGCGCAGATCCAGCGGGAGGTCGAGTCCCACGCGTGGCGATTCGACCAAGCCGACGACCTTGGCCACAACTTGCTCGAACCCGGGATCGGCCCCGACCAGGGAGGCACGGGGAAAGCGATCCTCCAGATCGTGGACCAGGGACTCGGGATCGTCTCCCAGTAGGATCGCACATACGCCGAACCGGCTGGCGGCTACCAGAATCGCCCCGAGAGAGCACTGGCCCACGGCAAAATGTATCTCGGTGTCCCGCCCGCCGGACCGGAAACGCGTCGGGGTCATGCCCAATACCCGTGTGGATGTCTCGTAGAAGCGGCTGCCGGAGCCGTAGCCGGCCGCGTAGATGGCCGCGGTGACGGTGTCGCCATCCGTCAGTGCGTCACGCACCCGCCGGGCGCGGCGTGCCGCCGCGTAAGCCCTTGGTGTCACACCCGTCACCGCCCGGAAGAGGCGGTGCAGGTGGTGGGGGCTGAGCCCGATGTGGTCGGCCATCTCCCGCAGGCTCGGCGGGCGCTCGGCCGCGTCGATGTATCGGCACACACTGGCCACGCGGGCGGTCTGACGTACGGACAGCGGCGGCTGGTCCGGTTTGCAGCGCATGCAGGGGCGAAAGCCTGCCCGTTCGGCCTCGCTCGGGGTAGGGTGGAACTGCACGTTCTCGGGCCGCGCCGTGCGCGAGCCGCAGGAGGGTCGGCAGTACACGCCGGTGGTCTTCACCGAGTAGACGAAGGACCCGTCCGCCGCCGGGTCGCGAGTGACCACGGCCTTCCAGCGGGGATCGGTGGTGACCGCCGCTGCCCGGATACTGGCCTGAACATTCATGACACGTTTCGCCGCCCGCGGACCCTGGGGAGTGGTGGCTTGAATGTAGCGGCCGGGCACGGTTGCAGCACTCCGGATCTTGCTCCTGAATTCGCTAACGCTGTGCGCAGGGAAGCGCCCGGGCCGTCACCAGGGGATTGGCTCTGCGTGGCGGAAGAAGCCACCGCTGGGGCCGTCGTCGGGCAGGGTGGCGGCCCAGACGATGCCCCTGGCACCTTCCTCGACCGGCAGCGGAGCCTCGGCTCCCCCCATGTCGGTACGTACCCAGCCGGGACACACGGAGTTGATCTTGACGCCGGTATCCCGGAGTTCGTCGGCGAATATGCGGGTGACGGCGTTCAGGGCCGTCTTTGACAGGCGGTACCCGGGACAGCAGCCGTTCATGTCGCTGAGCTGACCCATGCCGGAGGACACGTTGACCACCCGGCCCTGGCCCTGCATGAGCGGTATCAGGATCTGACACAGGCGCAGCGGGCCGAGGGTGTTGGTTTCGAGCCCTGCGCTCACCGTGTCCAGCGAGGCGTCGAAGACGCTGTTGCGGCCCGAGTCTGTCCTGGTATCCGGAAAGATGCCCGCGTTGTTCACCAGGACTGCCAGCCGGTCAAAGCTGCTCTTGATGAAGTCAGCCAGCCGTTGTATCGAGCCCT
This sequence comes from uncultured Ectothiorhodospiraceae bacterium, assembly GCA_964461215.1. Lineage (GTDB taxonomy): Bacteria > Pseudomonadota > Gammaproteobacteria > JAABTG01 > JAABTG01 > CAYWTP01. The sequence continues at coordinate 3,741 of CAYWTP010000114.1, read as the reverse complement.
CATCGGTGACGTCGAGCGGATGAAAGCGCACGTCGAGTCCTTTGCCCTGCAATGCCTCAGCGGCGGCGAGTCCTTTCTGCTCCTGCCTGGCGGTGAGAACGACGGCGTAGCCTTTGTCCGCGAGCTGACGACAGGTTTCCAGGCCCAGACCGCGGTATGCGCCGGTGACGACGGCAACAGGTTTGTTTGGCATAGCGAATCACTCCTGCGAAATCCACGGAGCAGCCCCGTTTTGGGGTGCCCCAAGTATAGGCTTCCGACCGGCTGAGGGGAGCGGAGCCTCGGGGTGGAACGGCCAGCCGTGACGCCGGACAGACGACGGTCTCGAATGAGGCGTGAAACATCTTGTTACAGATTTAGTATATTAGTACATACTTATGTAACCTTCTTCCCTCAGAATAGGTACCAGTGAAGAAGCACCCGCCTGGCCTGCGGATTGTACCGCGAATCACCAGGCCTGCCGGAGCCTCTCCACCCAGCCAGCCTCAAGGTGTTTGGAACGGTAGCTGGCCCGGCAGATAGCCAGATTGGAGGTTCTTATGTTGTACTGCGATAACCTGACTCTTGCGGGCATCATTACGGTTCTTGCCGTGGTCCTGTTCACGCTGCGCACGATGGCGCGCGGCAGCCAGTTCGGCTGGTCGATTCTGAGTTGGAGGGCGGCCTTGTCGCAGCGGTTCCGGCAGGAAGACGGGACTTCGGGCTCGGGCTGCGACAACCCCGCCAGCCATGCTGGGCCGTCGCATTGAGCGTCGCGGGACGAAACGGAGGGACTGCCGCGCCCAGGCCGGTCCGGCCTGCTCGCCGGCCGGGCGCGCACCCTTCAAACGGCCAGGGAGACGACCATAGGCTCTCGCGTAAGTTCGTGTCCTGGGCTGCGCTCAACCTTATCGTCCGGCAGCGGGCCTCAGTGGGCGCGGACGAGTAGCACCGGAGTTTTGGCGGTGCGCACCACGGCTTCGGCGACACTGCCGAGCAGCAGGCGGCTGAGCCCGCTACGCCCGTGGGTTCCCACCACCACCAGCTCCGCGGGCCATGCCGCGGCCTCTGTTGAGATGGCATCGGCAATGGCGCGGCTCTGCGCAGCGGCCTCCAGGAAGCGGGTTTCGATTGGCACTCCGGCCTGGCCGGCATCGGCCGCCGCCCGGCCGAGGATGCCGTCGCCGGCGTCCGCCGTCCGATCCGCCCTGGCGGTGCCGACGTGGACCACCCGCAGGCTGGCCTGCAGATGTCTGGCAAACGGCAGCACCTCGTGCAGGGCGAGATCGGAGATGCTGCTGCCATCCACTGCCACCAGTATGTTGCGGAACATCGGGGTTTCTTTCTCGGGGGAACCAGCTGTCCCGGCCGCACTGCGCACGATAAGCACGGGTACCGGCGATATCCGCATGATGCCTTCGGCGACGCTGCCCAACAGCAGGTTCCCGATGCCGCGCCGGCCGTGGGTGCCCACGACGATCAGATCTGCATTCCAGCCCGTCGCCGCCTGGGCGATCAGCTCGGGAAGGCGGCCCCGACCCATGACGTCGACCTCCAGCAGCCTGGTCTCTGGATCCAGCCCGGCATCGCGGGCGACTGCCGTGGCGCTGCGCAGGGCTTCCTGTCCGGCCTGAAAGGCGGCAGCCACGGCCCGCTCCCGATCGGCCTCACTGGTTACGTCAAGCGTCACCATGTCCAGGCCGTGCACGATGCACATCCGGGCGTTCAAGGTCTTGACCAGCCGGATGGTGCGGTCCAGGGCAAGGTGGGAGGTGTCACTGCCGTCGATGGCTACTAGGATGCGCTGGTACACGGGTCGGAGATCCTCTCTTGCGCAGGTCAGCGTATATCATATGCGCTAGGCCGACCCGTTGCGACGGGCGCGAAGGGAGACGAGTGGCGGAGCCTATTGCAGCGGGGGCGCGCTAATAAGCAGGCCAATCATTGGCCGGGCGAGAAGGCGCGGGAAACTGCGCCGGAGCAAGGCTTGCTCGCTCATACGGGGCTGAACCCCGAGGCAATGGCGCGCTCGCGCACGCCGGCGGCGCAACAGCACCGCCCACTGCACCAGCGGCGCGCAGATCAGACCGTGGACCGCAGACTGCGGGGGTGGTTGCCCTTGCGTCTGGACAGCGCGAACGGATGGCGTTCCGTCGATCCCGAGAGAATCAACCACAAAGACACTTCAATGTAACTAATTGGCGGGGGACACTCGTTTCACATCCGCTCCCGGAGAGACGGTGGCGCGGTCCCCCCTGCGGCGCGCGCGGTGAGCACCGGATGCGGAGCTGGTTTCTCGGGGCTGCCTCAAGCTGGTGCAGATGTCATAGCGCCGGCACCACCGTGGCCTTCATGCGTCTTCATGGTGCGTCTGATACGGTATGTTCCGCAAATTGAAACGTCAACAAAAATAAGCCCTTGCAATTTACAAGCGCGATGGCATGTGGCTTGCACCGGCGGTCTTAAGCTACTACTCGCCGGCCAAGCCGAATGTACGCCACGCACATGCTCCTACCCCCGCAACGTCTTCCGTCCCCACGGCGCTGCGCTTGCCGGGTTACCGCAAGGGTGGGGCACTGACTGTCATGTCCCTCTGCTGGAGCGATTATCCCGCCGATCGGTACTACGACGAGCTGATGACGCCCAAGGGCGTGCCGCGGCCCGTCACCCGGCGTATCTGCCAGTATCTGTCCTCTTTGGACGCCACCGAGCTTAAGGAACGCAAGAACGCCGCCGAGCTTGCCATCGCCGTGATGGGGATCACCTTCACGGTCTACGTGGAAGGTGGCAACATCGACCGCGCCTGGCCCTTCGATATCATTCCCCGCGTCATCGGCGCCGACGAATGGCGGCGTATCGAGGCCGGGCTGATTCAGCGGGTGAGCGCCCTCAACCTGTTCATCGCGGACCTGTACGGTCAACAGCGCATCGTCAAGGATGGCGTGTTTCCGGCCCAGGTGTTGGCCCAGTCGAAGAACTTCCGGCCCCAGTGCGTGGGGGTCAAGCCCGCCCTGGGTGTCTGGGCCCACATCTGCGGGTCCGATCTGGTAAGGGACAAGGATGGCACGGTGTACGTACTGGAGGACAACTTGCGGGTGCCTTCCGGGGTGTCCTACATGCTGGAGAACCGCTTCGTCACCAAGCGGGTGTTTCCGGACCTGTTCGAGGACCTGAACATCCAGCCCGTGGACGACTACCCGACCCAGCTCTTCGACATGCTCGCCTCGCTGTCGCCACGGCCGGCGGACTACCCCACGGTGGTACTGCTGACCCCCGGGATCTACAACTCGGCCTACTTCGAGCACACCTATCTGGCCCAGCAGATGGGCATCGATCTGGTGGAAGGCAGCGACCTGGTCGTGGGGGCCGACGACTGCGTATACAAGCGAACCATCCAGGGCATGGAGCGGGTGGACGTGATCTACCGGCGCATCGACGACCTGTTCCTGGACCCCGAGGCGTTCAACCCGGAGTCCGCCCTGGGCGTGGCGGGTCTGATGCGGGCCTGGCGCAGGGGCAAGGTGGCGCTGGTCAACGCTCCCGGGGCGGGGGTGGCCGACGACAAGGTCGTCTACGCCTTCGTGCCGCAGATGATCAAGTACTACCTGGACCAGGAACCGATCATCCCCAACGTGCCGTCGTACCTGTGTATGGACGACAAACACCGGGACTACGTGCTGGCGAACCTGGACAAGCTGGTGGTCAAGCCGGCCAACGAGTCCGGCGGCTACGGCATGCTGGTGGGTCCCCACTCGACGAAGA
>CAYWTP010000113.1:0-10154 GCA_964461215.1 uncultured Ectothiorhodospiraceae bacterium | reverse complement strand
AGGACCGCAAGCGCTTTCCCGGGATCCTCCAGGCTGGCACGCCAGACCACCCCTACTACACCAACTCGTCGCAGCTTCCCGCAGGCTTCACCGACGACCCTTTCGAAGCGCTGGAGCGCCAGGACGACCTGCAGAAGAAGTATACGGGCGGTACCGTGCTGCACCTCTACATGAGCGAGCGGATCTCCTCGGCGGATGCCTGCAAGCGTCTGGTGCGCCGCGCCCTGGAGCGGTTCCGACTGCCTTACATCACGGTAACGCCCACCTTCTCCATCTGCCCCAAGCACGGGTATCTGAGCGGACAGCACGAGTTCTGCCCTCTCTGCGACGACGAGCTGCTAGCGCGCCGCCGTCCCACGGCGAACGTCCACTGAGCCTGGCAGGACAGCGCATGAGCAGCCCCGTCCACGATGCATCCCGGCTCCCCGCCGCGAGACCTTGTTCTCCTAATGGCCAAAGCATCCCCGGTCCCCACGACCCACCTGCCCCGTGCCCCGACCGGTGGATGCCGCGGCCCCCTTTTGCGCACATGATGCCATTGTGAGAGGAAACTTCCCGTGCATGACGAAAACACCTTGCTCAGAGACGAAGAGCGTACCCGCTGCGAGATCTGGACGCGCGTGATGGGCTACCATCGACCCGTGTGCGCCTTCAATCCCGGCAAGCAGTCCGAGCACGCCGATCGGCGCTTCTTCGAGGAACGCCGGACCAGCATGAGCTGAGCACTGGCGCACTGCGCTTGCGTTGCGCAGTCGGCCCGCTTAACGTTCCGCGCACGCATGCTACCCCGCAGCCCTCGAAAACCCGATGACTGAGTCTGTGTCTCCACGCCGACCGGCTTCCATCCATGCGCCCGCCGGCTGCCCCGGCAGCCGGCTCTCTGCACCGGCCCTGGACGGCACACCGTGATCCGGCTGGGGATCCTGCTCCTGATCGTGGAAGCCGCGGGGCTCGCGTGGAGCAGGCGGGTGCTGCGCTCCTCGCCCCATACCGGACAGCATCGCGTTGCAAGCTGGGCTGCCATGGCGGTGGGTGCGGCCTTGGGCCTGGCGGCGGCCCTGAAGATCACTTCCCGCTCTGAGGATCTGAAGCTGTGGGGGTTCCCCTTTCCCGCCGGCCGGCTGGCTTTCGAGAACGGCACGTGGGTACACCTCACCACCGACTGGACACTGCCGCTTATGTCCCTGGACTTCGTCGCCGCCTACCTGCTACCGGTCACGGCCATGCAGGTGCTGGTTGCGGCAAGAGCACTTCGACGCCGGGGGCAGTGACGTGGCCCCAACAACGCTTGAGATCGGCGGACTCACCCCTCTGACCACCATCGACTTTCCCGGCCGCCTGGCCGCCGTGATCTTCTTCCAAGGCTGCCCCTGGCGCTGCGGCTACTGCCAGAACGGTCACCTCATCGCTCCTAGAGCCGAACACCCCTACCCATGGGACCAGGTGCTGGGATTTCTGGAACGCCGCCAGGGCCTGCTGGACGGGGTGGTCTTCAGCGGCGGCGAGCCCACGGTACATAAGGGGCTGGACGAGGCCCTGGCCCAGGTGAGGGCGCTGGGCTTTGAGACCGGCTTGCACACGGCCGGCCCGTATCCGGACCGCCTGGCCGCCGTGTTACCCCGGCTGGACTGGGTCGGCATGGACATCAAGGCGCCGGCCGCCGTCTATCCGGCCCTGACTCACGGAGGGCCCCATAGCGGCGAGCGGGCCTGGGAAAGCCTGCGCAGGGTGTTGGACAGCGGCATCGCTTACGAGGTGCGCACCACGGTACACAGCGACCTGCTGGATGCCGGGACCTTGTGGGCACTGGCGCGGGAGCTGGCCGATCTCGGGGTGGCTCGCTACGTGTTGCAGCCCTGCGTCAGCCAACGCAGCCTTGACCCGTCGTTGCGGCACGCCGGCCCGGGACCCGTGGTGACGGCCGAGCTGCACGCGGAGCTGGTGGATCTGTTCCCCGAATTCAGGGTTCGGGAGCTGTGACGCGGGTGAAGTGCGAAGTTCCAGCTACTAGTGATCAGCTCTTGCGTTCTTGCTCCGACTCCACTTCCACCGAGGTCTTTTCTGGCTCGGCCGGCAGTGCGCGCAGAAAGTCCTCAGCCAGGGCGCTGTAGACCGAATGCGGCGAGATGAATCGGGACACTGCATTCGCGATCAGCGCAGTCGCCATCACCGGCAGCAGCATGGGGTGGTCATCGGTCATCTCCATGATAATGATCACCGCCGTCAGCGGCGTCTGTACCACGCCTGCGAAATACGCCGCCATCCCCAGCAAGGCCACGGCCGCAACGGGCGCGGAGGGCAACAGCGGTGAGAGGTGATAACCCAGGCCGGCGCCCACCGAAAGAGAGGGTGCGAAGATCCCGCCGGGCATGCCGCTCCAGTAGGAAACCAGCGAGGCCAGCCACTTGAGGAAGGGATAGCCCACCGACACGTCCGCCTGGCCCGAGAGCATGGCCCGGGCGGCATCGTATCCGGTGCCAAAGGTAGCGCCGCCGGAGGCCAGTCCGACCAGCGCCACCCCCACACCGCAGGCAAACGCCACCCGTACGGGATACCGGCCCCGCCATGGTCCCAGGAGCCGGCCGCCGTGGACCAGGAGGGCGCTGAACGCCCCGCCGAACAGACCGCCCACCACCCCGCACACGACGACGCTGACCACTCCGCTGAGCCAATCCACCTCGGCGGTAACGGTTCCGAAGTAGTAATACTTGCCCTGAATTCCCAAAGCGGTCATTCCGGCGAGAATTGCGGCGGTCATCACGGTGCCGGCCGCCCGTTGCTCGAAGGAGCGGCTGAGCTCCTCGATGGCGAAGACTACCCCGGCCAGGGGGGTATTGAATGCCGCGGCCAAACCCGCCGAGGCACCGGCCAGAATCAGGTTCGGCCGGTAGTCGCGGTCGGGAGTCCTGATGAAACGCCGCATGCCATCCATGATGGACGCGCCCACATGCACCGTGGGTCCCTCGCGGCCGATGGAGGCACCACAGGCAAGTCCCAGCAGAACCAGAAGGATCTTGCCGATGGCGATACGCATCGACAGCAACGCCCCGCGCACGTGCTTATCCCGTGCGTCCAGAGCGGCGATGGCCTGGGGAATACCGCTGCCCTCCACACCCGGAAACAGCCGCATCAGCAGGGCAATCAGGGCGAAGCCGGCGGGCGTGATCACCAGGGCCAGATAAGGACTTACGCCCAGCGCACGATGGAACAGATCGCGGGCCTCGTCACTGCCGTGAGCCAGCAGAAGAGCGACGCAGCCGATCACGACCGCTCCGATCCAGAACACCAGCAGGAAGCGCCAAGTGTGCCAGGAGAAGAGGCGGCGTTTGGCTTGCAGAAAGCGGCGACGGGGCATAGGGTGACTTAGGCTAATCGTGGCCCGCAATACGGTCCGCCGACGGTGCGCCGACTCTCACAGGGCACTGGACGTCGTCGCGGCGCGGACCCTCCATGGGCTCTGTGTCGAGCCGGGCAACTGCCGCTCTGAAGCGAAAGCCACCAGCTCTTGCGCGTTTGCCAAGACGGCCGCTGCCCACAGCGTCGCCTGCCGCGATACCGGGTGCGGGAGAAACAGGGGATGACTCGGTTCCGTCATTCTCCCCCTTACGTGCCGGAAGTCAAACCCGAGGGCGCGCAGAGCGGACGAGCACTCACGCCTCGTGGCTCTGCCTGGCTGGCGGGGACGGCTTCGCAGGCGCGGGCGGCACGAAGCTCAGCAGCACGTCGCCCGGCACAGGCTCCAGCCTGGCGTCCTGTCTGGCCAGGACGATCTCCCCGCTCTTCTTGTACAGCAGAATCTCCACGCGATCCACCGGCTGCTCCAGAGCGTAATCTTCGTACGTATAGCTCTCGGTGATCCGGGTACGCTGGAACTTCCAGCCGCGGTAGTGCCGGGCCTGCAGCTCCTCGTATACGGCTCCCTGCTCAAACGCGGTGAGCCCACGCAGCGCGTGCACCACCGCTTTGTCTTGCTTGACCTCGGCAGTGCTGGCTGGCAGCTGCAGGGCACGGCTCCGGCCAATCTCATGCGCAAAATGAGTACAGACCAGAGCGTTGTATGCGTCATTGGACGTCGCGGCCAGCAGGTGGCCCACCTCATTGAGCTCCAGAGTCTGCTCGCTCTGCTCCGAGAGGATCTCACCGAAATGCACCGCGATGCCCTGCAGCCGGGCGGCCCGCAGGCGATGCCAAGAGGAGTCGGCCAGCAACACAGGGATCTCCATCTCCTTCAGTGCCCCGCCAAGCTGCGCGGTCCAGGGCGAGGCCCCCACGAGAAGCACCACGTTGCGGCTCTGGGAGGCCAGCCCGAGCCGGCGTGCCAGCGGGGCCAGGGTGGTGCCGTGCAGCACGACGGTCAGCAGGATCAGCGCAAACACCAGAGGCACCAGCAACGCGGCGTCGGCGTGTCCTTGAGCCACCATGTGGGGCGCAAAGAAGCCCGCCACCGCCGCCGCCACGATCCCGCGTGGAGCAACCCAGGCCAGCAGGACCCTCTCCTGCCAGGCCATGCCCGCTCCGATGGTGCACAGCAGCACGCTCGCGGGCCGCACCAGGAAGATGAGCGCCGCCAGCAGAGCTGCGCCGCGCCAGTCGAGCTGCGCCAGAATCCGCGGATGCAGATCGGCCGTGAGAAGAATGAAGGTCGCCGACACCAGCAGCACCGTGAGGGATTCCTTGAACCGGCGTAGCTGCACGATGCTGGGCAGATTCATGTTGCCCAAGGCCAGGCCGAACACGGTGACCGCGAGCAGTCCTGCCTCATCCTGGAAGCGATTGGCCAGCACGTAGACCACCAGCACCATCGCCAGCAGGATGGGTGGCTTGAGGAATTCCGGCACCTGCCCGCGCCGGTAGGCCATGCCGACGACAAACGCGGCGGCTCCGCCGGACACAACGCCGGCCATCGCGGCCCAGACCACCCCCGCCAGCACCTGTCCCAGCACCTGGCCGCGTTCGGCGTGGATGAAGTACTCGTAGACCAGCACAGCCAGGAGCGCTCCCAGAGGATCGTTGACGATGCCCTCCCACTTCAGAAGCGAAGCGGGCCGGCGCTTGAGGCGCGCCTGGCGCAACAGGGGCAGGATGACCGTGGGACCCGTCACCACGATAATCGCGCCCAGCAGCAGCGCCACCGGCCAGGACAAGCCGCCGAGATGGTGGGCCGCGGCGCTGCCCAGTGCCCAGCTTAGCGGCACTCCCAGTATCGCCAGGCGCTTGACTCCGGGGCCGGCGTCGCGGAGCTCGAACAGCCTGAGGTTCAGCCCTCCCTCGAACAGGATGACGGCGACGAACAAGCCGATAAGCGGCTGCATCAGCGGGCCGAAATCGGCACTGGGATCAATGAGCCCAAGGCCGGGCCCCGCGACGACACCGGCGGCGATTAGCAGGATGATGGCGGGAATACGCAGTCGCCAAGCCAGCCACTGTGCCAGGACGCTCAGAGCGGCGACCAGCACCACCACATGGGTAAGATCATGCGCCATGCCCAGGCTCGCCGGCAGGCGCACAAGCCCCCGTGGACCGCGGATTGCGCAGACGCAGGCGGGGGGCGGTGAACACCCTGCCACCACCGGCGGCAGTGGCAGGGCGCCGAATCACGGCAGACGGGGCAGCCGAAACACGCCGCAGGCCGGCGCGGCCCGCGGTACGGCAGGAAACCATGATTCCAGCTTGTTGCGTGGCCGGGCTGCCATCCCGCGGACCACGAGCCGGCCACTCATCACCGCGATGAAGGCCGGCTCTTTGGCCGCCTTACTTTCCCTGGGCGTCGATCTCGACTTCCACCCGGCGGTTCTTGGCACGCCCCTCCTTGGTCTGGTTACTGGCCATCGGCTGGGACTCGCCCATGCCTTTGGCCTCGATCAGATCCGCCGACACGCCCTTGTCCACCAGATACGACTTCACGGACTCGGCCCGGCGCTCGGACAGCTTCTGATTGTAGGCCTCGGTGCCGATGCTGTCGGTGTGGCCGACGATCTTGACCGCGTTGATCACGGCCCCCTTGACGCGGCCCCACAGTTCATCGAGCCGCGTCTTCGCCGCCGGCTTCAGCTTCGCCTTGTCGAAGTCGAAATACGCGTCGGACTGCAGGGTCAGCTTCTCGACCTTCATCGGCGCCGGGGCCGGTGCCGGTGCCGGCATGGGCTCAGGTGCCGCCACCTTGGTCTCGCACTGCTGGTAGAAGTCCCGCTGGCGATATGCATTGAGCACACACTCGCCGTAGTTGTCCTTGACCACACCCTCGCCGTGCACCAGATAGCCGCTAGTGTCCTGAGCTGCCGACGCGGGCCCGCCACCCATGACCGCCACGGCAGCGATGCCCGCTAGAATCAACTGCTTGTAACCTACCACTTTATCGCTCACTGTAATCTCCTGGAGTAAGTACCACCGACACGGGAGGCCGTGATCGGCTCAAGCGCGCGACGCCATGCATCGCGCCCGCTCATTGAAACACCAAGTATCCGCCGCGCCAACTGGCAAGCGACCATCAAATCTGTGACCTTTTCGCTGCCACGTGCTGGCAAAATGGTACGCGCGCGCGCAGGTTACTACAATATCGCACCCACCCCTTCGTCATTCGAGTCAGGCAACCCCAGCGCAATGCAATCGCAGCGATAGAGGGGAAACGGCGTCCCGGCTGATGTGCTCTGCGCCGGCCGCATGGTCCCGGCGCGATCCGGCCCCACACGATAGAAGCAGCGTACGCCCGAGCGGCGCTGGATTCAGATCAGCAGGTCCACCCGTGGCAGCCCCGCAGCCGCCTTGTCGATTGCCGGTTGGCAGATGAACAGCCGATCCGGCTTAATGCCATGCTCCCTTACCAGGAGCGCCTTGACGGCAGCGGCCCGTTCGCGTGCCAGAGCCTCAAGCCGAGCATCCGGAATGGCCGGCGGCTGCGGCCGGGCATCCGTGGCAGTGTCGGTTTCCCCGCTCTTGTCCTTCGACGCCGCCGCCTTGGCCGCCGCCGCGGCCGCCCTGGATGCCAGCGTCTCACGGTCGCCCGCCACCGCGGCCCCGCACAGCTTCAGGCGCAGCGCCGGCCGCTGCGCCAGCACACCGGCGACCTTGGTGAGATAAGTCCCCGCAGCCGGGTCCAGGGTCGCCTCCCCCGGCGCGAATTTCACCGGCTCCAGGCGCACGGCCGATGCCGCCTCCCCGGCGAGCTGGGCAATCGTGATCAAGGCGCCGAACGGCTGCAGTGCATATTTGAGAAAGCCCATGGCGGCCGTGCGCATGGCCTTGCCGATGGCCTGGTTGATGGCATCGCTGAGATCAAACTTGGGGCTGTTGATGTCGCCCTCCACCGGTAGCTTGAGGTGGATGTTGTTGTCCGCGTCCTGCAGCATCGCGAGCCCCGCCTCCAGCGGTACGCTGAGCTGCGAGGTCATCTTGCCCATTTTCTCGGGGTCCTGCGGCGCAACCGCCAGGTTGTTGATCAGCAGAGAACTCTCGCCTGCGAGCACGCCCTGCTTGACGCGCAGGTGCAGATCAGCATCCAGGTGCCCGCTCTCGAGCGTGTAGCCCAGGGTACGGGCGGTGTAGGAGGACAGCGGCGGTAGATCGAAGTCGGACAGCTTGCCATTTAGGTCCAAGGTCAGCCGTTTGGCAAACGGCTGTATGACGCCGTTCAGGTGCACCTTGGAGTAGTCGCCGATGCCTGCCACCAGCGTGACCATACTGGGCTTGTCCGGCCGCGAGCTGTCCAAGTCACTCAGCTCGGCCTGCTTGAGGGTAAAACGGGCCCGGAAAGGGGGGCTCACGTTGAGGTCCTCGAAGCGCACCCCGCTGTCGCCCTGGATGACGGCCTTGGCAACCCGCACGACCGGCCGGGGCCGCTCGGCGGCCTCCGGGGGAGCCTCGGCACCGGCTGCGGCGGCTGTATCCCGGGTCGGCTCGGCCTTCTCCCCCGCAATCTGCGCCAGAGTGGCCAGCAGGCCCGACACCGCGCGCCAGCGACCGTCCTTCTCTCGGCGGATCAAGGAGTCGGTCTGGTCTAGAGCCAGCGACTGGATGCTGAGATCACGGCCGTCCTTCAGCCGCAGTCCTTCCACCGCGGCCCGTGCCACCTCCAGCAGCGGCGCTTCGGCGGCGCCGGCGGCGCCGCCACCAAGCTCGCGGGCCACGTGCAGCTTGGTCAGGACCACGCCGGAGACCGTGAGGTCACCCACGCCCTTGACGCCGATGCCATTGAGGTCGGCCGAACCCAGGCTGAGCACGTCGAGCTGCTGGTCCGGCGCATCCACCTTGAGCCGGGCGAGCGAGAATCGCCCCTCCCCCGCCAGGCCCCCACCGGCTTCGGCACCGCCATAGGCCAGTCGCCCCTGCCACTGCGCACCGCCATGAACCACGTGCAACCCCTGAGCGGGCAGGCTCATGTCGAAGGCTCGGTCCTCGATCCTGCCGTCGACCTGGACGTGGGGACCGGCATCGGGGGGCAGGGCCACGTCCACCTTGCCGACCCAGGTAATGGCTGAATCGCTGACGTGCCCTACCCCGGTTTGGGCCTCCACTTGCCGCAGACTGAGGCGCCCGGTCTGGGTCAGCTCCACCGGATCGCCGGGTGGCATCGCGACAGCCAAATGCAGGTCCCGCAGGTCCAATCCTCCCACAGCGTAGCGGTCGGTCGAGCCTGCGCCCGGCACCAGGAGGAGCGCCTTGGCCGCCACCTGGCCGCTGACCTCAACCCGCCCCGCCGGCGCGCCCAGGGCAACGCTCGCGACTCCGCGCCAGCTCAGTCCGGCATGGCGGACCTCCAGCCCTTCGGCCGGCAACGCCACGCGCGTACGCCCGCCTTCCAGCGCTCCCTCCGCCCGGCCCGTCATACCGCCAGCGCTCCCGTGCGTGGTCGCGGCCAAGCGCCCGTTCCACTCCAGGTCATCGGCACTGAGATCGACGGTCCCGCCGTGAGCCTCGATCCCGTTCAGCCGCACTAAGCCATTCTGGGCGACGCTAAGGCTGCCGTCCGGGGCGAATGTGGCACGCACCTGCGTATCCAGGACAAGCGTGCCGCGGGTCGCCCCCAGGCGCGCTGGCAGCAGCGAGGCGAACCGCGCCAAGTCGAGCCCATTCAGAGTCACCTGGGCATCCAGACCCGGACTGTCTGCAAACGGCGTTAGCGTGCCTGCCAGGTGCAAGGGCGTCCCGTCGAGCCGGGCGGCGAGCGTGATCTTGCCGGGAGCCTCCCCGCGCCAGCTTCTGATCCGGGTCAAGGCCAGATCCCGCAGATCCAGCGTGGTGTCCAGGCCGGCGCCGAGATAGTGCACCCGGGTATCGCTGACACTCAGGCTGCGAATGCCAACGCCCCAGGCAGCCCCGCCGCCACCGCCACCGGCGACGTTCAGCCCCCCTACGCGCAGACTCCCATCGGCGGCCCGCTCAACGCTCAGATCCCCGCCCTCCAGGCTGAACGACGCCACCCAGACCTCGCCATGCAGCAGCACGAGTGGGGCGATCTGCACCTGCGCATAGCGCACCTGGAGGCTGCTGCGACCGGCGGCACGTACGTGGAGCCCGTGCACCACCAAGCGTCCTGTGAACGGGTTCAGGTCAACGTCCCGGATCCCTGCCACTTCGGCACCGTGGGCCAGGGCCCAGCGCTGAAAGCCGTAGGCCACGGCGTAAGGAAGGGCGACGAGAACGCTGGCGACCAGCAACAGCACCACGCCAGCCCCCCAAAACCAGGACCGCCCAAGCAGACGCCTCACAGCGGGTGACAGCGAAAGGCGCGGCACAGTCTTGCCCCGGCTTCCCAACTCTTTGTCATTCGTCACGAGCACTCCCCACGCAGCAGTCTTATAGGATAGACGAAGCAGCAATTGCGGCCCTGTTGTGCAGGTTCAAGCGTCTTCCTTGCGCCGCCTCAACACCCGCCCCAATGGAATCTGCTAGATTTAGCGACAATGCATCAAGGCCGGTACCGGCGGGTCCCCGGGATCGCGGCACGCTCTGCCGTTGGCCATCGACCGGGCCCTATGTCGCAATCCACTGCGGGATCTGTGGGCCGGCCGCAAGACGACGTCATGAGCGCGAGCAAGCCGCTGCCGCCTACACACGAGCCACCGCCGCACGCCCAGGCTGTGGACGACGTCGTGAAGGCCGTAGGCTCGACCTTGCGCGGCCTGGCACCCAACGAAGCGGCGGGACGCCGGCACCAT
>CAYWTP010000112.1:0-10210 GCA_964461215.1 uncultured Ectothiorhodospiraceae bacterium | reverse complement strand
GAATGCATCAACTGCGACGTCTGCGAGCCGGAGTGTCCCAACAACGCCATCTCCCAAGGCGAGGAGATCTACGTCATCAACCCGGATCTGTGCACCGAATGCATAGGTCACTTCGACACCCCCCAGTGCGTCGAGGTGTGCCCGGTGGATTGCATACCGAAGAACCCGAACCGCGAGGAGACCGAAGAGCAGCTCTGGGAGAAGTACCGCCACCTGACCAGCCAGCCCGCTTGACCATGCCCGTAGCGGTTCCCGGGTCCGGGCGGCGGCATACCCGCAGCCGTCCGCCGCTATCGGTCCTCTGGGCCGCGTTTGTCTGCACCGCCCTGGTCCTTCCCGCCGGCACCCTGGCGGCTGAAACACGGGCAGCCGCAGCGATAGCGAGCGCTCACCCCCTGGCGACTCGCGCTGGCATGGAGATCCTCGCGGCCGGGGGCAACGCCTTCGACGCCGCGGTTGCCGTCGCGGCCGCCTTGGCGGTGGTTGAGCCCTACAGCTCCGGGCTGGGGGGTGGCGGCTTCTGGCTGCTGCACAGGGCCGGTGCGCCGCAGGCGACCATGCTGGACGGTCGCGAGACGGCGCCGGCGGCTGCGCGCAGGGACATGTACCTGGATCCTCGCGGCGAGGTCGTGCCGGGCCTCTCGGTGAACGGGCCCCTGGCTGCGGCTATCCCCGGTGAGCCCGCCGCCCTGGACTACCTGGCTCGACACTACGGCCGCCTGCCCTTGAGCCGGAGCCTGGGCCCCGCTATCCGCCTGGCCCGTGAAGGCTTTGAAGTAGGTGCACACTATCAACGGCTTGCCCGATCTCGTAAGGACGTTCTGCGGCGATGGCCGGCCGCGACCGCAGTGTTTCTGGATCGAGGCGAGGTGCCGGCGGCGGGCTACCGCGTCGTGCAGGCGGATCTCGCCCGCACCCTGGAAGCACTCGGCCGCAATGGGCGCGACGGTTTCTACCGCGGGCCCGTGGCCGCGGCCCTGGTCGAGGGGGTGCGCGCCGCGGGCGGGCGGTGGACCCGGGCGGACCTGGCCGAGTACCGGGTGCAGGAGAGAGCCCCCGTGACCGGCGAATACCGCGGCATCCGGATCACCTCCGCCGCGCCGCCCTCCAGCGGTGGCGTGGCACTGATCACCATGCTCAACATCCTCTCCGGCTACGACCTTGAGCCGTTGGACCCGGTCACCAGAACCCACCTGGTGGTGGAGGCCATGCGCCGGGCTTACCGGGACCGGGCGGAATACCTGGGAGATCCGGATTTCGTCGCCATACCCGTACCGCGGCTGACCCACCCTTGGTATGCGGCGGGACTGCGCGCCGCCATCCGCATGGACCGGGCCATGCCCAGCGCCTTGCTGCCCGGGCCCGTGCCGGCCAGGGAGGGAGTCGATACGACCCATCTGTGCGTCCTGGACCGCGACGGCAACCGCGTGGCGGCAACCCTGAGCATCAACTATCCATTCGGATCCGGCTTCATGGCTCCCGGCACCGGCGTGGTTCTGAACGACGAGATGGACGACTTCTCCGCCAAGCCGGGGGTTCCCAACCTCTATGGTCTGGTGGGCGCACAGGCCAATGCCATTGCGCCGGGCAAGCGGCCGCTCTCCAGCATGACCCCAACCTTCCTGGACGGCCCCGCCGGCTTGGCGATCCTGGGCACCCCGGGCGGCAGCCGCATCATCAGCATGGTGCTGCTGGCGACCCTGGACTATGCCGACGGCGGTGATCCCGAATCCTGGGTCAGCCTGCCCCGCTACCATCACCAGTATCTGCCGGACGAGATCGAGTATGAGCCCGATGCCTTCGACCCCGACATGGTCCAGGCGCTGCACCAGCGGGGACACAGCCTGCGCATGCACGCCGGCACCTGGGGCAACATGCAGGCCATCTTGTGGGACCGTGCACACGGCCGCGTCCTGGCGGCCAGCGACCCGCGCGGCGAGGGGCTGGCGGAGGTTGGTCCTGGTGGCGAGAGCAGCGAGAGTGGCAAGGTAGGCGAGACTGGGGAAGCGGCGGCAGGTCCGTAGCCAGCTTGCTGGCGAATTCCACAGCCCGGGGCGCTTGCGCGAGCAAGCTTGCTGTTCCGGCCACAGGCCACACGGCGCCGCCGTGAGTTCCTCTCAAGAGGTACCGGCCCGGGCCGTTACAAGAGGAGGCCCCGTCCCGCGGCGGCATTTGCCGTCTCCTCCGGTGCCCCCGGGAGATCCCATGTCCGCTCTGCCTCTGCCGGCCGATCTGAGTCCCGCCGACCTGCCGGTGCCTCCGGAAGCGGCCCTGCGCGTGGTGCAAGCCTGCGCCGACTCGGCCGTGACCGGGCGCGAGCTGGCCGATCTGGTTGGCCGCGATCCCCGGCTTACCGCCGAGCTGCTGCGGACGGTGAACTCCGCGTACTTCGGGCTGGCCAGGGAGGTGGCCTCGGTGCGTCAGGCTGTGAACATCATCGGCCACCGAGCCCTGCGCAGCCTGGTGCTGTGCTTGTCCGTGCGTGATGCCCTTAGGGGTCACGCCATTCCAGCCTTCGATTCTGCAGGCTTCACCGAGGACTCGCTGCGCCGCGCGGTGGCTGCCCGGTGCCTCGGTGAGGCCGCCGGACTGAACCCCGAGGAGTGCTTCACCGTCGGTCTCCTCCTGGACTTCGGTCTACTGGCCTTGTTCCAGACCCGGCCGGAGCATGCATCCGTCTGGCCCGAGCTGCGGGCACTGGACCCCGAGCAGCGCCACCGCCGCGAGTTTGATCTGTTCGGGATGCGTCATGACGCGGTAGCCGGTGACCTGGGTGCGGCGTGGTCGCTGCCGGTGAACCTGGTCAGCGCCTTGTCCGGACATCACCAGGACCCGGGGCGCTGGTCCCCGGAGCACGCACCCCTGTGCAGTGTGGCCCTGGGCGCAGACTGGGTGGCGGCGATCTTCACGGCGGCGGATAAGGCCGCGACTCTCGCCCGCTGCGAGGCCGCCCTGAGCGAGCATCTGGCACTGGACGGCGACGCCCTGCGTACGCTCCTGGAGCGCGTGGTGCAGTCAACGGCGGAAGCCGCCAGAAGCCTGGGTATGCGGGTTGCCGAGCAGCCGTCCGTGGACGGCATCCTGCGCGAGGCCAACCTGTGCCTGGCCGAGCAGACCTTGAGCTATCAGGAGATAACCTGGCATCTGCGCAAAACCCTGGCCGAGCGCGACCGGCTGGCAGCGGAGCTGCAGCACGAGCTGGAGCTGGCCCGGGAAATCCAGCGCAGCCTGCTGCCGGCGGACGGAGAGGGTCCGGTGGTCGGCATCAACCTCCCGGCCCGGCAGGTCTCCGGCGACTTCTACGACCACTTCCGTCTGCCCGACGGCCGCGCCTGCTTTGCGGTGGCGGACGTCTCCGGCAAGGGCATGAATGCCGCTCTGCTCATGGCCAAGACCGTCAGCCTGTTCCGGTGTCTGGGCAAGCGCCTGGCGGACCCGGCCAAGCTGTTGGGCGCTATCAACGAGGAGCTGTGCGAGACGTCGGTGCGAGGAATGTTCGTCACCATGGTGGCCGGGATCTACGACCCGCGCTTGGACTTGGTGCGCTTGGTCAACGCCGGTAATCCGCCCGGCCTCTACCTGCGGCCCGACGGGCAGCCTGCCGAGCTTGCTGCCAGCGCCCCGCCCCTCGGCGTTCTTCCCGATATCCACTTTCAGGAAGCCGGCCTGCGGCTCAACGGTGGCACCTTGTATGTCTTCACCGACGGCCTTACCGAGAGCGCGGAAGCCCGGCGGGGTACCCCCGACACGGACCGTTTGGCCCAGGTGCTGTCAAGCCTCTCGCACCTGCCCCTGCGCACCCGCCTGCGCCGGGCCATTGAGCAGCTACACCCCCCGGACCGTCCCCTGGCGGATGACTTGACGCTGGTGGCGGTTTGCGGCGGACCGTAGGAGTGGCAGCTTGCCGCAATCCCGGGAGCGGGGGAAAGCGAGCAAGGGGCGGCGTGTCCTGCAAGTCCTCCCGCAATGCCGCATCGCCAGTTTGCCCTTAAGAACCAGCCCATGATCCCGCCCTACGCCGTCCTGCGTATTACCGCCTCCACCAGGGCTGCGTCGATGGCGTGCCGGTTCAGCACCTCGGGGATCAGTCGGCGATAAGCATACAGCACCAGGGCGCGCCGGGTTGCGGCGTGTTCCAGGCGCGAGCGGGTGGCACGGGTCAAGCCGGGCAGGGTGAGCAGCATGGGTGCCTGCCAGTCCAGGAAGTCGGCGATCAGCTTCTGCGCCTGGGTCGTAGGCCAGTGCTCGCGTAGCAGCAGCTCCGGGAACGCTGCAGCCTCCAACGTTCTGTCCTCGCGAACCGGTGACAAGTGCCAACCACCGCGGCCTGCGCCCCCGTCATCGGCTTGACGCAGGAACCATTGGGCGCGAACCGGCCGCCCGGCCGCGTCGCGTACCAGCTCGGCCACCAGCTCCCGGTGCAGCTGGGACCCTTCGTCCTCCGCCGTCCCTGCCAGGCTGGGGGCGCGGAAGTCGTTGTCCCCCAAAGTGCCCGGATGCCAATCCGGCTCCCGCGCCACCGGCGGTGCCGACTCGGCCCGCAGGCTCTTGAGCAGCGCAAGAGGCAGGTATTCCCGCTTGTCCAGCAGCCATAGCTCGAGCCGGTCCTCAAGCGCAAAGGGAGCCGGCGGCATGTGCTCCAGCGCGTGCAGCAGCGGTACCAGAGCTGGGTGGCGGGACTGATCTCCCAACACCGGGTTGACAGGCACCCGCTCGATTCCGTCGTCGTGGGTCCACAGCCCATAGGTGAAGAAGCGGCGCTCGGAGCTGGCTGGCCCGATGTCTCCCCACAGCGGCTGGCGTACCGGGGCCTGACTCAGGACCTCGATCTGCCAGCGGCGACCGTCCCCGCTGATGGCCCGTCCATCTGCCACCTCGACGACCTGCACGGTGCCCAGGAATGGCGACAGCCGGCGCAGCGCGTAATAGCGGGGAGGGCCCGTGGACGTCACCCGACGGCCCTATCCCAAGCATTCCATTTGCTGGCGCAGCCAGCTCATCAGCTCTGCTGCCGAGTCCTGCCGGTCGGAGTCCAGCGCACCATAAGGAAGCTCCAGCTTGTCCGCGACCTCCTTGAGCGTCCCTCGCTCCGGTATGGACTCCCGGCGCCTGGCGATGTCTACGAGATAGGGGGCCATCGGCTCTCCAGCGGTAAGGAACGCCGGGCGTTCTGCGCCTAGGTCCGCTCCTGTTTGCCGGGCTGTGAAAGAAGCCATCCGCCCGGCCGGTCACAACCAGCATAGGAGAAGCGAACGTGACCTTGAAGACCGCCGTGATGATCCTGGTGTCTGTGCTGTCGGTCCTCACCGCGGCGAGCGCCGGCCCCCTTACCCTGGAAAGTCCTGAGAACAGAGTCGTCTTCCTGGAGCTGTACACCTCTCAGGGGTGTAGCAGTTGTCCCCCGGCGGACGCCTGGCTCAGCACCCTGAAGGCCGATCCGCGCCTGTGGCGTGAGCTGGTGCCGGTGGCCTGGCACGTGGACTACTGGGACGACTTGGGCTGGAGAGATCGTTTCGCTACTGCGTATGCCGGCGCCCGCCAGGCCGCCTATCTCCATGCGGGCCGCGTGAGCGGGGTGTATACACCTGGACTGGTGCTTGCGGGCCGTGAGTGGCGGGGCTGGTCTGCCCGCCGGCCTCTCGTAACCGGCGGCAACGAGGCCGCTGGCGTGCTGCGGGCGCAGGTCGTCGACAGGACAGTCAACTTGCGCTTCGAGCCGACCCGCCCGCCGACCGGGCCATTAAGGGCGCATGTGGCACTGCTGGGATTCGAACTCGTCAGCCCCGTCGGTCGCGGGGAGAACGCGGGGCGCACTCTCAAGGAAGATTTCGTGGTCCTCGCTCACGCGCAGCAGCCTATGGTAGGAGTGGGCGGGGGCTTCAGCGCCAGCCTGGGGCTGCCCAATACGGGGGTCCGCGGCGCGAACCCGCGGGCGTTGGCGACCTGGGTGTCGGCCGGCGACGATCCGGCCCCGATCCAGGCCGCAGGCGGTTGGCTGAACGGCCACACTGGCGGCCATTAGTACAAAGGAACCGGTTCGGATTCCGCCCTCTACCTTGGACGACCGGCACCGGGCCACGACACCGGCGCGCAGGCGGGCGCTGTCACCGCCTCGTGCTACGCAAGCGCTACCACCCCCACGACTCTCGCTACTCCCGCCACCCTTGCCTCCCTGCACTTCTCACGGTCGCCCCGGCGCATACACCAGGCGTACGGATGCCGCGGCGAGGCCGCCGTCCTTCTGCTCGCTCTCCTTCAGGCAGAACTCGAAGATGTTCTCCCGATTGATCAGATCATCCGCCGTAACCCCTTCGCCCAGCTCCGTGGCGTGGCAGAACACGCTCTCGTAGGGCGAATCGGGCTCACGGGCGTCCGTCACCCACAGGTTCGGATCGATATGGCGCACAAAGCGCAGGAAACCGTAGCCCTTGTCGGCGAACCACTTGATGCACACGCCGCGGACCCAGGAGCCCGCCACCCCCCACTCATTGCGGGGCTCCTGGGGAAACGGCAGCAGGTCCGGCATCAGGTAGCCGGAATAGAAAGCGTCCACCTGGCGTTGCAGCTCACGCGAGATGTTACGAAAGGCCAGCAGCTCCACGCGGCAGCCGCGGTTTTGCAAGGCGGTGACGACCTGAAGAAAATCCCCGTCACCCGTGACGAGCAGCACCTGATCCAGATTCGCCACTTGCAGCATCGCGTCCACCGCCAGGTCCAGATCCGCATTGGCCTTGGTCGTGATCACCCCATCCTCGTCCGTGTAGCGGCGCACCGGCTTGACGGTGATCTTCCACCCGAAGTCCCTCACCATCTGCTGGTAGGTGTAGGCTTTTCGCGAGTACTCGGGGTCGATTTCGGCCCGGCTCTGGTCGAAGGTGATGTAAGTGTTCAGGCGCAGCAGAGTGCCGCCGTTGCGCCCGGCAAAGCGCCGCAAGGTGTCGTAGCGAAGCTGATAGCCGCCGTTCAGACGAATGTTCTCGGCGTCGACGAAGACGCCAACCTTCAATGTGTCGCTCAAGGCAGTACCTCGGAAAGCGTGACGAAGCGATGCTAGTATGCCCGAACTTGCACCCAAGCGTTGAGAGCAGGCCGGCGCGCCGGTAAGCTATGGAGCCTCATGGCCACCGGTTTCTTGTTGCGGAGGGGATGATGGGCCGACTTCTCACCGGACTACTTGCCTTAGCGCTGCTGTGGATGCCGGGCTTGTCCATTGCCGCGGATACCGGCGTGGTCTTCATCGACACGCCATTGCACACGGCCCCACTGTATAGCGCGAGGTCCACAGCCACCGTTCGGGCCAACACCCAGGTCGAGGTGATCTCGAGCCAGGGCCTGTGGCTGCACGTCAAGCTGCCACCACCCGGGGGGCATACCGGCTGGGTACGGCGCTTCGACGTGCGACTGGCGGGAGACACGGCGAGCCGCCCCAAGAGCAGCTCGGGGCTGGGCTCCCTCTTCGGGGGCTTGTTCGGAGGCGGCTCACAGCGCAAGACCGAGGTGACGGCCACCATCGGCATCCGTGGTCTGGACACCGAGGATCTCAAGGCCGCCAAGCCTAACCCGGCCGAGCTTGAGCGCATGAAGAAGTACACAGCCACCCGCGCTCAGGCCGAGGCGATGGCCAGACGGGCCAGGCTTAAGAGCCGCTCGATGGATTACTTGCAGGCCACCGCTGCCAATACCCATTCTTCCGGCGGCACCACCACCAAGTGGCCCTGGCAGAACTGAACGGAGGAGCTACCGTGAGAGTACACCTGCACCTTCTGCTGCTGGTCGCCCTGTTGCCAACCGGCGCCATGGCCTTCGACCTGGGCGGCCTGGATCTGAACAAGCTTACGAACATCGTCTCCAAGGGCAAGGACGCCGTGACCACCATCGGTGAGCCCCAGGAGATCGAGATGGGCTCCGGGATTGCCTCTACCCTGCTCGGCGCGGCCCCCCTGGTCCGGGATGCCGCGCTACAGAAGTATGTGAACAAGGTCGGGCTGTGGCTCGCTCTGCACACCGAGCGCCCCGACCTGCCCTGGCACTTCGGGGTCATTGATGCCGACACCATCAACGCCTTCGCGGCGCCGGGGGGCTATGTCTTCGTAACCAAGGGCTTGTTCATGACCTTCCGGGACGAGGCCGAGCTGGCCGGTGTGCTGGCCCATGAGATCAGCCACGTGCTTCGCCGCCACCACCTGCAGGCCATTCAGAAGGGCGCCCAGATGGGGCTGATGGGCGACATCGCGGGCATGGTGATCCAGCAGAAGACCGGCAAGGATCTGGACGCCTTCATCAGCACCGGCATGCAGCTCTACAGCCGCGGTCTCGACAAGGAGGACGAGTTCGAGGCCGACCGCATGGGCGTTGTCATCGCCGCGCGCTCCGGCTATGACCCCAACGGCCTCAAGGGGGTCCTGCTGACCCTGGAGAACATGAATCCGACCGACGACGCACTGTCTCTGATGTTCAAGACGCATCCCCCGCCCAAGGACCGGCTGGCCCGCCTCGACAGCTTGATGGCCGGCCATTTCGACGGCCTGGAACATCAGCCGCAGGTGGCGAAGCGTCTGCTTAGCATGCAGCAGTCGCTGCTTCACGCGCGGCGCTGAGACGCCACTCACGTCGAGGTGCGGCCTCCGTCTGAGGCCCCCCGCAGGACGGATTCCCCGAGCCCATGACCTGGGATGCCTGGTTCACTTTGGGTGTGGTCGCCCTGTGCGTAGGTCTGCTGGCCCGCAGCCGCTATGCCCCGGACCTGATCCTGGCCGGCGGCCTTACCCTGCTGCTGGTCGCCGGGGTGATTTCCCCCCAGCAGGCCCTGGCCGGCATGGCCAACGAGGGCATGATTACGGTGGGGGTGCTCTACGTCGTAGTGACCGGCCTCAAGGAGACAGGGGGGATCTCTTGGGTCTCCCAGTCCCTGCTCGGCAGGCCAACGTCCGTTGCCGGTGCCCAGCTCCGCCTGATGCTGCCGGTAGCGGGGCTGAGCGCCTTTCTCAACAACACCCCCGTGGTGGCCATGTTCATACCGGCCGTGCAGGACTGGGCCAAACGCCACGACCTGCCCCTGTCGCGGCTGATGATGCCGCTGTCCTTTGCCTCCATCGCCGGCGGCACCTGTACGCTCATCGGCACCAGCACCAACCTGGTCGTCGACGGCATGCTGCGTTCGGAGACCGGCCTGCGCGGCCTGGGCATGTTCGAGCTGGCCTGGGTCGGCCTGCCGCTGCTCGCCATGGTCTGCGGGACCGTGATCCTTGGCAGCCGCATTCTGCTCCCGGAGCGGCGCTCGGCCATCAGTCGTTTCGCCGACGCCCGGGAGTATACGGTGGAGATGCTGGTGGAGCCCCGCAGCCCGCTGGTGGGCAAGACCATCGAAGACGCCGGGCTGCGTCAGCTCCCCGGCATGTACTTGATCGAGATAGACCGGGAGGGGCGGGTGCTGCCGGCGGTCTCACCCCAGGAGCGGCTGAAGGCCAACGACCGCCTGGTGTTTGCCGGCATCGTCGATTCCGTGGTGGATCTGCGCAAGATCCGTGGCCTGAAGCCCGCCACCGACCAGGTCTTCAAGCTGGACTCGCCCCGCCACGAGCGCTGCCTCATCGAGGCGGTCGTGTCCGGCAGCTTCCCCCTCATGGGCAAGAGCATTCGCGAAGGCCGCTTCCGCACCTTGTACGGTGCGGCTGTCATTGCCGTGGCCCGTAACGGCGAGCGCATCAACAAGAAGGTGGGCGACATCGTCCTGCGCGGCGGCGACACGCTGCTGCTGGAGACGCACCATTCCTTCGTGGAGCAGCACCGGAATTCGCGCGATTTTCTGCTGGTGAGCCGCCTGGACGACTCCGTACCCCCCCGTCACGAGCGCGCCGCCATTGCGCTTGCGATCGTCGTCGGCATGGTGGTGGCGGTAGCCGCCGGCTGGCTGTCCATGCTCAAGGCCGCCATGCTGGCGGCGGGACTGATGATTCTGACCCGCTGCACCACTGGCACCGTCGCGCGCCGTGCGGTGGACTGGCAGGTGCTGGTGGTCATCGCCGCCTCCTTCGGCATCGGATCGGCCTTGCAGGTTACCGGCGCGGCCGGGGCCGTCGCCGGTACCCTCGTCGCCGCAGCCGGGGGCAGTCCATTGGCGGCGCTGACCATGGTGTTCGGCGTCACCGCGCTGTTCACCTCACTCGTGACCAACAACGCCGCGGCGGTGTTGGTCACGAGTGAGGTGAAC
>CAYWTP010000111.1:0-10427 GCA_964461215.1 uncultured Ectothiorhodospiraceae bacterium | reverse complement strand
CGATGTTTCCCCATACCGGAGAATACCCAATGTTCTGCAATGAGTACTGCGGGCTGGGCCACGATCACATGTGGTCGCGCGTGGTTGTTGTTCCGGTAAGAGGAGGGACAAGCTGATGAACGAGGCGAGCGCAGGACGACTCAGCCTGGCGAATTTCTGGGTCGGATTCGCCGCACTATTCGTGGCGGCCCTGTTGGGCTTGTATCAGGTTGCCGAGCGCGCCGGAATGCTGCCTCCTGAATTCATAAGTCCGGTGCTGTATTTCGCCTCCGTGACTACCCACGGTGTCCTGACGGCCTATGTGATGTCGACCTTCGTGATCATGGGGTTCGGCTACTACACGGCGGTCACCAGTCTTAAGCAGCCTGTGTGGAATCTGCCGTTCGCCTGGTTTGGCTTCTGGCTCGCTATCATCGGCGTGTTGATGGCAGCCGTGGTGTTGCTGACGGGACAGGCATCGGTCATGTACACCTTATACCCGCCGATAAAGGCCAATCCCTTGCTGTATATCGGCGCCGCGCTGTTGGTCGTCGGGTCCTGGGTCTGGTGTGTGCAGATGATCATGATGACCCTGGCGTGGAAGAAGGCACATCCAGGCGAGCCGGTGCCGCTGGTTATGTTCGGCAATGTGGCGAATGCCACCATGTGGCTGTGGACCAGCCTGGGTGTGGCCATCGAGGACATCTTCCAGCTCATTCCGTGGTCATTGGGGATCATCGATACGGTGGACGTCGGTCTGGCCAGGACGCTGTTCTCATGGACGCTTCACGCCATCGTGTATTTCTGGCTGTTTCCCGCATACATCGCCATGTACACCTTGCTGCCCAAGGCTGCGGGTGGCCGGCTGTTCAGCGACGAGATGGGCCGAATTGCGTTCATTATGCTCATGGTCATCTCCGTGCCGATCGGCTTCCACCACCTGTTCATGGATCCTTTCCAGGCTGCCGGCTGGAAATTTCTGCACATGTTTGGGACCTTTCTCGTCGTTCTTCCAACCCTGCTGACCGGATTTACCGTCATTGCCTCGCTGGAGGTTTCCGGACGCCTGCGCGGCGGCAAGGGGCTGTTCGGGTGGATCGGGGCGCTGCCGTGGAAAGACCCTCTGGTGCTCTCGGCGGGCCTGGGCCTGCTGCTGCTGACGCTGGGCGGGTTCGGCGGGGTGATCAATGCCAGCTATGCCATGAACACCCTGGTGCACAACACGCAGTGGATAACCGGCCATTTCCACCTCATCTTCGGCGGCACGGTCGGCATTCTATACTTCGGCATCGCCTACCACCTGTGGCCAAAGATGACCGGAAGGCAGCCCCGCTCCGGCGCGATGGTGCGGTCCCAGATCTGGCTCTGGTTCGTGGGGATAGTGATACTGACGATCCCGTGGCACGTGCTCGGCCTGCTGGGCCAGCCCCGGCGCATCTCTTCCACACCCTATGATTCGCCGCTGGTCGCCGAGTGGATACCCAATGAGATCTGGATGATTGTCGGCGGCGCCATCCTGGTGTTGTCCAGCCTGATGCTGGTGCTCAACTTGCTTCGCGGCCATGCCGGCACGGCTGAGGCGGATCGCAGCGTTGCTTATGCCGAGCCCATTCATCCCGTGCTGAGGCTGCCCAAGGTGCTGAACGGCTTTGCCTTGTGGAACTGGATTCTATTGATCTACATGATAACCAGCTATGGGTACCCAATAGCGCAGTTCTTCCTGCTGGATACGTACGGCACGACGCCGTGGGGGGTATGACGATGAAGCGGGCAACACTCATCGGCATGACCATAGCCATGGTTTGGGTCCCACGGGTCTATGCGGAGCCCTCATCGACGGTCGCCTTTGATGCTCCGACGCGTGCCTTGCTGGCCTCCGGCGACATAGAGAAGGGCCGCACGCTCGCTGAGTCGTGCCAGCGCTGCCACGGTACCGAAGGCGTCTCCAAGGATCCCGTGAACCCGGTTCTGGCCGGTCAGCCTGCCAGCTATCTCTTCAAGCAGCTTGTCGACTACAAGGAGGACAGCCGGGAGAACAAGGACATGAGCAAGCGCGCTCGCAAGCTGGATGAGCAGGAAATGGCGGATTTGAGTGCGTTCTATGCGTCCCTGCCTGCGCCGCCGCGGCAGTCACGGGCCGACGAGGCTACGCTCAGTCTGGTGTTTCAGGGCGATGAGAAACGCATGATCAAGCCCTGTGCCAGCTGCCATGGCCGTGATGGTGAGGGTGGCAAGAGGGACACCCCGGCGATATCCGGCCAGGCCCTCGACTACTTCGTCACGACCATGACGGAGCTGAAGGAAGGCGACCGCGTCAACGATATCTACTCGCGGATGCGGCTGATTGCCGAGGCTCTGACGGACGATGAAATCGAGGCACTGGCGGCGTACTATGCCGCGCCCGCGTCGGCCCATGAGCAAGCATCGGAAGGTGATGCAGGTGCGGGTGGCAATTAGCCCGCACGGCTGATGGACGTTCTCGTTGCCAGCGCAGGGCCGTCGGCGATGGGGGCGGGCAGCGCATCGGCTGCATCCTGCTTTCATTGCGGCTTGCCGGCGTCCGACACGGAAGCCGTAGGACGGATGGAGGTGCTCGGCGAGAGCCGGCAGTTCTGCTGTCCCGGGTGCTATCACGTGTGCCGCACCATCGTGGAAGCGGGCCTCGCTGATTACTACCGTTACCGCGCGG
Organism: uncultured Ectothiorhodospiraceae bacterium; assembly: GCA_964461215.1. GTDB lineage: Bacteria > Pseudomonadota > Gammaproteobacteria > JAABTG01 > JAABTG01 > CAYWTP01. Next base: position 7,759 of record CAYWTP010000111.1, on the reverse strand, counting down.
ACGCTGCGGGCCGGACCACGAACGCGGCGATTCCGGATCTTCTCCAACAATTGGAGATCTACGACCGCGCGGAGATCCAGAAGGGCTTCGTCCACTGCGGCGGTACGTGGAAGGAGGCGTCGCTGCTGCTGGAGGATATTCGCTGCCCGGCCTGCCTGTGGCTGAACGAGCGCCATCTGCGTCGGCGGGAAGGTGTTCTGGATGTGCATATAGACGGCAGCACGCAGCGCATGCGGGTCCGCTGGGACCCCCAGGCCACGCGGCTGAGCGAGATCCTCGCTGCCATCGCCGCCATCGGCTACGTCGCCCATCCGTATGACGCCAGCCATAGCGAGAAGCTGCTGGCGGTGCGGCGCCGGCGCAGTGTGGAACGGCTCCTGTTTGCGGCCGTGGTGGGCATGATGGTGATGCACTTCTCCATCGGATCCTACGTGATGGGCCAGCCCGACGCGCAAGGCAAACTGCCCCTGTGGGTGCAGGTGGGCCGCTATACCAGCTTGCTCGCTACTGCGGCCCTGCTGGTCTATCCCGCTCAGGACTTCTGGGCCGGCGCGTGGCGGGACTTGCAGAACCGGCGGCTGGGGATGGACGTGCCGATTGCGCTCGGTCTGGCAATGGCCTTCCTGAGCAGTGGGTACGCCACGTTCACGGGACGCGGAGACGTCTACTTCGACTCAATCGCCATGTTCGTGGCCTTGGTGCTGCTGGCCCGGCACTGGGAGACCCGCGGTAGAACCCAGGCCGCGGAGCGCCTTGATCGGCTGGCGCGCGCCACTCCCCGGACCGCGCGCAGCCGGGGCGGCGGTGATCGAGCGTGGCGGCAGACTCCTGTGATTGACCTTGCCGCCGGGGACGCCGTACGCGTGCTGCCCGGCGAGACCGTACCGGTTGATGGCGTGATTGCCGAGGGCACGAGCAGCTTTGACGAGGCCGTGATAACGGGGGAGTTCCAGCCGGTGGTGCACGCCCCCGGCGAGGCAGTTCTGGCAGGATCGGTGAACCGTGAGCAGCCGATAACCATTGAGGTAACCCAGACTGCCGAGGGAACCACCCTCGAGCAAATCCGCAGGCTCGTCGACCATGGCCTTGAGCAACGTCCGCGGGTAGCGCTGCTGGCCGACCGGGCGGCACGCTGGTTCGTGACGGCGGTGCTGCTCATTGCCCTGGGAACAGCCACTGTCTGGATCTACGTGGATCCGGCGCTCTGGCTGCGCAATACCATCGCCGTGCTAATTGTGACCTGCCCCTGCGCGCTGGCTCTGGCCGCGCCGGTCGCTCTTGCCGTGAGCGCCGGGCGGCTGATCGAAATAGGGGTGCTGCCCCTGCGCATGAGTGCTCTGGACGCCCTGGCGCGGGTCGACACCGTGGCGCTCGACAAGACCGGCACTCTGACGGTGGGGCAACCCTCCCTGGTCGAAGTCACGGCAACCGGGGACTACTCGGCGGAGGAATGCCTGGAGCGGGCCGCCGCTCTTGCGTGCTGGTCCGAGCATCCCATCGCCCGTGCGCTGCGGGCCGAGCGCCCGACCCCGGTACACCAGGCCGAGATGGTGGACAACACGCCGGGCGGTGGCCTGCTTGGTCGGCTCCAGCGCATCGAATGGCGGCTAGGCAACGTTTCATATGTCTGCCCAGGGCCGCTCGGGCCGCACATCCAGCGTGTCGTTGACCGGTACCGCAAAGACGGACATTCGGTGTCTCTGCTGAGCAGCTCCGCCGGCATACAAGCAGTGATGGCATTCAGCGACACTCTGCGCAGCGGCGCCGAGAACCTGGTTGTGTCTTTGAAGAAGCTGGGTATTGCGCAGGTTGCGATTGTGAGTGGCGACGGTGAGGCGAGCGTCCGCGGCCTGGGAATGCGGATCGGCGCCGACGAGATCCGCGCAGACATGTCGCCGCGGGACAAGCTCCGGTGGCTGACCGAGTGCCAGAGACGAGGACGTCGGGTTCTGATGCTGGGTGATGGGCTCAACGATGCCGCCACGCTTGCGCATGCGGATGCCTCCGCGTCGCTGTCGGAAGCCACGGACTTGGCCAATGCGAGCAGCGACATCGTGCTGCTGAACAACCGCCTTGATGCGCTGCCGGCGGCAATCGTGCTGGCGCGCGAAACGCGGCACAACATTCGCCGGAGCCTGCTCTGGGCGTTCGCCTACAACGCGCTGGCCGTTCCGGCTGCCGCCTTCGGGCTGGTGCCTCCGTGGCTTGCTGCCATTGGCATGTCGGCCAGCTCGTTGCTCGTGGTCTTCAACGCGCTTCGCCTGCGCCGTGCCGGCGCGCCCGCCGACACGGGCCGAGAGGCGGCAATGACAATGGTCGGCAGCCGGTGATTGAACGGGGCCGTTGCACATCGTGCAAACGGCTTGTCAGGACCGGCGCTGCCAGGCTTGCGACCCATGGGTTTTATCATGGCCTGGATCAATGCCTTGCCTCGCTATCGCGGGGCTTCTTGGCTAGACTGCCTAGTGTTCCAAAACCGACGGCAGACTAAAGAACCGAGCGGATCCAATTCGCAAAACGTCGATAAGAAGGAGGAAGTCTCATGAAGACAAGTACCGGCTCGCGGGCCGTCATGGCTTTCGTCGGGTGTGCCGTGTTGCTGGTCGCAGCACTATCGACCGCCCAGGCGGCAGCAACGAAGCCAAAGAATGATTACAACATCACCATCAACTACGAGCTCGGCATGCACTGTACCGGGTTCGATTTCTCCTATTGCTGTGTTCTGCCTCCATACAACTCCATTCAGAGCCAGGTGGTGAAGACGGCCACCGGTGACCACAAGCCGGTCCTGCTGGGCTCCGATCCCAATGATCCGGGCGTGCTTGTAGACGGCGACAAGCGGATGAAGCTCGCTTACGGCCACGTGGACAACACCTACTCGGAAGGCAACAAGCTGGTCTACTGGCACGTTCCCTACGACGTGAACGGTGACGGCAAGTACGGTGACAAGGAGAACGTTGCCAACGCTTATTTCAACCATCTGTATGTCTACAAGGATCTGAAGGGGTCGAACCCCAACCACACCAGCAAAGACAGCGAGAAGAAGCGCGTCGGTATCGAGATCCCCGTGCCGGTGGACAACGGCCCTGCGGGTGCCGCAGTGCCCAGCCCCATGAAGGGCGGCCACCTGCATTACACGGGTGAGAAGGGTACCATCGTCTTTACCAAGTCGCCGGTGCTGGACAACGTGCCAATCGTGCTCACCAACCCGGGAATTTGGGACGCACTCGGCCTGCCGTTGACACCGTTTACCGACCGCGCCTCCAACAAGGACTTCCTGACGCTGGTGGAGAGCGACATCCAGCCCTACCAGCAGGCGTGGGTCAGCCTGGTCGACGCCGACACCGGCAAGCCCGTCCTCGACAGCCACAGCGGCAAGCCTATCACCTTTATCGGCACCAACCCCATCGACGTGCCGAACTGTTCCAACTGCCATTCCAACGAGAATGCCAACGGCAGAAAGTACAAGCTCTACAAGGCCGAGAAGGCCTTCTGGAAGGGTATCGGCGCCAGTGACTGGCTGGCCAACCTCAAGGCGACGTCGATCTCCATTCTGGAGATCCATGATGAGAAGAATGGCACCCACTTCCTGGCCAAGTACGATCCGAACAGCCGTTCCAAGGATAATCGCATCGGGCGCGATCCGGTGCTCTGTCAGAAATGCCACGCCGACAACGTGATCGGCGTGCTTGTGTCCAAGGGTGAGGAGGAGGCCACCAAAGGCAGGAAGATCGCGGACGACACGCCGTTGCCGCCGCTGAGCCAGGCCATTCACTACGCCCATCTTCAAAACCGCCCGCTGCCCGATTCGCTCGGCAGGACCGGCTCCTGCGCCGGCTGCCATCCCTCGCACCGTCAGGATGGCTCCATGGACGGCTATCCCATCACCGCGAAAGGTGAGAACACCTACGCCAAATCCGACAACCGGGATACCAAGGGCGGCTGCTTTGCGGGCCGTGACGTGCACTCCAACCCGAACAAGGAGAACGACGGCGTCGGCACGCCCGAGCACCTGACGGCCATCGGCAAGTGGCTGCAGGAGAATGTGTCGCAGATTGGTAACGGCAAGCACGGCAAGGGCCTGTGGTGCACCAACTGCCACAACCAGCTCTCCCGCGAGCTTTATCAGCGCGACAATATCACCCAGGCCTTCAAGCAGGAGGGACAGACGCTGCGTAACAAGTCCCTGGGGGAGATCGCCGAGGCAATCGGCGTGGACATGGAGGAGCTCGAAGCGAAGTACATGGATCCGAAGGTTGTGCTGACTCGCCGCGGACACGATAACCCCAAGAAATCGGGGATCATGCTGACCTGGGCGGAGAAGCGCACCGTCCCGGATATCGCCGTGATCGCGATGAAGGGAGACGGCCCGCTGGTCTCCAAGGATGAGGATGGCGATATCAACGTCACCATCCTGTCGGCCAATCCCAGCGTGGATCCGAAGTCACTGAAGCTGCCGCCTGGTGCCACCGGCGCGGCTGCCGTGCCCTACGATGCGGCCAGCAACGGGCGCGACTACTGGCTTGCGGCCGGTGCCCCCCACTGTGCGGATTGTCACGCGGCACCTTACGTGGAAGGCCAGGGCGGTGTGGCTTTCCCAATCAACCAGCCGGGCAAGTACAGCTTGATGCGTTACTCCAAAGGCCATGCCGGTATTGCCTGTCAGGCCTGTCATGAGTCCATTCACGGCCTGTATCCGGTCACGCCCAACATCGACATGACCACCTACAAGCAGGCGGCGCAGTACAATCCCGATGGCAGCCACGGTCCGCTGCTCTGCGGGGCGTGTCATGAGACCAATGACCATGGCGTACCGCTGATTGCCAAGGACAAGAAGTGGAAAGGCAAGTCCATCATGGATGATCTGGACGCTGCGATCTCGTGGATGCACGCCTCGGCACCGGATCTGGGTGGCAAGATCCCGGAGCAGAAGATGTAACGGTTGCGGCCACACATCCGTGGTCGGCCAGGGGTCTTGGTGTGATGGCCTGACCGCCACGAGCCTCAGGGACACGCCGTGCATCCATCCCTGTAGGCTCGACGGCTGCAGTCCTTGCGGCCGGCGGTCCCTCCGGCTCGTGCCGGTCAGTCCTTAACGAATGCCAGTGAGCGGCCCCAGCAGTATCCGACCGTAGGCTATGAGCAGGGGGCAGCGCCCCCTGCTGCTTTTTCGGAACCCACGTATTGCGATTCACCATGACCAAGAATTCCACAGACGAGCTGCGCTGCTTCGTGCCGCGGACGACTCGCAAGTCCGGCTTGCTGAGCCGGTCGCTGGTGCTTCTGCTGATATTCGGGTCGGCGGCAATCGCGCGCGCGGCGTGGGCTGAGCAGGCCCTGGCCATCGTCGGCGAAGCCACGATCACCGACACACAGGTAGAGAGCGCCATCAACAGCGCACCGTTCGGCACTGCCTTTCCTGCCATGGACGAGGACGTGCAGGCCGCCCTGCGCGGCGACATGCTGATTCGCCTGGTGGACGCGGCGCTGCTTCGCCTGGAGGCACAGCGCGAGGGACTCGACAAGCGGACGGATTTTGTGGACGAGCTCGCGCGCTATCGGGAGGGAATGCTCTACCGTCGGTATCTGGACAGCCTGCGCGACAGTCTGACCATTCCCCGGGCAGTGGAGCGCAAATTGAAGGAGAAGTACGAGGCTGTCCCGGATGCACTGGCCGCTGCGCGTGCGAGCTATCTTGCCGGCCTCTTCAAGGGTCGCAAGCAACGGACCTTCGACGACCTGAAGCGCCGTTACAAGTACCGCATCTATCCCGATCGAATGGCCGGTGCCGTGGACGGCACGATCCTGGCCGACGGGGAGGGAATCAGCATCCGGTATGGCGAGATCCGGGATCGATCCGGGCCGGCACAAGCAGAAAGCGGCGAGAAGACCGCGCAGGCGGTGGAGGACCTGGCCGAGCTGCGTCTGGGAGCCCTGGCCGCCACCGCCCAGGGTATCGACGTGAGGCGTGAGGTCGAAGACTACAAGCAGCTACTCTTGTCCAAAGCGTTGCTGGATACTAAGGAGCGAGAGTGGATCCCGGGCGAGTCGGCCGTCGCCGATTTCTTCCATAAACACCCTGAGCTGGGGCAGGTGCCGGAGCTGCGGCACGTTGGCCAGATTGTACTCGCCACGAGGAAAGAGGCCCAGGCCGTGCGGAACCGTATCCTTCGGGGCGAGAGCTTGTTCGAGCTCGCCGGGCAGCTCAGCATCGATCCGGTCGGAAGGCGCCAGGCCGGCGACATGGGCTGGCTGGCGGGAGGCACCGGCTTTCCCCGGATCGAAGCGGCCTTGAGCAAACTCAAGGACAATGAGGTCAGTGAAGTCATCGAGACGCCCAAGGGGTTTCATCTGGTGATGATCATCGACCGCAAGCCTGGGTCGCAGAAATCCCTTGCCCAGATCGAAGATCGAGTGCGCCAGGCTTTGATTTCCGAGAAGCAGACGGAATATTTCAGGAGCCTGCGGCAGAAGTACCCGGTTCAGTGGCTGGTGCCGGTGCACGGGCAATAATGTGAAGCACGTAGCCCGGATGCAGCGAAGTGGAATCCGGGGAAGCGCGGCGGTGAACCCTCCCGGATTACACGCTGTTTCATCCGGGCTACGATACTGTCGCCACTTCCTCGGGGATAACCCCACGTGGAGCCAGCTTGCTGGCGAACCGCAAGGCCGCAGGCCCTTTCGCGAGCAAGCTCGCTCCTACGTTGGGGCAAGCAGGTCTTTACCCTCTGCGTCTTAGCGTCTTGGCGGGAGGAAATTTCTTAAGAGTGCTCGCGCAGAGGCGCAAATCGTAGCGCCTTCCTCACCGCTTCTTGCCGAAGGTGTTCTCTACCAGCAGCTTGGCGTTGGCCTGGGGCACGTGGCACTGGAGGCAGTTGTAGCGCGCGCCGGAGACCTCTTCGAGATCCTTCGTGGCATAGTGGGAGGCCGGCATCGGCCTCTTAGAGGTCTCCTTGTTGCCGATGAGCTCGGGCTTGTCGTGACACTCGATGCACTGATTGTCATCGCCGGTGATCGGCAGGTATTTGTCGATCCTGTGCGAGATCTGAGGTGGTGCACCCTTCCAGGCCCGGGGCAGCACCTTGCTGTCGCCGGCCTTGACTTCGCTGTAGGCGAACTTGTGAGGGGTGGGCGTATCGAACACGCTCGGTCCTTTGTTCAATTCGTCCATCGCGCTGGCTGCATAAGCGCATCCGGCGGCCGCGCCCATCAGGCCGATGCAGGCGAAGAAATGAATGGTTTTCATGCTGCACTCCTATGGTGGTGTGTCTCACCGGTGGTGGATTGTCCCCTGTTGCGTATCCACTGGCGCAGGTCAAAGTGGAGCGTGTCCTCGGGACAGACGGTGATACAGCGTCCGCAATTGGAACACTCCCCGGACGCGATCATCCCGCTGGCGGTCGCCTCCTTGAGGTTCAGCACCTGCGGTTCCGGACAAACCTTCGCACATTCGCCGCAATGCGTGCAGGTGGGCGCATCGAACCGGATACGGAGCTGTGCCACCTTGCCCACCAGAGCGTAGAACGCGCCCAGCGGACAGAGGTGGCCACACCAGCCATGACGCAGCACCAGCAGGTCGAACAGGAACACGCCCAGAACGGCGGTCCAGCCCAGGCCGACGCCGAAGATCAGCTCGCGATGCAGCATGCCGATGGGACTGATCCACTCGAAGGCCGCGACGCCGCTCAATGCGGACAGTACCAGCGCTAGGGCCAGCGCCGTGTAGCGGATATTGCGGCTGATGCGGAACGCGTCGGTG
>CAYWTP010000110.1:0-10500 GCA_964461215.1 uncultured Ectothiorhodospiraceae bacterium | reverse complement strand
AGTCGCCCCAGCTTTTCAAGCAGCTGCTGATGACATCCGGATTCGATCGCTACTACCAGATCGTGCGCTGCTTCCGCGACGAGGATCTGCGGGCCGACCGCCAGCCGGAGTTCACCCAGCTCGACATGGAGGTCTCCTTCATGGAGGAGGGCCAGCTCATGGACCTGGTGGAGGCCATGGTGCGGGATCTGTTCGCTCACGTGCTGGAGATCCCGTTGCCCGATCCCTTCCCGCGCATGACCTACCAAGAGGCAATGAGCCGCTTCGGCACCGATCGCCCTGACCTGCGCATCCCGCTGGAGCTGGTGGATCTGGGTGACGTCATGGGCGAGGTCGAGTTCAAGGTCTTCGCCGGTCCGGCCAAGGATCCCCGTGGGCGGGTGGCCGCGCTGCGGGTGCCGGGCGGCGGCACGCTGCCGCGTTCGCAGATCGACGAGTACACCCGCTACGTGGGCATCTACGGTGCCAGGGGCCTGGCCTATGTGAAGGTCAATGCCCTGGCCAAGGGCCGGGAAGGGCTGCAGTCACCAATCCTCAAATTCCTTCCCGACCAGGCGGTGGAGGCCGTGCTCAGCCGTACCGGCGCCCAGGACGGGGATCTGATCTTCTTCGGGGCGGACAAGCGCACGGTGGTCAACGAGTCTCTTGCGGCCCTGCGCCTGAAGCTGGGCGAGGATCTGGGCCTGGTGGAGCACGGCTGGCGCCCGGTGTGGGTGGTGGACTTCCCCATGTTCGAGCGCGATGACAAGGAGGGCCGCTGGTACGCCATTCACCATCCTTTTACCGCGCCGCTGGTGGACAGCATCGAGGAGCTGGAGGCAAGTCCGCACGCGGCCCTGTCGCGGGCCTATGACCTGGTGCTCAACGGCACCGAGCTGGGCGGCGGCTCCATCCGTATTCACCGCTCGGAGATGCAGAAGGCGGTGTTCAAGATTCTAGGCATCACGGCCGAGGAGGCCGAGCAAAAGTTCGGTTTCCTGCTCACCGCCCTGAAGTATGGCTGTCCGCCCCACGGCGGCATCGCCTTCGGCCTGGACCGGGTGGCCATGCTGATGACCGGGGCGGCGTCCATTCGCGAGGTCATCGCTTTTCCGAAGACCCAGACCGCCACCTGTCCCCTGACCTCCGCGCCGGCGCCGGTGGAGACCGCCCAGCTCCTGGAGCTGGGCATACGGGTCCACAAGCCCGCCAGTAGTTGATTGGAACGCTGGGGTATCTTAGTCTGTGCCCGGAACGGGCCCTGTTGATCCGGAGGTTGCGACACGCAGATGGCAAGCACCGCCCTGGCGATTGAGAGCTTCGCCGGAATGGACGAAGCGACCTGCGACGAGCGTATCGAGGCCGCCAAGGCGGCCCTCGGCGAGCGGCTCGTCATCCTGGGCCACCACTATCAGCGCGAAGAGGTCTTCCGCCACGCCGATTTCTCGGGGGACTCCCTGAAGCTGTCCCGCCAGGCAGCGGCTTCCCGGGCCGGGTACATCGTCTTCTGCGGCGTGCACTTCATGGCCGAGGTGGCCGACGTCCTGTCGCGGCCGGACCAGGTCGCCATTCTGCCGGATCTGGCCGCGGGCTGCTCCATGGCCGACATGGCCAGTCTGCCCAAGGTCGAGCGCGCCTGGCGCGAGCTTGCCAGTGTGCTGGACCCGGACCAGGCGGTGACGCCAGTCACCTACATCAACTCGGCGGCGGATCTCAAGGCGTTCTGCGGGCGCCATGGCGGCATCGTCTGCACCTCCACCAACGCCCGGCACGTGCTGGAATGGGCCTTCTCGCAGCGCGAGAAGGTCTTGTTCTTCCCCGACCAGCATCTCGGGCGCAACACCGGCTTCCGCATGGGGATCCCGCTGGAGGAGATGGTGGAGTGGGACTTCGACCAGCCCATGGGGGGACTCACCGCGGAGCAGATCCGCAAGGCCCGTATCATTCTGTGGAAGGGCTTCTGCTCAGTGCACCAGATGTTCCGGCCGGAGCACATCGACCGTTTCCGCGCCCAGCACCCGGAAGGGCGGGTGGTCTCCCATCCCGAGTGCAGCTTCGAGGTCTGCCAGAAGTCGGACGAGGTGGGCTCCACCGAGTACATCGTCAAGACGGTGAAGGAATCCCCCCCGGGCACCCGCTGGCTGGTGGGGACCGAGCTGAATCTGGTCAATCGCCTGCACGAGCAGCACCAGCATGAGGGCAAGGTCGTGCAGTTCATGGCACCCACCGTGTGCATGTGCTCCACCATGTTCCGCATCGACCCCCAGCATCTGCTGTGGACCCTGGAGAATCTGGTGGAGGGCAAGGTGGTAAACCGCATCCGGGTGCCCGAGAGCGACGCCCCCTACGCGCGCCAAGCCCTGCAGCGGATGCTCGACGTGTCGCCCTAGTGCAGGACCTTGGCTTCAGGCTCCGGCGGAGCCGCCGCTTCGCGACCGGCAGGCGCAGGAGAGGCGTGGTGCAGAATCATGCGCCAGCCGTCTCCGGTCCGCTTGAAGACGTTGGTGGCAATGACCAGAGAGGTGCGCCCGTCCCCCAGGGTGATGTTCTCGTGGACCACGTGAACCGCGATGTCCGGCCCCTGGGAGTAAGTCGCATCGGTGATACGGAAGCGCATGCGGCTGCCGTTGGACAGGATCCGCCGCCAGCTTTCCCGCACCGCCTCCCGCCCCTGAAGCCGCGAGCCCAGCGGGTGGACACAGGCCACGGTGTCGTCTTCGGCCCATACGGACAACATGGCCGGCAGGTCGGCGCGCTCCAACGCCTGGTAGAACACGGCCTCGGCTTGCTGGGGGGTGGAGTAGTTCACGGGCATCCCTCTTCACGACCTATTGAGCAAAGTCCACGGTAAACTAGCATGGATTGCCCCGCCTGGCATCCAGGGCGAGAGACGGACAATGGCGCGGATCCTCGGTACCGGCATTGCGACCCTGGACATCATCAACACGGTGGAGTGCTACCCGCCCGAAGACGCCGAGGTGCGCGCACTGGCCCAGCGCCGGGCGCGTGGCGGCAACGTCACCAATACCCTGACGGTCTTGAGCCAGCTCGGGCACGCCTGCGCCTGGGCCGGCACCGTAGCATCCGGACCCGACGGCAGGTTCATCCTGGACGATCTGGAGCAGGCGGGCGTGGACACGGCATCGTGCACGCGTGTTCCCACGGGCACGGTGCCCACCTCCTACGTGACGGTCAGCCGGGATACCGGCACGCGCACAATCGTCCATTACCGGGACCTGCCAGAGCTGAGCTCCGCCGACTTCGCCCGCATCGGGCTGAAGGGCTTCGACTGGCTGCACTTCGAGGGCCGAAACGTGCCGGATACCCGCCGCATGCTGGAGCACGTCCGCCTCACCCACCCCGGCACCCCCGTATCCGTGGAGGTGGAGAAGCCACGTCCCGGCATCGAGTCTCTTTTTCCGCTGGCCGATCTGCTGCTGTTCTCGCGCCAGTATGCGCAGGGCCTGGGAGTGAAGAGCGCCGCCGATCTGCTCCGGATCATGCAGCCGCAGGCTCCCCGCGGCATCCTGGTCTGCGCCTGGGGCGACGCGGGGGCCTGGGCACTGGATCCGGCCGGCGGCTCCTGCGCGAGCCCCGCTTATCCGCCCCCCCGGCTACTGGAGACTCTTGGCGCCGGTGACGTCTTCAACGCCGGGGTGATCCACGCCCGGCTTCAGGGCCGGCCCCTGGACGAGAGCCTGGATCTTGCCTGCCGCCTGGCCGGGCGCAAGTGCGGCCAGATCGGGCTGGCAGGGCTGGCGGGTTGAGTCGTGCAATCCGCCCGACATTTCGGGGTTGCAGAGCTTACCCAGGTTACCGACTATAAGCATTCGTGCTCGCAGGCGTGAAGCACGGCCCCCCATAAAGCACTTTCATCCCCTACAAGGAGCCTTGACCATGGCCCAGAAAGACTACGCGCAGCTCGCACACGATCTGATTGCCTCTCTGGGGCTGCAGAATCCTCCCCTGGCCATTACGTTCTCGCAGGATCCGGTGGCTGGCGCCGCGCCCTTCGTTGATCCTATGCCGCCCATCACCCCGGACGGACGCACCGGCCGGGTACCTGCGGGATGCGTGTTCTGGATGAAGGCCGGCACCAGGACCTTCTCGACCGTCGCCGCGGATCACGCAAACTGCAGCGTGGGCAGCGTTACCCATGGCTTCAAGACGCTCGCAGAGGTCGGGGACAAGAGTGACGTGGCTGCCCTGGTAGGCGCAGGCTGGGTGAGTCCGGAGATCTTTCCGCAGATCCCGGCCGTGCAGGAGCCCTATCAGTACGTCATCTATGGCCCCCTGGCGCAGACCCCCGTAAACCCGGACGTGGTCTTTCTGCGGGTCAACGCCAAGCAGGCCATGGTCCTCTCCGATGCCTTGCCCGGCCTGCGCTTCGAGGGCAAGCCGCAGTGTCACATCGTAGCCATTGCCAAGGAGCAGGGGCAGGCAGCCGTCAGCGTAGGCTGCATGCTCAGCCGGGTGCGTACCGCCATGCCCAACACCGAGATGACCTGCGCCTTTCCCGGGACACAGCTCGGCGAGGTGGTACAGCGCATCAAGACCACCGCGGCGGTGGATGGCACGGTAGCCGGCTATGCCGGCGACGACGCGCGACGCTTCGCCGCGTCGTGACGGGAATGCCTTCACGGGACACGCTGCAGCGCTTCCTGTTCGAGGCCAACGCCGTTCGGGGCGAGCTGGTGCACCTGGATGCAGCCTTCAAGGCCGTTCGCGACACCCATGCATACCCGGAGCCGGTGGCCGGGCTGCTGGGCCAGATGCTCGCCGCCGCAGCCCTGCTCAGTGCCAGCATCAAGGCCCACGACTCGCTGATCGTACAGGTCCAGGCGGCCGGACCGCTGCACATGCTCGTCGCCCGGTGCTCCAGCCGGCGGAGTCTGCGCGGCCTGGCACGCTGGCAGGGGGAGGTGCAGGCCGGACCGCTGGAGGAGATGTGCGGTCCGGGGCGACTGACCATAACCATCGATCCAAGGCAAGCGCGGGAGCGCTATCAAGGCATGGTGTCTCTGGCCGGCCCTAGCCTGGCCCACGCAATCGAGACGTACTTCGCCCAATCGGAGCAGCTTCCCACCCGGCTGTGGCTAGCGTGCGACGGGATTCGTGCCGCCGGCATGCTGCTGCAGAGCATTCCCGGCCCCCGCCGGGATGCGGATGCCTGGAACCGTGTGACCCACCTGGCCGCGACCATCACCGAGCAGGAGCTGCTGGACCTGGCAGTGCAGGAGGTACGGCACCGGCTGTTCCACGAAGAGGACGTGCGGGTCTTCGAGCCGGAGCGCACCACCTTCGGATGCACCTGCTCCCGGGAGACCATCGAGGCGGTGCTGCGCAGCCTCGGGCGTGCGGAGATCGAGGACATCCTGCAAAAGGAAGGGCACATAGCCGTCACCTGCGAGTTCTGCAACCGCAGCTACGCCTTCGACGCGGTGGACGCCGAGGCCCTGCTGCTGAGCCGCGGCAGCCCCAAGGCCCCACCGCTGCGACATTAAGAAACCGGTCGCTTCAGGGGCAGGGAGTGTAGCCACCGACGCGGCGCCGGCTCGATTTGACCAACCCCATCCTCGCTGCATCGCCCGTCGTGCACCTACTTAAGCCCCGTGCCCCCCGAGTACCCCGTGGCGAATCTTCTCCATCAGACGCTTACCCCCACAGCACCAGACCCCAGATCACGGCCACATTGACCAGGGACAGGAACACCGCGGCCGAGCCTATGTCCTTTGCCCGCTTGGATAGCAGGTGGTGCTCGGAGCCGATGCGGTCGACGACCGACTCGACGGCGGTGTTCAGCAGCTCGGCGACCAGCACCAGCACCAGCGCGCCCACGAGCAGCGCACGCTCGAGACCGGTGTGGCCGAGCCACAATGCCAGGGGCGCAAGCACAACAAACAGGGCCAGCTCCTGGCGGAACGCCGCCTCGTAACGCCAGGCGGAGCCGAATCCCGCCAGCGAGCACCGCAGGGCATTCCACACCCGGACGAGCCCGGTACCCCCAGGCTTGGCCATGAAGTCTTCCTGCTGGTTCATTTGCTCCGCCTTTCGCCGCCCTGGGTGGCCACGCTCTTCAACCGCCGCCCAAGTCTGCCGCATGGGGACAGCACACCGAACATAGGGCCTATTCATGTAGGTTTCATGAAACGGCAACCAAACCATAAACAAGCCGCCCCGCCGGCCGCAATTGTGGCGCATTTCGGCAAAGCATCACAGAAGTGAAACCTCCGGTTCACAAAGCGCCTGTATACCGTAGGTCCCGAGTGCATCACACGGGAGCGCCGGCCCATGCAGGCATTAGCGTACCGCAGTATCTGGATCTCGGACGTGCATCTGGGCACCCGCGACGCGAAGACCGGGCTCCTTCTGGACTTCCTGCGCCACACCGAGTCGAAGTACCTGTACTTGGTCGGTGACATCATCGACTGCTGGAAGCTGCGTTCGGGCCGGCATTGGCCTCAGATCAACAACGACCTGGTGCGCCTGGTCATGAAGAAGGCCCGCAATGGCACCCAGGTCGTCTACATCCCGGGAAACCACGCCGCCATTGCCGAGTACGACGGCATCGTCTGCGGCAACACGGGGGATTGGGTCGAGAGCTGCACGGCCCTGGCCGAGGAGTCCGACGGCAGGCTGCGCCTCATTCACTGGGCGGACGAGAGCGCCATCCTGCTTGACGAAAGACAGGCCGATGCAGATTGTGATAGCGACGGACGCATGGTTCCCGCAGGTTAACGGGGTCGTCAGAACACTGGCCCAGACCACCGCGCTGCTGGAGCACTGGGGTCACAGGGTCGAGGTGCTCTCGCCGTCCCGCTTCAGGACCATTGCCTGCCCTACCTATCCCGAGATCCGCCTGGCCCTGCGGGCCGGGCCGGGCGTGGCGCGGCGGCTGCAGGAGATTCAGCCTGAAGCGGTACACATCGCCACCGAGGGTCCGGTGGGGCTGGCCGCGCGGCGCTGGTGCCTGCGCCGGGGCATGGGCTTCACGACCTCCTACCACACCCGGTTTCCGGAATACGTGCGCTTGCGTGCGCCCGTACCCCTGGAGCTTAGCTACACCTTCATGCGCTGGTTCCACGGTCCGGCCATCCGCACCATGGTAGCGACTTCCTCCATGCGTCAGACCCTGACCCGGCGGGGCTTCACCCACCTGGCCACCTGGAGCCGCGGGGTCGATACCGAGCTGTTCCGTCCGCGGGAGAAATCGTTCCTGGACGGACCACGCCCCCTCTTCATGTACGTCGGACGCGTGGCGGTAGAGAAGAACATTGAAGCCTTCCTGCGCCTGGACTGCCCCGGAACCAAGTACGTGGTGGGAGACGGACCGGCGCTGGCCGATCTCAGGCGCCATCATCCGCAAGCCCGCTTCACCGGCTACAAGATGGGCGAGGAGCTGGCTCGCCACGTGGCCGCAGCCGACGTGATGGTCTTTCCCAGCCTCACGGATACTTTCGGGCTGG
Source organism: uncultured Ectothiorhodospiraceae bacterium (assembly GCA_964461215.1). GTDB lineage: Bacteria > Pseudomonadota > Gammaproteobacteria > JAABTG01 > JAABTG01 > CAYWTP01. The sequence goes on along the minus strand of CAYWTP010000110.1, from coordinate 3,055 downwards.
TGCTGCTGGAGGCCATGGCCTGCGGCGTACCCGTAGCGGCCTATCCGGTTCCCGGGCCCGAGGACCTTATCCGCAACGGCGAGAACGGCTACCTCGACGAAGACCTGGGCCGCGCCGCGGCACTCGCACTGTCGGTCAAGCCCGATGGCTGCCGGTCCTTCGCCGAGAGCTATTCCTGGGCAAGCTGCACACAGCAGTTCCTGGAAAACCTCGCGATTATGTAATACTAAGGTGCAGTGTGCGGGGCTTTTCGGGGGAGTACCTTTGCGTTGGGCAATACTGATACTCGTGCTTGCTGGACTGTCGGCGGCGGCCCAGGCGCAGACCACCCGTTACGTAAGCGACCAGCTCATCATCAGCCTGCGCAGCGGTCCGGCCGAAGACAAGAAGCTGATCCGGACAATTCCCAGCGGCACCCCCCTGGTCGTACTGGACGAGCCGGCGGCGGGCGACTTCGTCCACGTTCGTGACGGGGAGGGTACCGAGGGCTGGGTGCTCAGCCGCTTTCTGATGGACCAGCCTGCGGCCCGCGATCGGCTCGGGGAGCTTACTCAGCGCCTGGAGAAGCTGAAGAGCGACGAGGCCCGCCACCTTGAGCTGATCAAGCGTCTGAGCGCCGAGAAGAAGGCGGTCGAGCACACCCTGAGCGCGGGCACGGCCGGCCTGGAAGCAGAGGTACGGCAGTTGCGCCAGGAGAACCGCCGACTGGCCGACGGCGCCCACCGCCAGTGGTTCCTGGCGGGAGCCGGGGTACTGGGAGGCGGCCTCCTGGTGGGGCTGATCCTGCCTCGCCTGCGCACCTCCAGGCGCAGGGATTCCTGGTAGGCCGAAGCACCGGCGACAGCTCCCGCCGAACAAGCCGGATGTCCGCTCACGACTCCCCGCGGCAAACGCCGGTGGTTCTGGTCCACGGCCTGTATCTCGGTGGCTGGAGCATGGCTCTCCTGGACCGCTCCCTGCGCCGCCGCGGCCATGTCATCCGCCGCTTCTCCTATGCCACCGTCAGGGCCGACATTCCCGCCAGCGCTGATCGCCTGCACCTCTTTCTGGCTGGGTTGCGCGCTGAAGAGATCCACCTGGTCTGCCACAGCCTGGGGGGCTTGGTTGTCAACCAACTCTTCCACCGCCATCCCGGCCAGCGCCCGGGCCGCGTCGTCACCCTGGGCACCCCGCACAACGGCAGCCACGTGGCGCGGCGCCTGAGTGCAACCCGCTGGCTGCGCTGGCTCCTGGGCAGGAGCATTGAGGGCCGCCAGCTCCTGGACGGCAGGCCCGCATGGCCCCGGGAACGACCGCTAGGAGTGATCGCAGGGAGCAGGGGCATAGGCCTGGGAGCCCTGGTGCCGGGGCTGCCTGCCCCCAATGACGGGACGGTAACGGTAGCCGAAACCCTGGCGCCCGAGGCACAGGACCATGTCACCCTGCCGGTGACTCACTCCAGCATGCTGTGGTCCGCTGCGGTCGCCCGGCAGGTGGCAAGCTTCCTGGAGACCGGCCGCTTTCGGCGTGCGAATTTCTGAGGAAGGTCTGCGGTGGGATACGGGGCCGGGCGCCCCCGACGCCCCGTACCTCAACCGCTCAATAGCGACGTCAGATCCTTAACCCGCCCCCCGGAGCCCCGGGGACACCTCGGACCGCCTAAGCGGCCGCGGCCTGCAGGAACTTCCCCAGCTCCTTGTCGGTGCGCATGATGTGATGGGTGAGCCAGTCCTTGAGGAACCGCGAGAGTTCGATACTGATCCGCTCCTTACCTTCCGCGAAGCGGGTGCCGAACTCCTGGACCGTCTTCTCCAGCTCCCGGTGCTGTTTGAAGTGCACGTCGGACGTGGGATACCCGTGCGTGCGCATCAGCTGCTCTTCGTGGCGGAAGTGCTCGTGCGTGTACGCGACGAGGCCGGAGAGAATTTTTCCAAGCGCGTCCTGCCCGTGGCCGGCAAGCATGGAAGTGTGCAGATCGTTCACCATATCCACCAGGCGCCGGTGCTGTTTATCGATGCTCTCGACACCTACGCTCAGGCTCGGCTCCCAGGTTATAAGCATGCTCATAAGAGGTACCTCATGTAGACCACACGGTGGGATTGACCGGCACCGCCGGCGAGAACTGTGCGCCGCCCGGCCGGCAGCACGCTTTATCGGTGAGTCGCCGGAGGACTTGAGCCGAAGGGGCCTTGCGGGGCAACGCCGCTGCCCTCGGGGATGGTACGCCGAACCGCAGAGTGCCCCGGGTGTACCATCCGCCGTGCCCGCATTTCGGGCTCTCTGCGCGCCGAGGACTCTGTCGGCGGTGGGATTGCCGGATTGGTACTTCGCACCGACCAGCGCCCATACACTCACGAATCGGGCATTACTCCGGCCACGTCGCCGTAGGAAAATACGCTTCCAGGCCGGGCTCCTTGTGAGCCTTCCCGTTTTCCCACCAGTAGCAGCTCAGACGCCCGTAGTTGTCGAGGTCGCTCAGGGCGAGGCAGGTCGCTCCGTGTCCCGGCCAGAGGAACCTGACCACCTTACCCTCTCCGGGAGACGCATGCTCGATCCGGCCTTTCGCGACGATGGTGGTCGCTCCCATGTGCTTCATGAGCACCAAGCCTTCACCAGCTTCCCTTATCTCCGCGGTTCCCGAATAGGTGGCTCCACCGTCGGGATTCTTGCCAATGAACGCGTACTTGCCTACAAGGAATGAATAGAGGAAATCTCTTTCGTCAGGCGGTGGGGCCGCAGCACACACTGTGCTCACGAGCACTAATGACAGCACGAAGGAGAGCTTTGCGACGCCCAACGCTGCGCTCAGCGGTTTCCCACGTCACACTCGACGCTGTCGTTAGGCGGAAACGGTTCAAATATTCCGCTCATGCTCCACCCGCTCTTGTATCCATCTAAATTCCAAGTCACTGGCCGGCCGCCGTCTATGAACGATAGACGGAAATATACAATCGAGCACGCTGTCGGCGGAGCGGCGGATCGTGCTGAGAAAGCCAGATGGGCTTTCGTTCAATAGCTTAATTCTACTTTGTCACATTCGGGCTAGCGGTCCGGAGGGTCTTTCCGGGACACGCCG
>CAYWTP010000109.1:0-10671 GCA_964461215.1 uncultured Ectothiorhodospiraceae bacterium | reverse complement strand
ATCGACCTGGGGGCGTACGGCAACACGGGGCAGGCCACGGCCAGCGCCGACCCGATGATTCAGGTCCTGGGTCCGAACGGGCTGGAGAAGCTGGAGGTAAGTGTTCCCACGACGGTGAGCCTGCGCAGTGCCGGGCTGCTGCCTTACGACACGGTGCTGCTGCTCAACACCGGCAGCAGCAGCGCGGTGGACAACTGGGTGGGGCAGGTTTATCGGACCGACGGCACGAATTACACCGGTACCATCGGCGCCGGCACCGCCATCGACACCGGCGCGGTGGCCGAGGCGGCCCCGGCCGACGTGTACCGCAGCTACGCGTATGCGGGCAGCGGGGTGGGCAACACGCTGAGCTATCAGATCCCGATTGCCGACGGCGACTATCAGGTGGTGCTGCACTTTGTCGAGCCGTCGAACATCGGGGTGGGGCAGCGGGTGTTCGACATTGCGGCGAACGGCGTGAGCCTGGCGCAGAACGTGGACATCCGGGCGCTGACGGGCGGCACCGACAAGGCGCTGACGCTGAGCTACGACGTGACGGCCAGCGCCGGGGATGGCATCAATCTGATGCTGAGCAACGACACATACAACAGCGCGGTGCTCAGCGGCATCGAGGTACGGCACGTGAACGCCGAGGGCGCGGCCAATCCGGTGGTCGACGTGGAGGCTTCCACGGACAACGGCGTGAGCTGGAGCACGATTGCCACGGGGGTGGGGCTGGACCGTTACGGGCGCGGGGAGTTCACCTGGGCGCCGACGACCCAGACCAGCGGCAACACGGCGCTGCTGCGGGCCACGGCGACGGTGAGCCCGGCGGGCACGCCGGTCACGGTCAGCGACGTCTCCGACGAGCCGTTCCTGATCACCAACGCCGGCACGGCGTACTACGTGAACGACGCCTCGACGGTGGGTGATGAGTACACCACGGCCATCGGCGACAACGCCAACTCGGGCAAGGACGCGGCGCATCCGATGGCGAGCCTGGCGGCGCTGCTGCGGGCCTATGATCTGGACCCGGGAGACGTCATCTACGTCGACACGGGTCATTATGACCTGGCCACCAACATTCCGCTGGCCGCGCAGGACAGCGGGGTCGAGATCCGCGGGGCGGTGCAGCCTGGGCATGCGACGGTGCTGGACCGTGGCAACACCAACAGCGGCACGGCGGTGTTCGAGCTGCAGGGAGCGGACGACGTGACGCTGTCGCACCTGAGCATCACGGGTGCGCACACGGGTATTCTGGCGGGCAGCAGTGCGGACTCCGACCACGTCACCGTGACGCAGAGCGAGATCTACGGCAACACCAACCGCGGGATCTCGATCGAGAGCAGCAACGAGTTCTTCTTGCTGTCCGGCGGCACGGTGCACAACAACGCCGGCACGGGCGTGTACCTGCGTGGCGGCGGCGATCAGATCCAGTCCAGCGAGGTCTACGGCAACAGCGCCTGGGGCGTCGATGCCTACTTCGGCAACTCGAACGATCCGATCCTGATCGGTAACAGCAAGATCCACGACAACACTTCGGGCGGCGTCACAGCAAGCTATTGGGTGCAGGTCAGCGGCAACGCGATCTACGGACACACCGGCGGCAGCCGCCCCGGCATTCAGCTCTCCAACACGGGTGCGCAGGCCACGGGCAATCTGGTTTACAAGAATGATGTCGGGCTCACGCTCAGCTACGGCGCTGCGGCCCTGAACAACGAGGCTTATGCCAATCTGAGCACCGGCATCACCGCCTACTCGGCCACCGTCAGCGGGAACCGTGTTTACAGCAATCCCACGGGCATCGCCGACACGGGGTACTCCCAGATCGAGAACAACGCGGTGTACGCCAACAGCAATGTAGGCATCGTGATCTCGGGCTCCCACAACGGACAGGTGGTGCGCGACAACACCTTGTATCTGCCTGTGGGCGACGCGGTGCAGGTGGCGGCCAATGCGCAGAACGTCACGCTGTTCAACAACATCGTCTGGGTCGATGCGGGCTACGCTTTCAACATCGGCACCGGCCAGACAGCATTCCTGTCCGATTACGATCTGTTCAACACACCGGGTGCCGGGGCCAAGGTGGCCCTGTGGAACAACGTTCAGCAGACCACGCTGGCCGACTGGCAGGCGGCCGATACGCAGGATTCGCACAGCAAGGCCGGCGACCCGCTGTTCCTGGATATCAATGGTGCCGACAACGTCCTGGGCGAGCAGGGCGTGGTCACGGGCAACGGCTTCGACGACAACTTCGGCCTGCGGGCCAACTCTCCGGCGATCGATGCCGCGAACATGTATGTGGCCACGGCCACCGACATCCAGGGGCTGCCCCGGCGCGATGATCCCAGTACGCCCAATACGGGGGAAGGCCTGCCCCTATACGTGGCGACACTGGAGTCGGGCAGCGGCTTCGCCATGACGGGCACCAATCTCAACGTCCGCACCGGGGATAGCGCGACCAGCTACACGCTGCCGTTCGCTTTCCCCTTCTACGGCAAGTCCTACACTACGGCCTACATCAACACCAACGGCTTCATCCAGTTCGGCAGCTCGACCAATGCCTACGGCGGCAACAACAGCAATACGCTGGACGGTCTGCTGAACAACGTACGTATCGCGCCGCTGTGGGACAATCTCACTACCTACAGCCCCAGCGATGCGACGCGTGACATCTACGTGGACAGCTCGGTGGCCGATCAGGTGACCATCCGCTGGGCCGCGGTGGTCGAGGGTACCAACGATCCAGTCAACTTCTCCGTGACCCTGTTCAGCGACGGCCGCTTCCATTTCGATTACGGCCCGAGCGCCAGCGGACTGACCCCGACGGTGGGTGTCTCGGCCGGCAACGGCCAGACCTACGTGCTGGCATCCTATGACGGTCAGAGTGACCTGTCCTCGGTGGCGTCGCTGGACTGGGCACCCACTCCAGGCCTGACCTACTACGACATTGGCGCCTACGAGTTCCAGGGAGATTCCAACGACCACACGCCGCCGACGGTCACCAGCATTGCCCAGCTTCCGCCCGACGGTGGCAGCACCGCGCTCGCGTTCAGCAGCATCCAGGTCAACTTCAGCGAGACGCTGGACGGGATCTCGGCGCGCAGCCCGGCCAATTACGACCTGCTCTCCGCAGGGCCGGACGGCCTGTTCGGCACGCCGGACGATACGCACATCGCCTTGCAGCCCGGGTACTCGTTCCCCGAAACGAATCTGACGCTGCAGCTTACCGACGGCGTCCTGCCCGACGGCTTTTATCGCCTGCGGCTGTCCGGCACGCTCGGGATCTTCGACACCGCGGGCAATCTGCTCGACGGCAACGCCGATGGTGTGCCGGGCGGCGATTACGTGCGTACTTTCGGGATCGATCGCACCGGCAACCAGCCGCCCACGGCAACGGATGCCACCGCCACGACCAATGAGGATCAAGCCGCCACCATCACCCTGGCCGGCACCGATCCGAACTCGGACCCGTTGACCTTCAGCCTGCTCGGTCAGCCCCAACACGGAACGCTGAGCGGATTTGATGCGGTGGCGCACACCGTGCTGTACACACCGGATGCCAACTTCAACGGTACCGACAGCTTCAAGTTCCGGGTCGACGACGGCAATCTGGGCGCGGACGACGGCACTATTCTGATCAACGTGCTGCCGGTCAACGATGTGCCCCAGGCACCGGGAACCACGGCCACCACCGACGAGGACACGCCGGTACAGATCCTGCTGCCGGCCAGCGACGTGGAGACCCCGGCGCAGCAGCTCGCCTTCACCGTCGGCACCGGCCCGCAACACGGCAGCCTGGTGCTCAACCCGGGTGGTCTGTGGACCTATACCCCCGACGCCAATTACAACGGCAGCGACAGCTTTACCTACGTGGTCACCGATCGCGGTGATCCCGACGGCGCATTTAGCAGCGCCCTGGGCTCGGCTCCCGCCCTGGTCACGCTGACGGTGCGGCCGGTCAACGACGCACCGCAGATTCAACCCATCGGTACGGTGAACGCGCAGGAAGGCACTCCCCTGAGCCTGCAGATCCCCGCCTCCGACGTGGACAGCGCGGTGCTGACCTACAGCCTGGTGAACAACACCGTGCCCGGTGCGGGCGTGGACGCGACCACCGGGGTGTTCACCTGGACGCCCCCCGACGGGCCGGCGACGCAGCCGTTCACCGTGCGGATCAGCGACGGGTCGCTCAGCACCGACGCCACTTTGAATGTCGCGGTGGCCAACGTGGCCCCCACGCTGACCCTGACGGGGGTGTCCTCCGTGGACCTCGGGAATGTCTACACCGTCGACTTCGGTGCCACAGATCCCGGCACTGACACGATCAGTGCATGGGCGGTGCACTGGGGCGACGGGGCGACCGACAATCTGGCCGCCACGGCCAGCGGTGCCAGCCATACCTATGCCCAGGGCGGCCAGTACGCCGTGACGCTCGGCGCCACCGACGAGGACGGCAGCTACACCTCCGCGCCGCTGGCGGTGCAGGTGGTCGCCCCTAACGGGCCGCCGGTGGCACCGGCCACCCAGAGCGCGTCGACCAGCGAGGACCAGCCGGTCACGATCACCCTGAGCTATGGCGATCCGGACGGCGACCCGCTGACCTTCAACGTTTTGAACGGTCCCGCGCACGGCCAGCTCGGTGCGCTGGATCCGCTCACCCGGCAGATGCAGTACACGCCGGATCCCAACTACAACGGCAGCGACAGCTTCCAGTTCCAGGTGGCTGACAACATCTCGGGCTCGGCTAGCTCCACCGTGGATCTGAGCATCAGTCCGGTCAACGACGTGCCGGTGGCCGATGCGCAGAGTCTGAGCATGGCCGGTGACCAGCAGTCGCTCGCGGGCACCCTGACTGCGAGCGACGTGGAGACACCGGCCGCGGCCCTGATCTTCAACATCACGGCCGTACCCCAGCACGGCAGCGTGGTGCTCGGCAGCGGTGGCGCCTTCACCTACACGCCCGATACGGGCTACGTGGGCGCCGATGGCTTCAGCTTCACCGCCACCGATACCGGTGATCCACCCGGCAGCGGCACGGGGCCGGGCGCACCCGCCACCTCGGCGGCCGCGCTCGTCAGCATCGACGTCGGCTCGGCCGCGACCGGCCTGAAGGTGAGCCAGCTCACGCCCACCGATTCCGGTTTCGCGGTGCGCTTCACGGCCGGCATCGACCTTTCGCAGCTCAACCTGTACTCCGGTGAGCCCACCAACCAGGGTGCGCCGGACGTGATCCTGACCGGCCCGGGCGGTGTGCGGGTGGCGGGAAGCCTCATTCCGGATGCCGACCGCATGGGTCTCACCTTCCTGCACACGGGCGGCATGCTGCCGGCAGGCACCTATAGTCTAACGCTGGCCTCGCGTTCCGATGGCATCGTGACCACCGGTGGCGCCTTGCTCGACGGCAACGGGGACGGCACGGCAGGTGACGACTACTTGACGAGCTTTACCGTGGCGCCGTCGTCCTCGGCGGTGCTGGGCGTGGGCGAGATCGCCCGTGGGCCGGTCCAGACGCTGGCCAATCCGGCGGTTGGCTTCACCTTCCCGATCACGCTGGACAACGCTGCGGGTGCCACGCAGATCGCCTTCACGCTGCATTACGATCCCAGTCTGCTCATGGTGAGCGGACTGTCCGGCGGCAATTTGCCGGCCGGCAGCACCGTCAACGTGGATCTTTCCACGGCAGGTCAAGCCCGCGTGACCATCACCGCCGCCAGTGCGTTGCCATCGGGCAAGCTGATTCTCGGCAACCTCGATGCCGGCGTGCCGGCGGCCGCGGCTTACGGGGCCAAGGAGTGGCTGCACTTCACCGACGTCAGCCTGAATGCCGGCGCCACGCCGATCCGGATCGACGACGGCCTGCACGTGGTGGCGAACATCGGTGATGCCAGCGGCGACGGCAGCTATACGACGCTGGACGTAGCGCGCATGCAGCGGGTGCTGCTGCGCCAGGACACCGGGTTTGGCGCTTATCCACTGGTGGATCCGACCATCATCGACGACGTGGACGGCAACGGTCTGTTCCAGGCGCCCGATGCGATACGGCTGGTCTACGACCTCAACGGGCATCCGCAGAGCTACTTCCAGCCGGTGACGGCACCCCAGAGCTTCGCCGGTGCCGATCCGAACGTGAGCATCGCCAGCGTCACCGCGGTGGCCGGCGGACAAGTGGTGGTGCCGGTGCAGATCGACACCGCGGCGGGGCTTGAGTCGGTGCAGCTCACGATCCGCTACGACAGCCGGCTGCTCAGTCTGGTCGAGGTGCAGAGGACGGCGCTCACTGCGGACTTCGGCTATCAGATCGTGCGCTCGCGGCCCGGCGAGCTGACCATCGACGCCACCGGGCTGACGCCGCTGGCCGATGGCAGTGGAGCGCTGTTCAACCTGAAGTTCGACGTCGCGGCCCGGGCGCATGGCAGCATCGCCATCGACCTGGTCTCGGCACGCCTGAACGATACGCACCTGACCGTGAATCCGGCGCCCCAGGGCGGTGCCGATCCCACGGACGGCGTGGTCAACGTGCTGCGTCCGGGGGAGGCCCGGCGTGTCGAGGGGGCGCACCGCGTGCCGGCGCCCAGTATTGTGTTCAATCGGTCGGCGAGGGACTTCGGCGTGGGCAGGCCCGTCGGGCAGACCTGGCTCAACGCCTGGGTGACGCAGACGCAGGGACAGGAGAGCAAGGCCAACACCTGGACGATTACGGCCGCGCGTCACAAGCAGCCGCCGACGATACATTGAGAAGGGAGCCGCCTGCGTGCACTCCTTGGCCAGAGAGCTTCAAGTGGAGAAGACCATGCCTACCGTTTCAAGAGCCTTGTCCCGTCCCGTATTTGCCTGCCTGGTGCTTACCGGGTTGGTGCTGGCCCCGCCGGGTGCATCGGCGACACCGGTTGCGGCACGCATTCCCATCACGGCGCACGATGCCAGCGCTGCGCCCGGCGGCACCGCCTCGGTGTTGTTCGACCTGGATTTCCGCCAGGGGGGAGCAGGCACCGTCATCAGTGCCTTCGATTTTCATCTGAATTACGATCCGGCCAGGCTGACTCTGAATTTGCCGGCCAGCACGGACGTGGGCGCGGCTCTGGGCGTGGGGTCAAGCAGTGACTACTCTACCAATCTGGACGACGGCAGCACCAGCGGAACGCCCAGCTACAATGGGAGCTGGCTTCCTTTCTCCTTCGATCAGATCAATCCGAACGGGCTGGTCACCGTCACATTCGCATTTGACGTGGCGCTGGGCCTGACGCCCGGTTCCGACACGCCCGTCGAGCTGATTTTCGATTACAGCGATGCCAGTCTCGCGCCATCGGATAATCTCTCGGCCACGGCCAGCGTCAGTGTGGTGCCACTCCCGGCGGCGCTGCCGCTGGGCCTTGGTGCCATCGGTCTGTTGGCCGGCTTCGTCCGCCGGCGGCATCCTGCCGGCGCGGATGCCGGTTGCGCATGAAGCCTGACCACGGCAGCGGCCCCGCTGCCGTGGTCGGCGCTGTAGCGTCGGAGCCGCGGTTCGAGGCGGGCACCGGTGCCTCGGCGGACGCGGGGACCGCAGGCGACTTCTGGTCCCTGCTCGTCAGCGCCGAGACGGCGGAGCAGCTATGCCGCGCCTGGCTGGGCATCCTCTGCCAATGGATCCCCGGCACGCAGGCCGGCCTGCTGCTGCTGCACGAAGAGGCCGACCGCTACGCCCCGGCGGCTGTATGGCCGGATCCTGGGCGCGACATGTCCTTCCTGGCCAATGTGGCCGAGGAGGCGCTGGTAGACCGGCGGGGTGTAGTGCGCGACGAGGCGACCGGCCTGGCGCAGTGTGCTTATCCCCTGCTCGGTGCCGAGGACGCCTATGGCGTCGTGGTGCTGCACGTCGTCGCGCGCGGCGAGAGCTCGCTGCGTGAAGCGCTGCGGCTGCTGCACTGGGGCGCCGGCTGGCTGGTCGGTCTGTTCGACCGGCGGCGGCTGCTGGACCGTGATCTGCGTTTGCGGCGCTCGGGTTTGCTGCAGGATCTGCTGCTGGGCCTGCTGGCAGAGCACGAGCCGGATGCGGCCGCCCGCTGGGTGGTGAACCGCCTGGCCGAGGCCCTGCCGTGCCGGCACGCCATGATTGGCCGGCTTGCAGGCTCGCGCATTGCTCTGGTGAGCGTATCGGGCACGGCCGGCTTCGAGCCCCGTTCCAACCTGCTTTCGGCCGCCCGCGAGGCCATGGACGAGGCCGTTGCGATCGGCCGGACGCAAACCCATCCGCTTACCGAAGGCGCGGATCGGCCAGGTCTGCTGGCCTCCGGCGCCACGGCAGATTATGCCCGGGAAGCGCAGGCCGGCGGTGTCATCGTTCTGCCTCTGGCCATTCAGGGTCGCCGGCTGGGCGCGCTCCTGCTGGACTTCGCCGGGGAAATATCTGAGGAAACACTGGAATTCGCCGAGACGCTGGCCCTGGCGCTGGCTCCCGCGCTGGATTTGCAGCGCACCGCCCGGCGCGGGCTGCTGCAGCACGGCCGCGAGCGCCTGCGCGAGGGGCTGCGCGCCCTGGCCGGACCGAGCCGGCCGACGCTCAAGCTGGCGGTTGTTGCCGTGCTGGCCGCGCTGGCGGCAGCCGCCGTCGTCAAGGTGGACTTCCGGGTGCGCGCACCCGCCACCGTGGAAGGCCGGGTTCAGCGGGTAGCGGTGGCGCCCTTCGACGGCTTCATCCGCGAGGCGCCGGCGCGCGCAGGCGACGTGGTCCACAAGGGCGACGAGCTGGCACGGATGGATGACCGCGAGCTGCGCCTGGAGCAGAACAAGTGGGCGGCCGAGGCGGAGGTGGCCGACCGCAAGCTGCGCGAGGCCATGGCCCGCTCCAGCGCCGTTGCCATACGTCTGGCCCAGGCCGAGGCCGACCAGGCCCACGCGGAGCTGGCACTGGTGCGGGGCAAGCTCGCTCGGGCGGTGATCACTGCGCCTTTCGACGGTGTCGTGGTCAAGGGGGATCTGTCCCAGCAGCTAGGGGCACCGCTCGATCAGGGCAAGGTGCTGTTCGAGATTGCGCCGCTGGACGCTTATCGCGTCGTGCTCAGGGTCGACGAGCGGGACATCGTGCACGTGCACAGCGGGCAGCGCGGCGCACTGGTGCTGGCCGGCCTGTCCGGGCGGCGCTTCGACATCCGGGTGAGCAAGGTCGCCCCTGTCGCCCAGGCCGAGGAGGGGCGTACCAGCTTCCGGGTCGAGGCCGAGGTGGATGGCTCCACCTCGTCCATACAGCCCTGCATGGAAGGGGTGGGCAAGGTGCTGGCGGGCGAGCACACCCTGCTGTGGGTATGGTTTCACCGCGTGTTCGACTGGGTGAGGTTCACGGCGTGGACGCTGGGTCTCTGAGCCTCGGCCTCGTCAACAGCCACTGGTACCGCGTGGCCGGACTGTCGCCACACCTGCGCGGACAGCTCCCGATCCACGCACAGCACTATCGGGGCCAGCTCTGGTACGTGGTCGAGGACCGCTTCAACGGCAAGTACCATCGCTTCGACCACCGCGCCTACCGCATCATCCGCCTGCTCGACGGCAGCCGCACTTTGCAGGAACTGTGGCAGCGCCTGGCCTCCGAGGCCGAAGAGGAGACTCCGAGCCAGGAAGACATTCTGCTGCTGCTGGGTCAGCTCCACGGTCTGGACCTGCTGGCCGGGGACACGCTGCCGGATCTGGTCGAGCTGGAGCAACGCGGCCAACGCCAGAGCCGCCAGCAACGCTGGTCGCGCTATCTCAACCCGCTGGCCCTGCGGATCCCGCTGCTGGATCCGGACCGGCTGCTGGCACGGCTGGTCAAGGTGCTGGCGCCGCTGCTCAACGGCCGCGGTGCGCTGCTGTGGCTGGCCTGGGTGCTGCCGGCACTGCCACTGGCCGGCGCGCACTGGAGCGAGCTGACCAGCAACTTCGGCGAGCGTCTGCTGGCCCTGGACAATCTGGTGCTGCTGGGGCTGGCCTTCCCGGTGGTGAAGGCGTTTCACGAGCTGGGTCACGGACTGGCGTGCAAGCTGCGGGGCGGCGAGGTGCACGACATGGGCGTGATGCTGCTGGTGTTCCTGCCGGTGCCTTACGTGGAGGCCTCCAGCTCCTGGACCTTCGTCAGCAAGCGTGACCGCATGCTGGTGGGTGCTGCCGGCATGCTAGTGGAGATCGCCCTGGCGGCGCTCGCCCTCTACCTGTGGCTGTGGTTGGAGCCCGGCACGGCCAAGGCCATCGCCTACAACGTGGCGGTACTGGCCAGCGTCACCACGGTCGTCTTCAACGGCAATCCGCTGCTGCGCTACGACGGCTATTACATCCTCAGCGATGCCCTGGAGATCCCTAATCTGGCACAGCGGGCCACCCGCTATTGGGGCTATCTGCTCGAGCGCTACGTGCTGCGCCAGCACAAGGCGCTGTCGCCGGCGATGGCCCCCGGCGAGGCGTTCTGGTTCACCGTGTATGCGCCTCTGGCATTCGTCTACCGCCTGTTCGTGCTGTTCTCCATTGCAGTGTTCGTCTCCGCCAAGTTCCTGGCCGTAGGGGTGGTGATTGCCCTGTGGAGCTTGGTCACGGTGATCCTGGTACCGCTATACCGGGGGGGCGCCTGGCTTGCGCACACGCTGGGCGCTCAGGATGTGGCCACGGGGGCGCGCAGGAACGTGCTGGTGCTGGCGGCGGCCGCCCTCGTCGTGCTGCTCGCCGTTCCGGTGCCCCATCATACGC
>CAYWTP010000108.1:0-10674 GCA_964461215.1 uncultured Ectothiorhodospiraceae bacterium | reverse complement strand
CGCTTCGCCGCGGCATGGTCCAGCCCGTGACGCTCGGCATAGCGCAGCGGCACGTGCCGCTGCCAGAACTGATTGTCGAAATTCAAGTCCAGCAGGGTACCGTCCATGTCCAGGAATACGCTATGGATCTCCTGCCATGGCAGAGGAGAGGCCGGGCTTGCCGTGGCGTTGGACATGGGCCATGGGCGCGCGCGTGGCGGTATGAATGGAAGGTCCGGAGGACTGTCAGGCGGCGACTATCGGCAAACTTACCCCCTCGCGAACGGGGCGACAAGTGACATATCACCTCGACGGGTACCGCTGGGGAACTGGGCCGGCCGCGCCCGGTCCTATCGCAAAGCGTGGCCTCCGGTTAACATGACGAATTCCAGGTAGGTCCAGTCGACCTCCCCCTACCGCGCGTCTGCAGCCCCGCCCATTGCCATGAATAGCGATACGTCACTCGATCTCGAAGGACTCAAAACGCGCCTGCTGGCCCGGCGGCAGGAGCTGCTCGGCCTCATCGCCGAAGGCGAGGCGGAGGCCCACCCGGTGGAGCTGGATCAGGCCCGCGTCGGCCGGCTGTCAAGGCTGGATGCGATGCAAGGCCAAGCCATGTCGCTGGAAACCGAGCGCCGCAGAAAGGCGGAGCTTTCCAAAGTGAACCGGGCGCTGGCCCGCATGCAGGCCGGTGAATACGGCTACTGCCTGACCTGCGGCGAGCCCATCGCCCCCAAGCGACTGGATTTCGAGCCCGCCGCAACCCAGTGTGTCGCCTGCGCCAGCAAGGCCGAAGAATAGCCCGCATGTGGCTCACGGTACCGTGTCCATGATCGTCTGGGAGCTTGGGCCCTGGGGGCCTGCACACGGTGGCTTTCGCGCGCATGCGGTTGTCGGTCAACAGGGCGCGTCGACAGACGCGTACTTAGCGCTACGAAAATCCCCCCGCAGCCTGTAAGATCCATGCGTCCAGGAACGAGGAGGACGCACATGGGCAGCACAGAAGGCAGGCGAGGATATCCTCGCGTGGTGGCCGGGATCCCGGTCGAGATTCAGATGCCCGATGGCCACGTCATCACGGCACGGGCGCGCAATATCTCCTGCGGGGGCTTGCAGCTTGGCCTCGAGGACGATGCGGGGGGAGGATCGTTCGTTCCGATGGCGGGCCCGGAAGGAGGCGATGCCCTGGAGGTGGCGGTGCGCCTGCACCTGCCCTACGCAAGGCGCCCCCCCAAGGGCATTGAAGCCCGCGCCCAGGTGGTCTACTCCACCCGCAGCACCCAGGGGCATGTTCTGATAGGCCTGAGCTGCACCCGATTTGAGGGAGAGGGCTACGAGGACCTGGAGCGGTACAGCGACGAGCGCGCCTTCCACGACCCTGGCCCGGGAAACCCAGCGTCTGTTCACTGAGCGCCGTTAGGACACCTCCACACCCCGCGCGGACCGCTGCGGCCTGCCTGCTATGGTTGGCCTGCAGCGGTTCGCCGGCCGCCGACTCGGGCTTGTTCTCGGAAGTGGCGGGTACCAGCGGGCTTCACTTCACCCATTTCAACGGCATGTCCGGCGAGTTCTACCTGCCGGAGATCATGGGCCCGGGCGCCGCACTCCTGGACTACGATGGTGACGGGGACCTGGACGTATACCTAATCCAGGGGCGCATGCTGGGACCCGGCAAGACGCTGGCCGACGCCCGTTTTCCGCCCCCCTCGGGGCAGACGCTCAGCAACCGCCTCCTGCGCAACGACCTGGCGGTCGGCCCGGACGGCAGCCGCCACCTGCACTTTACCGACGTCACCGCTTCCAGCGGTGCCGCCGCCGCGAGCGATTACGGCATGGGCGTAGCCAGCGGCGACTTCGACAACGATGGCCGGGTGGACCTGTATCTGACAAACTTCGGCCGCAATCGCTTGCTGCGCAATCGTGGGGACGGTACCTTCGAGGACGTCACCGCGCACGCCGGCGTGGGGGATCCGGGCTGGAGCGTCAGCGCCGCCTTCCTTGACTACGACCATGACGGCTGGCTGGACCTCTACGTGGGCGACTACGTGGCGGTGGACCTTGAGCACCACAAGCAGTGCAAGTCACCCAGCTCGGCCGTGGATTACTGCACGCCGCTGCTCTACCGGGCGCTGACGGACCACCTTTACCACAACCGGGGGGACGGAACCTTCGACGAGGTCTCCGGTCCTGCCGGCATCAGCGCGGAGGCGGCGCCGGCCCTCGGGGTGGTGGCAGCGGATTTCAACCTGGACGGTTGGCCTGACGTCTATGCAGCCGACGACTCCACCCCCAATCAGCTCTGGCTCAACCAGCACGACGGTACCTTCCGCGACGACGCGGTCATCGCTGGTGCCGCCGTCAACATGGCCGGCGTGCCGCAGGGGAGCATGGGTCTGGCGGTGGGCGATTTCGACAACGACGGAGACGATGACCTGTTCATGACGCACGTCACCGGGGAGACCAACACCATCTACGTCAACGACGGCCACGGATGGTTCGAGGACCGCAGCATCGCCATCGGCCTGGGGCCGCCCAGCAAGCCGTTTACGGGGTTCGGCACCGGCTGGCTGGACGTGGACAACGACGGCTGGCTGGACGTATTCGTGGGCAACGGCGAGATCAGCCTCGTGCGGGCCCTGTCCGACAGAAGCGGAGCGTTTCCCCTGGGCCAGCCCAACCAACTCTTCATGAACCGGCACGGCACCGGCTTTGAGGAAGTCACCGCCCAGGCGGGAAGCAGCTTCCGCCTCGCCGAGATCAGTCGCGGGACGGCCTTCGGCGACATCGACAACGATGGAGATACCGATATCCTGGTACTGAACAACAACGGACCGGCCCGACTGCTGCTCAACACCGTCGGCCAGCTAGCTCCCTGGCTGGGCCTGCGGGTGCTGGACCGTTCGGGCCGCGATGCCCTGGGCGCCCGGGTGGAGCTGCGCCGCCGCCACGGAGCAAGCCTGTGGCGGACGGTGCACACGGACGGCAGCTACGCCTCGGCCAGCGATCCCCGGGTTCTGTTCGGACTGGGCGAAGGCAGCGAGGTATTGGAGGTCCGGGTGCACTGGCCGCAGGGTGGGGCCGAGAGCTGGCGCAACCTGCCCCTGGGCCACTACACCACGCTGCGTTACGGCACCGGGAAGACCGAGCCGTGATCTGCCCGGGAGCCGCCGGCCGCCGCTGGCTTGTAGCTCTCGGGCTGCTGCTGGCCGCGAGCCCGGCCGCGGGACACCCCGCGGCCAACCCGACTGAACCCCGGCCTGTCTCCACCGCGAAAGAGCCGGCACATCTGCCGCCCGTGCCGATCCCGGACCTCAGCCGGCTGGACCCGCCGGTGCAGCTCGCTCTGCGCGAAGCACGCGCCCACCTGGACTCGGTGCTGGCCCGCGGTGCCGAGCCTCAAGCCGATCTGGCCGAGACCTACGGGGAGACCGGTATGCTGTATCAGGCGCACCTGCTGTTTGCGCCCGCGCAAGCCTGCTACCGCAACGCCATGCGCCTGCAGCCCCGGGATCACCGCTGGCCCTACTACCTGGGCTACGCCTACGAGCAGCAAGGGCAGCCCCGCCAGGCGGCCCCATACTATGCCGCGGCCCTGGAGCGCAAGCCGGACCTCGCGGTCGCGCGCCTGCGACTCGGGCGGGTCTATCTGGATTTGGGCCGATTCCAGAAGGCCGCGCCCCTACTCCAGACCGCGGTCAGAATCCCGGCACTGAAGGGCGCCGCGTCCTTCTCCCTGGGGGAGTTGGCCTACGCCAGGCAGGACTTTGCGCAGGCCGTCCACTGGCTGGAGCAGACACTGCGGGTGGATCCCAAGGCCACGAGAGCCCAGTATACGCTGGGATTGGCATACCGCTCCCTGGGCAACCTGGTACAGGCCCGGCGTCACCTCGCTCTGCGTGGCGAGGCCGAGCCGGAGCTTCCAGATCCCTTGGTGGATGCCCTGCTCAAGCTGTCCACGGGCCAGCGCATGCTCTTCAAGTATGCGGTGGACGCGGTACGCCGCGGGGAGTACGAGCACGCCGTGCACATGTTCCGGGAAGGGCTTGCCCTTGACGGTGACAACCTGGACGCCCGGGTGAGCTTCGCGCGCGCCCTGTACCTGAACGGCGACAAGCGCGGAGCGAAGCTCGAGCTGGAAGCGGTGCTCGAACGCGAGCCCAGGCGCGCCCTGGCGCAGTTCCTTCTGGGAGTGCTGAACGACGAGACCGGTGACGCGCAGGCCGCAATGGAGCACCTGCGCCGCGCCACCGCGACGGCCCCGGAGCACCCGGGCGCCCACTTCTACCTGGCCAACATCCTCATGCGCAGGGGCGCATACGCCCAGGCCGCCCGCCACTACGCCCTGTCCCTGCACCAGGAGCCCGACAATACCTATGCACGGCTGCGCGAGATCCTGGCACTGATCAAGTCGAGCGCGCCACAGAGCATCCTACGGCAGCGGCTGGAGTCGGCGTACGCCCGTGATCCCACCAACACGGACTTCGCTTACCTTCTGGGCGCCCTGCTGGCGGCCAGCCCGGATGCCGCGGTGCGCAACGGCCCGCGCGCAGTCACCGTGGCCCGGGCTCTGTACCAGGCAAAGCACACGCCCCAGTACGGCGAGTTGCTCGCCATGGCGTACGCACAGGTCGGTGATTTCTCCAAGGCCACCGATCTGCAAACCGAGGCATTGGCCACTGCAGTGGCCCAGGGCCGGACGGATCTGCAGTCGCGTCTGCTGGCTAACCTGTCCCTGTTCCAGGCCAACAAGCCGTGCCGCAGCCCTTGGCCCGACCGAAAGAACCTGGTCGTGAAACTGCCCGCCACCGACGCGTTCAGAGCATTCAAGGACTATCCGACGGATGCAGCTTATTAGGCTATCATACGTAGGATCTTTAGGCCGTGCCGTCCATGTGAGGCCCGCAGGACACGCCGTGAACACGTCCGTGTGGGCTCGGTCGCAGCATCCCTGCTGCTCACGGTCCTGCAATCCTCACATGGACACCGCGTACCTGGCTTAAGAACTAACCTATGATTAGGCTATAGGCTTCAGGCCGTACGCTGTGGGTAAAGAGGGGGGTACAGTCGCGGCCAACCGAAACCCCACCCGGATAGCCCGCCGACGGGTCTGCAGGAGTTGGTGTGTGTTCGCGGCCTCACGGCCGCTCCTACAGCCTGAAGACTATTCCGGCAGCTTCGGTGCCGGGGTGGCCTTCTTCGAGCTGCTCTGCGCAGCGGCGCCGTAGGGATAGCCGTAGCCGTAATAGCCGGGATAGCCCCCCCAGCCCCACGGACCGCCGCCCCAGTAGCCAGGCCCACCCCCCCAGTAGCCGGGGCCGCCCCATCCCCAATAGCCGGGGCGGCCACCGTACCAAGGGTCACGGTCATACCAGCCCCGGTCGCCGCCCCACCACTGGTTGGCTGAAGCGGTGCGGACCGGCAACAGCGGGGCGGAGCTCACAACCAACGCGGCAACCACGGCGAGCTTGTGCATCTTTTTCATTCGCGTACGTCTCCTCGTCTCTTTCATGGACTGCGGGGAAGAAAGACCGTAAGCAGCGAAGCCGTGATGCGAAGTCGACCCAAGTATAGGAGAGCGTGAGCCCGCTTGCAGAGGCCGGGCGACGGCGCGGGGATGGCCGGGCCACAGCGCAAAGGAGCAGCCGCTTCGCGTCGATGACGGTCGCAAGTTCGAAATTGTGCTACGCGTTGCCGGGTCGGGCAACCCCGGGGCATCCCCCGGGCGACTCAAAACATGAGAGGGCGCGATCCGGCATTGTAAAAAGGTACCTGACTGCGAAATAATCACTCTGGTCCGGACCAGGTATGCCCCATTGACCGTCCCGGCCCGCCCAGTGCCATCGCGGCCGCTTGAGCCGGGCGGGTTCCGGCCAACAAGAACGCTACAGGATGGAGGTTGTGGAATGAAGAAGTTGCTCGCCCTGCTAATGGTCGGCATGCCCCTCATTGCGCTGGCGGCCGACTTTCAGTCCACGCTCGTGGTGCAGACGGGGGAGCTGCGCGAGAGTGACCTCATCGTGCGCAACATCACCGACCTGGGTAGCCACAAGACCTGCCTGGCCTTCTACATCCGGACCACCGGCACCAGTCCGGTCATGACCTGCTACGATGCCAAGTCCGGTTTCGGCGCCGCCCTCACCCAGATGGGACATCTCAAGGTAGGCGAGCTGATCATCCGCAAGCTGGAGGACCTTAAGAACGGCGTCGCCTGTCTGGTCGCCTATGTGAGCACCCCCGGCACGTCGCCATCCATCGACTGCTACCCCGGCACCCAGCAGCCGGCCAAGGACAGCATCTCCGAGACCGAGCATCTGCACGAGGGCGACCTGGACGTACGCAGGATCTCCGATCCGGCCGGCATGCGGACCTGCCTCGTCGCCTACGTTAACACCAAGGGCACGTCCCCTTCCGTGCTTTGCTATCCCAGCCAGCCCGGCGCCCAGGGCGGCAGCCTGCGCCAGGTGAGCTACCTGCGCGAGGGCGATCTGGTAGTGCGCAAGGTATTCGATTCGGCTGACAAGAAGGCCTGCATGGTCACCTACGTCAGCACGGAGGGCACCTCCTCGCATCTGTTCTGCTACGACGAGCAGTGAGGCACCGGGCGCCGCCGCATCCGTGATCCGTCAGAAGACCTGGCGCTGCCGGTCAGTCAGTCAGGGCTTAACCGAACACCAATGGACACCGCCCGGGGACTGTGAGCCTCAGGCGGCGCAAAGCTCCGTACCGCCTGAGCCGCGTCAGCTTCCCATTACGCCCTGATCGGCGATCAAGATTCTGCCCGGCGCCAGCAGCCGCAGGAACCCGGCGGCGCTCACTGGCTGGCTGAATAAGTACCCCTGCATGGTCGTACAGCGCAGATCGCGTAGAAACTGTAGCTGCCGCTCATTCTCCACGCCCTCGGCGACGACACCCAGCTTCAGTCCGTGGGCCATCGCCACGATGGCTGCCACGATGGAGGCATCCTGCTCGACCTCCTGTATCCGCCCGACAAAGGAGCGATCGATCTTGACGGTGTCGATGGGATAACGTGTCAGGTAGCTCAAGGAAGAATAGCCGGTACCGAAGTCGTCCACGGCGATACGCACCCCCATCTCCTTCAGGCGAGTCAAGGCGGCCAGGGTCGCTGGTACCTGTTGCATCACCACGCTTTCGGTAATCTCCAGCTCCAGGTCCTCCGGAGCCAGGGCCGACTCCACCAGCGCGTGTTCGACAACCTGCGGCATCTGCTGCCGGCGCAGCTGAAAAGCTGACAGATTGACGGCGATGCCCAGCCGCGGATGCCCCAGATCCTGCCATCGCCTGGTCTGCCGGCAGGCCTCGTGCAGCACCCACTCGCCCAGGGGGTGAATGAGCCCGGTCTCCTCCGCCAAGGGTATGAACTGATCCGGCAGCACCAGGCCCATCTCCGGATGGCGCCAGCGCACCAGCGCCTCGGCGCCGACGACGCGCCAGCTTACGACGTCCACCTTGGGCTGATAGTAGATTTCGAGCTCCTGGCGCTTGATGGCCTTGCGCAGATCGTTCTCCATGGCCAGCCGCTGACGGGAGCCGATGTCAAGTTCCGCCGACCAGAACTGGTAGTTGTTGCGTCCCCGCTCCTTGGCGCGGTACATGCTCGTATCGGCGTTGCGCATCAATACCCCGCTCTCGCCGCCGTCATCGGGATAGATGCTGATCCCGATGCTGGTGGTCACGTGCAGCTCATGGCTGTGGCATTCTATCGGCACGGCCAGAGAGTCGATGATCTTCTGCGCGACGTGTCCGGCATCGCTCGCCCTCTGTATGCTGGCAAGCAGAATCATGAACTCGTCACCACCCAGGCGGGCGACGGTGTCTTCCTGACGCACGCAGCGCAGCAGGCGTGCCGCCACCTTGCGCAGCAGAATGTCACCGACTGCATGTCCCAGCGAGTCGTTGATGACCTTGAAGCGGTCCAGATCCAGGAACATCAGCGCGAGCTTGCGCTTCTCGCGCAGGGCGTGTGCCAGCGCCACGATCAAGCGGTCGTTCAGCAGCGCCCGATTGGGCAGCCCGGTCAAGGCGTCGTGATAAGCCTGATAGCTCATCCTCTCCGCCGCCAGCTCGGCATTCTCCTTGGCGGCCTTGAGCTTGGAATTCAAGGCTTCCAGCTCACCGGTGCGCAGGGCCACCATCTCCTCCAGATGCCGCCGGTGCTTCTCCAGCTCATCATCGCGGGCCTGGATCTCGGCCAGCATCTCGTTGAAGCCGTCGATGAGATCGCCGATCTCGTCGCGTCCGGATTTCTCGGCGCGAATTGCGTAGTTCTTCTCCCCCGAGATCAGTCTGGCGACGGCGGCCAGATCAAGGATCGGCCCGGTAACCGCGTGTTGCAGGGCCACGCTCAGGGCAAAGGCCACCAGCAGGGACACGCCCAGCACCAGCATCGCCACGCCGGCGTACCATTTCAGCAGGGAACGTACCTTCTGCATGTCCGAACGCAGATATACGGTGCCGACCGGCTCACCGTCCAGCACGATGCTGCGGAAGAGATCGATGTGTTCCCGCCAGATGATGACGTCGTCGCCCTCCGGCAACCTGGGCAGCCCGATCTTCGCAAAATCCGGCCGGGTATACTTTCCCAGCACCTTGCCGTCGACGCCGAAGATGGCCGCCATCTGGATGTGCGGCTGATTCCTGAAGAAGCCCAGAGTTTCCTGGGCCGCACGCCGGTCTCCGAACACCACTGCAGCGGCGCTGTTGGCACCGGCGATCTCCGCCAGGGTCGTGAGATCCTCGACCATCTGGCGGCGGATGCTCGTGATGTCGTTGATCAAGAATATCAGGGTCGCCAGCACCAGAACCGCGGTGCTGGTCCCCATGATGATCAGGGTGAGCTTGCGCCGGATAGGAATGTCACGAAGCACGGCCATGGGTGGCTTGGATCAGCGCGGCCCTTCTTCCACGTCCACCGCCAGTCTGAGCAGCTTCGAGCTGATGCTCAGGCCGGCCCTTCTGGCCGCTTCCAGATTGATCCCGAAGCGCACCTTGTTCTGAAGCAGTGTAAAGCCGATCATGCCACCCATCTGGGTGAAACCCTGCATGTCGCTCACCGTCAGGAGCGGCAGGTCCGCCAGCCGCCGAAGTATGCTCCCGGCGCGGGCGCTCTCGGATGCCGACACGAAGACCACCTGGCAGCCGGCCAAGTCATCCGGTCCGCCCACACGGCGCACCACCAGCACCTTGCCTTGGGTCTGCTTCCCCGCGACAGCGTCCAACGCCTCCCCGAAGGGGTCCTGTCCCAGCACGCAGACTGCCATCTGGCCGGCCGCATTTTGCCCGCCTGCCGGCCACTGGATGAAGCGGGTAAAGTTATAGAGCATCGCCGCCTTGATGCGGTACTCCACCGAGGTGGAGGCGGCCGCGAACGCGGCTCCCCATACCCCGGGACCGAGTCCGGCCAGGACCAGCAGGCCGAGGCTGACTACCCGCCACCGGCTGCGGCCGCTCGCGGCGCGGATCATGGATATGTCCCCGGCCCCGGTGCCATCGCAAGGCTTCAGAAGCGCCAGGTCAGAGCGGCGTATACGCTGCGCTCGACCTCGGTGGGCTGGGTCTGGATGAAGTCCGGGGTGAACTCCGGATGATGGGGATCCAGCAGATTCCACCCCGTGAGCGATAGCTCGAGGGTTCGCGTCGGCCTCCAGCCCAGCCGCGCATCCAGGGCCGTATAGCCGCTCACTTCGCCCCCGGCCGTGGTCAGATCCCCGGAGTAGCGCAGACCCAGCTCCAGCTCCAGCTCGCTGCTCAGGTCCAGCAAGGAACGCAGTGAAGCCTGATGCAGCGGCGTACTGTCCTGGAGCGCCCTGGAGTAAGCGTCGGCGCTACCCGGATCCAGGCTCAGGGAGGCGCGCAGGTACGAGTAACCCCCCCGTAGGCGCCAGCCCGGGCGCACCTGCCATTGGGCCGCCAGCTCAACCCCGTAGGAGCTGCCGTGCATGCGGTTGTCGAAGGGAAGCTCCACGGAGGTTGCCGTGACCCGGTCCGGGTCGAATGTGCGCAGAGAACGGTAGTCGTTGTAAAAGGTCGCCAGATCCAGGGAGAGGCTTGAAAGAATCTGATCCCGGTAGCCGAGCTCGTAGGCAATCAAGCGCTCGGCGCTGAAATCAGGGTTGCCCACGACGAACCAGGGAACGCCGGGACCAACCGCCGGGTTGGATATGACGCGCAAGCGCACGTCATGCTCTCCCCGTGCCGGCGTGCGCACGGCCCGCGAGACCGCCCCCCATACCGTCTGATGAGGCGTCGGCGTCCACAGCAGGCGCACGCTCGGCTGGTACTCGAAGCCGGTGAAGTCGTTGTGCTCGAACTTGGAGCCGACCGTCAGGCTCAACCTGCTCTCGACCAGGGTGATCTCATCCTGGATGAAGGCGCTGAGTAGGGACACGCCACGGCTGGACGGGTACAGGGCGAACACGCCGTTGTTGCGGGCGTGGTCGCTGGTTCGCCGAAACCCCAGCCCCCAAAGCAGGTTGTGGCGGACAGACCAGACAACATGCTGGTCGAAGTCGACGTCGAAAGTATTCCGATCCTCGAACAGGCTCGTCTCTTCGCGCCCGGTGTGGTCGAAGTACGCCTGGAGGGTGTAATCGGAGGTCTCGCTCAGCTTCCTTGTCCAGCGAAACAGGATGTTGCCACCTGACAAGTGCGCGTTCTCGGCGAAGGTGCTGGTGGCAG
>CAYWTP010000107.1:0-10712 GCA_964461215.1 uncultured Ectothiorhodospiraceae bacterium | reverse complement strand
GCGATTTCGTGTTCGTGGACTTCAACCGTGCGGCCCAGGACATCGAAGGCGTGGACGCACGCGGCGTTCTCGGGCGGCGCGTAACCGAGGTCTTCCCGGGGGTCGTGGAGTCGGGCGTGCTGGCGGTGCTGGAGCGCGTGTGGCACACCAGCCTGCCGGAGCGACAGCCGGCTGTCTACTACCGCGACGAGCACCGGGCAGGATGGCGCGAGAACTATGTCTACAAGCTGCCCAGCGGGGAAGTGGTTGCCATCTACAACGACGTCAGCCGAGAGAAGGAGGCGGCGATGGCGCTGCAGCGCGCACACGCCGAGCTGGAGCAGCGGGTCGAGCAGCGGACCGGGGAGCTGGCCCGGGCCAACGAGAAGCTCAAGGAGCTGGACCGCCTGAAGTCCATGTTCATCGCGTCCATGTCCCATGAGCTGCGCACTCCCCTGAACTCCATCATCGGCTTCACAGGCATGATCCTGCAGGACATGGCAGGCCCTGTGAGCGACAAGCAGCGCGACTTCCTTACCCGCGTGTACCGGTCCGGGAAGCACCTGCTGGCCCTGATCACTGACGTTATCGACATATCCAGGATCGAGGCCGGCAAGATCGATCCATACCCGGAGCAATTCGCGTTGCGTGAGCTAATCGAGGAAGCCTGCAAGAGCGTCAGCGCCCAGGCCCGGGAGAAGGGTCTGGACATTGACGTAGCCGTTGCCGCTGGCCTCACCCTTCACACGGATCGGCGCCGGCTGCTACAGTGCCTGCTGAACTATCTGACCAACGCGGTGAAATACTCCGAGCACGGGCGTATCGCGGTCGAAGCGGTGGCCGAAGGCCCTGAGGTGCGGATCGCCGTCCGCGATACCGGGATCGGCATTCCGCCGGAGGATCTGCCCAGGCTCTTCAAGCCCTTCTCGCGCCTGGATACGCCGCTGGTACGGCGCACACCCGGGACCGGCCTGGGACTTTACCTGACGCGCAAGCTCGCGGAGGAGATTCTCGCGGGTCGGGTGTCGGCCCTCAGCCGCCAGGGGCAGGGCAGCACGTTCGAGCTGTGCATCGCCAGGGAGATCTCGGGATGAAGACGGCGCTAGTGATCGAAGACGACGAGAACAACATGGTGCTGATCAGCGCCTTGCTTGAGCGCGGCGGCTACCGCGTCATCCAGTCATGGACGGGGGTCGAGGGCGCAACGACGGCCATCGCGCAGCGACCGGACTTCATTATTCTGGACATCCGGCTCCCGGACATCGACGGCTTCGAGGTACTGCGGCGGATCCGCGGCTCGGAGGCGGACGGCGGCATACCCATCATTGCCATGACCTCCTACGCCATGTCCGGCGACCGGGAAAGGCTGCTGAACGCCGGCTGCACGGGCTTTGTGGAGAAGCCCATCGATCCCGCCAAGGTCCTCGACACCATCGGAGCCATCGTGGGAGAAGATCCGTGAGAGTCCTGGTGGCCGACGATCAGGAAGATACGCGCTTGATCCTGACCGAGGTACTGAGGGCGGCCGGCCACGAGGTATGCGGCGCTCGCGACGGCAGCGAGGCCCTGGATTTAGCCCACCGCTGGCGGCCGGACATGGTGATCTCGGACATCCTGATGCCCCGCATGGACGGCTATGCACTGTGCCGCGCCCTCAAGGAAGACGGCGAACTGTGCAGCATTCCCTTCGTGTTCTATACCTGCACTTTCGTGACGCCCGAAGATGAACGGCTGGCCGGGGATCTGGGCGCATCCCGCTTTCTGGTCAAGCCCATGGAGCCCGGAGACTTCATAAAGGTCATCGAGGAGGTGGTGGCCGAACACGGCGAAGGCCGGCTGGCGGTGCCCGGACTTGCGGAGGTCCGCGGCACCGACATTCGGAAGCGTTACGAAGACCATCTGGCCACCAAGCTGCACCAGAAGGTGCAGGAGCTGACGGAAAAACAGCAGGCGCTGGAGGCCAGCGAGGAGAGGCTCAGGGGAATCGTCGAGACCGTCCCGGACATCCTGTTCACCATGGATCCGACCACCGGTGCCCTGACCTACGTCAGCCCGGCCATAACCTCCGTGCTGGCCTATTCCCCGGACGAGTTGCTGGCCCGCCCCCAGCGCTGGCGCGAGCTTGTCCATCCCGAGGACCGCGAGCGCGTGGTCGCGGCGCTGGAGGCCGGACTGCGCGAAGGTGGGCTTACCCGCCTCGAGGGCAGACTGCTGCACGCCGACGGCGAGACCGCACACTGGTTTGAGGCCCGAATCGCGGTGGGGCTGGACGCATGCGGCAATCCGCGGGCCGCCTACGGCGCGCTGCGCGACATCGACCAGGGCAAGCAAGGGGAACAGGCCCTGCAGGACAGTCAGCGCCGCCTGCAGAACGCCCTGCTTCAGACCATCGAGGCCGTGGCACGTACCGTGGAGAAGCGCGACCCCTACACCGCCGGCCACCAGCAGCAGGTGGCCAGGCTTGCCATGGCCATTGCCGCCGAGATGGGGCTTGCAGAGGAAACCGCTTACGGCATCTACTTGGGCGGGTTGATCCATGACATCGGCAAGATCTATGTACCGGCGGAGATCCTCAACCGACCCGGCCGCCTGAGCCAAGCCGAGTTCAACATGGTCAAGACCCACGCCGAGGTGGGCTACGACATCGTCAAGGACATCGACCTGCCGTGGCCCGTGGCGCGCATGGTCCTGGAGCACCACGAACGACTGGACGGCTCGGGCTATCCCCAGGGCCTCGCGGGTGATGCCATCTGCCAGGAAGCCAAGGTGCTGGCGGTGGCCGACGTCGTGGAGGCGATCACTTCCCATCGTCCCTACCGCCCCGGGCTGGGCGTTGAGGTGGCTATGGCGGAGATCACCGAGCACGCCGGCACCCGGTATGAGCGCCAGGCGGTGCGGGCCTGTGTGCGGCTGCTTACGGAAAAGGGCTTCAGGCTCGGAGAAAACCTGTAGCGGGAGCTTGCATGAGGTGCCGGATCATCGAGGACTTTTCCGCATAGCTCAGCCGCCGGTGATGGACCTGCTGCGCAATACGCTTGCCCTGTACCTGGACGCCGCTCCCTGGCTGCTGCTGGGTCTGATCGCGGCGGGCCTGATCAAGGCCTGGGTCCCGGAGGCGTCCATGCACCGCTGGCTGGGCGGCCGCGGAATCTGGCCGGTGATCAAGGCGGCGCTCATCGGAGCCCCCCTGCCGCTGTGCTCCTGCGGCGTGGTACCGGCCGCAGTGGGCTTGCGCCGGGCCGGCGCCTCCCGCGAGGCCACGGTGTCGTTCCTCGTCGCCACGCCGGAGACGGGGGCTGATTCCATCGCGGTCTCCTATGTTCTACTCGGGCCCTTCATGGCCGTGGTACGCCCGGTGGCGGCCGTGGGCAGCGCCATCGTCGCGGGCCTGCTGACCCGGCTGGTTCGGCAGGAGCCGACGCCCTTCCGGGTACCGCTGGCACCACAGGCGTGCGGATGCGCCGGTGACTGTCAATCCGCAACGTTGCCGCCCGCCGGCCCGCCGGTATGGTGGCAGCGCGGCCTCGGCGGTCTGCATTACGCGCTCACGGACCTCGTCGACGACATCGGGTGGTGGTTCGGCGCAGGCCTGCTGGCCGCCGGAGCCGTCGCCACCTTGTTCAGCCCCCTGGCTCTGGCCGCGGTCGGCAGTGGGGTGCCGGCCATGCTGCTGGTAATGGCCGCGGGGATCCCCATGTACATCTGCGCCACGGCCTCGACCCCCGTGGCCGCGGCCATGCTGCTGGCAGGGATCTCACCGGGTACGGTGCTGGTGTTCCTCCTGGCCGGCCCCGCCACCAATTTGGGCACCCTGGGGATCCTGCGCAAGGAGCTTGGTAGCCAGGTGCTAGGCGCCTATCTGGCCGGCATCGCCATCACCAGCCTCGCCCTCGGCCTGGCAACCGACTGGCTGGCCCGGCACCTCGCTCTGGACATGCACGCCCAGGTAGCGGCCGTGGCCCACGTGGTGCCGTATCCCGTAGCCGTCGCCAGCGGCCTCCTGCTGGCCGCGCTCCTCCTGCGGCCCTTGCGCCGCCGCTTCTTTCCTTGAGCTGTAGACTGTAGACCGTAGGCCGCAGACCCTAGGGGTGGTTGCGCCGGAGCCGAGGTTGCCCGGACGGCTGGCGGCATGGCGGCACGCCGGCGTTCTTCGGTCCACGGACCAGAGCCCACAGCCTCATTCCGAGGATGATCTCAGCATACCGGTAACCGGGCCGTGGCGGCCGGCTCCCGTTTTGTAACGGCGGATTGCAGGCCCGGCGATGGTTACACTAGCTTACAAACTGGTAGTCCCTTCCCCGCGCACAGGGGATATAAGGTAATTGTGACCCGGCAAGATCACATTCTCATCGTCGACGACGACGCCGAGATCCGGCGCCTGGTGCGGGACTACCTCGAAGCCCACGGCTATCGCGCCAGCGCCGTGGCCGACGGACACGCGATGTGGGCGCTGCTGGAGAGCCACACGGTTGATCTCATCATCCTGGACCTGATGCTGCCCGGGGACGACGGCCTGCTGCTGTGCCGCAACCTGCGGGCGCGCCGCATCGACATTCCCGTGATCATGCTCACCGCCCTGGGTGATGCGGCCGACCGCATCCTGGGATTGGAGATGGGCGCCGACGACTACCTGCCCAAGCCCTTCGAGCCCCGTGAGCTGCTGGCCCGGATCAAGGTGGTGCTGCGGCGTACACGTAGCCTGCCCGATCCGGGGCCCTCGGAAGAGGTGAGTCGCCTGCGCTTTGCCGGCTGGAGCCTGGATCTGCACGCGCGGCATCTGATCTCGCCGGCGGGGGTGGTGATTCCGCTGAGCGGCGGCGAGTTCGTCCTGCTGCAGGTGTTCCTCGAGCACCCCAACCGGGTGCTGTCCCGGGACCAGCTTCTGGAGCTGTCGCGGGGCCGGGAGGCCGGCCCCATCGACCGCGCGGGGGATGTGCAGGTGGGCCGCCTGCGCCGGCGCCTGGGTGAGGACGCCCGCGAGCCGCGCATCATCAAGACCGTGCGCAGCGCCGGCTACGTGCTGGCCGCTACGGTGGAGGCCGAGTCGTGAGACTGGTGCCCCAGACCCTGTTTGTGCGCACGGTGCTCACCCTGCTGGCGGGTCTGCTGCTGGCCCAGCTCGCCGGCACCTTGATCCAGTTCCAGGACCGCGGTCAGATCCTGTACCAGGCCAGCGGCCTGAGCTCGGCCCAGCGCATCGCCGACATCGTACGGCTGCTCGACAGCGTGTCGCCCGCGGAGCGTGAACGCCTGGCAGCGGTGCTGAACGTGCCGCCCATGCGGGTGGTGCTGGATGGCCCGGCACCCCTGCCCGCGGACGCCGGCAGCGGAGAAACGGGGGCACTGACCACCTTGTTCGCGACGGCACTGCGTGGCCACCTGGGCAGCGGCCGCCCGCTTCAGGTGGCGGTCACCGAGGCGCCGGACAGCCTGCCTGCGGCGCTGCCGGTGGCCGGCTACGGCATGATGCAGGGCTACGGGAGGGGCATGGGACCCGGTATGGGCATGGGGCCGCTGCACCAGATGCACATGGCCGGGATGGGGCTGCTGCCACCCGAGGGCCTGTCCTTTCTGGCGCGGGTGCGGCTACGCGACGGCACCTGGGTGAGCTTCGACAGCCGGGTCCCCAAGGAGGTGTTCGCCTGGCCCAAGCGCCTGCTGGCGAGCCTCGCCGTGCTGCTGGTCGCCATCGTCGCGCTGT
This sequence comes from uncultured Ectothiorhodospiraceae bacterium, assembly GCA_964461215.1. Classification (GTDB taxonomy): domain Bacteria; phylum Pseudomonadota; class Gammaproteobacteria; order JAABTG01; family JAABTG01; genus CAYWTP01. Next base: position 5,032 of record CAYWTP010000107.1, on the reverse strand, counting down.
CGGTGCTGGCGGTACGCTGGCTGACCCGGCCGCTGACGGTGCTCGCTGGTGCGGCCGAAGAGCTGGGCCGGAACATCCGCCATCCGCCGCTACCCGAGACCGGCCCGGTCGAGGTGCGTCAAGCGGCCCATGCGTTCAACACCATGCAGGCCCGCCTGACCCGCTACATCGAGGACCGAACGCGCATGCTCTCGGCCTTGTCCCATGATCTGAAGACCCCTATCACCCGCCTGCGCCTGCGCGCCGAGGCCGTGCCCGACGAGACCCTGCGCCGGAGCATCGTGCGCGATCTGGACGAGATGAAGGCCATGACCCAGACCACGCTGGACTTCATGCGGGGACTGGAAGACCACGAGCCGGTACAGCCGACGGACCTGGGCGCGCTGCTCGAAAGCCTGACCGAGGATGCCCGGGTGCTGGGCCACGCGGTGGAGCTGGCCCCCCTGCCGGCGCTGCCGCCGTGCCCGGCGCGGCCTCTGGCGCTCAAGCGCTGTTTGAACAATCTCATCGAGAATGCGGTCAAGTATGGTCAGCGGGCCCAGATTACGGTGCAGGACGAGCCGCGGGGGGTCACGGTACGGGTGCGCGACGGCGGGCCTGGCATCCCGGACGAAGAGCTGGAGAAGGTCTTCGAGCCCTTCTACCGTCTGGAGGCCTCACGCAGTCGGGATACGGGCGGCACCGGCCTGGGCCTGCCCATCGCCCGCAACATCGCCCGGGCCCACGGCGGCGATCTGGTGCTGCACAATCATCCCCAAGGAGGCCTCGAAGCCGTGCTCACCCTGCCGCGCTGATGCGACCTACATGTCCTCCGGATTGAGTGACGACCTCGCCGTGCGCTGCCGGGGTCTGATCAAGACCTACGGCAGCGGCCCCGCGCGAGTGCCCGCCCTGCGCGGCGTGGATCTGGACGCCCGGCAGGGCGAGCTTCTGCTGCTGATCGGTCCGTCGGGGTGCGGCAAGACCACGCTGGTCTCAATCCTGGCGGCGATCCTGGATCCGGACGAGGGCGACTGCGAGGTGCTGGGACACGACCTGCGGCGCATGCGGGAACAGGAACGCGTGCGCTTCCGCCGCAACTCCATCGGCTTCGTGTTTCAGGTGTTCAACCTGCTGCCGGCACTCAACGCGGTGGAGAACGTGGCGGTCCCACTGCTCGTTGCCGGCGTGCCCCGACGGGCCGCATTAAACAAGGCCCGCGATCTGATCGACGCGGTGGGACTGGGCAAGCGCGCCGGTGCACTTCCGGCTCAGCTCAGCGGTGGCCAGCAGCAGCGGGTTGCGATCGCACGCGCCATCGTACACGAGCCGCATTTGATCATCTGTGACGAGCCGACCAGCAACCTCGATCACAAGACGGGGATCGAGATGATCGACCTGCTCCTGCGGACCGCACGAAGCGCCGAGCGGGCGCTGATCGTGGTCACGCACGATACCCGCATCCTGGAGCTCGGCGACCGCGTTGCACACATGGACGACGGGCGCATCATCGACATGCACGGCGCACCGGAGGGAGAGTCCAAATGACAGGCAAATGGCTGCTCCCGGTCCTGGCCCTGCTCGGCCTGGCGGTAGCCGCCGCCACCGTCGTGGAGGATAGTCGTTCGCCACCGGCCGCCGGCCGCGGCTCCGTGGAGCGCCCGCCCTACGCATCCTTTGTCGCGGGCACCGGCGTGATCGAGGCCAGCAGCGGCAACATCGCGATCGGCACCCCGGTCCCGGGAGTCGTGAGCGGCATCGCCGTAAAGGTCGGCGAGCACGTAAAAGGCGGCGATCCGCTGTTCCGTATCGACGATCGGGCGCTGCAAGCCCAGCTCGTGTCCGCCGACGCCCAAGGGAAGGTCGCCGACGCCGAGCTGCAGCAGGCGCGCCACCGGCTGGACTACGCGGTGGATCTGAGGCGACGCAATCCGGGCGCCGAGAGCAGGCAGCATGTGACGGAGCTGCGCGATGCCATGGGGGTCGCCCAGGCCAAGCGGGAGCTGGCCGTGACCGAGATCCAGCGTGTGCAGACGGATATCGCCCGCACCGTGGTTCGCGCACCAAGGGCCGGACAGATCCTGCGCCTGAGCCTGCGCAAAGGCGAATACCTGGGCGGCGGGGCCCCGGCACCGATTGTGCTGTTCGGCGAGGACAGAACCCTGTATCTGCGGGTCGACGTGGATCAGAGCCAAGCGTCACGCATCCGGCCCGGCGCCCGGGCCGTGGCCTTCGTGCGGGGCGATCCGCGCATCAGAATTCCGCTGCATTTTGAATATATCGAGCCCGAGGTGGTGGCCAAGACCTCCCTGACCGGACTCAGCACCGAACGCACCGACACGCGGGTGCTGCAGGTCATCTACAGCTTCGCGCGCGGCGCGCTGCCGGTGTACGTCGGCCAGCAGATGGACGTATTCATCGACGCGGGCCCGAACCATCGGGCGAGGCCGTCCTGAGTGCTCTACATTGCCCTGAAGATGCTCATGGGGGACCGGGCGAAATATGCCGGCCTGCTGCTTGGTCTCACCTTTACGGCTTTTCTGGTCACCTTTGCCGCATGCTATTTTTGCGGCTTCATGACCCGCGGCTTCGCGCTGATTGCCGAGAACGGTGCTACCGACGTATGGGTCATGGACCCGGCGGTGAGCTCGGTGGAGCAGACCATCAACATGCCGGACTCGGCGCTGCTGCGCGTGCGCAGCGTGCAGGGCGTGCGCAACGCCTCCCCCATGGCGCTGGGCAGCGTGGACGCGCGCCTGGCCAACGGCCGGTTTCAGACCTTCCAGGTGATTGGCGTTGACGACGCGACCCTGACCGGCGCGCCGGTGCGGGAGAATGGCGCCACCCCCGACGTCCTGCATCAGCCCGACGCCGCCATCGTCGACCCCGGCGGCACCACAGGTAAGCTGGGAACACCCACTCTTGCCCGCGACCAGTGGCCTTGGGACGGCGTCCATCTGGATGCCCCCCTGCGTGAGCTGGCGGCCGGCGATACGCTGCTGGTGGACAACCGTCGGGTCAAAGTGGAGGGCCGCTCGCACACGCTGCCGCGATTCCCGCCGCGGCCGCTGCTCTACACGACCTACTCGAACGCCGTGCGCATCCTGCCGCCGGAGCCAACCCGGATGACCTTCGTGCTGGTGCGGGCCGATGCCGGTGTCTCCCCGCGCGTGCTGGCCCGGCGCATCGCGCGGCGTACGGGCCTGCGCGCGCGTGCCTCCGAGGACTTCAAGGCAGACACCGTGCGCTGGTACCTGGTGAACTCGGAAGACGTGGGCGACATGGCCGCCATGCTGACACTGGCGATGACGGTAGGGCTGGGCGTGGCCGGGGTGATGCTGTATATGTTCACCTATGAGAACCAGCGCCAGTACGCCGTGCTCAAGGCCATGGGCACGGCTCACGGGACGCTGACGGCCATGGTCTTCGCACAGGCGGGACTCACCGCGGCTCTGGGCACCGGCATGGGGCTGGGTCTGTGCGCTCTGGTCGGCCAGGCGGTCTCGGCCTTCGGGCATCCCTTCCGCATGCTGTGGTTCACGCCTGTGGCGGGCGCGCTCGGGGTGCTCGTGGTAAGCCTCGTGGCGGCAGCGGTGAGCGTGCGCCCCGTGCTCAGGCTGCAGCCGGTGGCAGTGTTCGCCGGACGATAGCGGGCCGCGGGAAGCATCGTACACCGGTGACGGGCGACTTTAACGAAGTGTAGAGAAATTTATCGAACTAACCATCTTCAAACGAAAGCTCGCCGGTCAGCGCCAGCGCATACACCAAGCAACTTGCTGAAAGAACAGGAAGCCACAAGACACGACGACGTTGGCACGGTGCATGCTCACGCCATAGACGACTCGGTAGAGGAGAACGCTAGCAAGCCACCCGGGCGGGGCGTCGGACGGCAGTCGGCACAGAGCGGAGAGCAACCATGTACGGCAACTATGGCTATATGCACGGGTTCGGGCTGGGGGGCGGGATCTGGATGTGGCTGATTTGGCTGATTCCAATCCTGCTCGTCGTGTGGGTCGCGCGAACCTTTGCGACTCGACGCAGTGGTGAATCCGGCAACGCGGCACGGCCCAAGAGCGCGCTGGAAATTCTGGATGAGGAATACGCTCGGGGAAAGGTGGACCGGGAAGAGTATCTGCGTCGCAAGGCGGATCTTTCCGGCCGGTAGGTCGGCCGTACCCCGCTGCCGGGGCCCTGCGTCGGGCCGGGGCACGAGCGGGATCCCCCTCAGTCCTGCGTCGCAACGGGGAGGTCGATGGTGAAGCGCGTCCGGGCCCCTCGCCCGCTACTGATAGTGACCGTCCCGCCATGCTCTTGGGCTACACGCTTGACCAGCGCCAGGCCGAGGCCCGTTCCCTTGGGCTTCGTGGTGACGAACGGCTCGAAGATCCGCTCGCGATCCGCGAGTGGTGGTGGTGAGCCGTCGTTCTCGAAAAAGATCGCCAGGCGTGCGCCTTCCTGGCGTATCCCCAGCTCGATGTTTCCACCCGGGGGACAGGCCTCCAGGGCGTTCTTGAGCAAATTCATCAAGGCCTGCTCCATGAGGGCAGGATCCACCTTTGCCGTCGGGCAGCCCGCGCAGGGGCGATGCGTGACCTCGATCCGCTTTCTCTCGAGGCTCGCCCGCAGCGTGCTCACGACCTTGCCCCACAGCCGGCCCAGATCGATAGCCTCGCGCGACAGCGCCAGCGGGCGAGCAAAGCCCAGCGTATCGGAGAGCAGGGTGTCAAGAGGTGTGACCTCCCCGATCGCAATTTCGATCCGCTTGCGCGTGCTCTCCTCCAGTGAGCCGGCAGAAAGCGCGCCGGACAGCCCGAACTTGATCGACGCCAGCGGGTTGCGCATCTCATGCGCCAGCACGGAAGCAGTCTGACCGATGGTGGCCAGCCGCGCCCGGCTCACCAGCTCCCGCTGCGCCGTTTGCAGGTCCGCGGTCTGGGCCTGGAGGCTTTGCTCAAGCAGGCGTTCGTAGTTTCTACCCGAAGAGAATAAGGACACCGTTTGTGTGCAGTCGGAAGTGTGCCCAGACAGGACACGTGTTGAGCCAGGGGTAGGG
>CAYWTP010000106.1:0-10760 GCA_964461215.1 uncultured Ectothiorhodospiraceae bacterium | reverse complement strand
GTGTAGTATCGCCTAGAGTTACACAATAGGTAGAAGTAGGGGGGGCATCGTGAAGAAAAGGTTCTGGGCGGCAGACTGGTTTGCCGGTCTGGTCGTCGCAGTCATATTCCTGGTCTTCTCCGGCAGCGCAGTGCTGCAGGGGCTGGAGCGCAGTGCGTACGACTGGGGGGTGAAGATGACCTCCCGCGTCCCCAGCAGCAAGGTTGCTGTGATCGCCATTGACGACGAGAGCATTGCCAACCTCGGGCGCTGGCCCTGGCCCCGAGATATCCATGCCGCCCTCATCGATATTCTCCACCAGGGCCACGCCAAGGTCATCGGCGAGACCGTGTTCTTCCTCGAGCCTCAGATCGACCCTGGTCTGGCCTACATCAAGGACTTGGAGGAGTTCTACTCCAAGTCCAGCATGGTCCAGGAAGTCCCTGCGGATCTCGACCTGCTCAACACCCGCCTGGGCGATCTGGTCAAGGGCAGCAAGGCGGCCGGGATCAAGGAGCTATATGACTTCTACGCCCAGTCCAGTCTCTTTGGAAAGCTGACCGGCGAGATTGCCACCCTCGGTAGCAAGCTCAACGAGGCCGAGTCGGCTCTGAACACCGACCGCAAGCTCGCCCAGAGCATCGCGGATGCCGGGAACGTGGTGCTGGCGATGCCGTTCATCCTCGGCCAGCCCCTGGGCAAGCCTGACAATGAGCTGCCCGACTACGTCCGGCGCAGCACCCTGACCCGGGTCGATGACCGGGTCGGCGCCAGAGATCAGGGGCTGATGCCCCTGACCACGGTGGCCATGGCCCCGCCGATCCCGGAGCTGGGCGAGCCGGCCGCCGCCATCGGCCACCTGACCTCCACGCCCGACGTGGACGGCGGCATCCGCTCCGAACCCCTGGTCCTGATGTACTACGACGCCTTCATGCCGTCCCTGGCTCTGCAGGTCGCGGCCAAGAGCTTGAACCTCAAACCCGAAGACATTCAGGTACACCTGGGCGAAGGCGTGCAGCTCGGCAACCTCAAGATCGCCACCGACGGCAATCTGCAGATGCAGACCTTCTTCTACAGCGACCAAGACGGAAAGCCGGCATTCCCGGTCGACTCCTTCTACGACGTGATCAGCGGAAAGATTCCACCCAGCAAGTACAAGGACAAGATCGTGCTCATCGGGGCCACGGCCGTCGGTGTCGGTACGCCTCAGGTCACACCTATCTCCGCCGGCATGGCGCCGGTCGTCACGCTGGCCCATTCCGTTTCCAGCATTCTCAACGAGGATTTCTTCGTCATTCCCGAATGGAGCGGCCTGGCCCGGCTGGGCGCGTTCCTCGTGGTCATCCTGTATGTCATGTTCTTGCTGCCGCGGCTCAAGGCCGGCGTGGGTGCCTTCGTCACCTCGCTGCTGCTGGCAGCGCTGCTGATTACCCACTTCGTGCTGATGACGACCCAGACCATGTGGCTTCAGCTCATGGTTCCGGCGGCCCTGCTTGTCGTGGGGCACCTGGTGCTGACCACCAAGCGGTTCCTGGTCACTGAGAGCGGAAAGCTCAAGTCCGACGCGGACTCGGCCGAGAGCAACCGAATGCTGGGACTCGCCTATCAGGGACAGGGGCAGCTCGACGCCGCCTTCGACAAGTTTCGCAAGTGCCCGCTGGACGATTCCGTCATGGATCTGCTGTACAACCTGGCCCTGGACTTCGAGCGCAAGCGCCAGTTCAACAAGGCAGGCTCCGTGTACCAGTACATGTCGGCCTTCAACACCAAGTTCCGCGACATCGAGCAGCGTCAGGCCCGTACCAAAGCCATGGAGGAGACGGTCATCCTGGGCGGCGGTGGCGGGTCCACCGCGGCCGGGACGCTGATCCTGGAAGGTTCCGGCATGCAGAAGCCGATGCTCGGCCGCTACCAGGTGGAAAAGGAGCTGGGCAAGGGCGCCATGGGCGTGGTCTACCTGGGCAAAGATCCCAAGATCAACCGTATCGTCGCCATCAAGACCATGGCGCTGTCGCAGGAGTTCGAGGCCGATGAGCTGGAAGACGTCAAGAGCCGCTTCTTCCGCGAGGCCGAGACCGCCGGACGACTGACGCACCCCAACATCGTCACGATCTACGATGCCGGGGAGGAGCATGACCTGGCCTACATCGCCATGGAGTTCCTCAAGGGCAAGGATCTGGTTCCGTTCACCAAGCCGGACAACCTGCTGCCAGTCGGCAAAGTGATGGACATGGTGGCCCGCGCGGCGGATGCCCTGGACTACGCCCACAGCGAGAACGTGGTGCACCGCGACATCAAGCCGGCCAATATTATGTATGAGCCGGGGTCGGACAGCATGAAGCTTACCGACTTCGGCATCGCCCGCATCACCGACTCCAGCAAGACCAAGACCGGGATGGTGCTGGGTACGCCGTCCTACATGTCACCGGAGCAGCTCTCGGGTAAGAAGGTCGACGGCCGCTCAGACCTGTTCTCCCTGGGCGTCATGCTGTATCAGCTCACGACCGGCAGGCTGCCGTTCCAGGGTGACTCCATGGCGACGCTGATGTTCAAGATCGCCAACGAAGAGCACCCGGATGTCACGACCGTGAATCCGGATCTTCCGCCATGCCTGAAGGCTATCATCGACAAGGCGCTGCAGAAGGACGCGGACGCCCGATACCAGCATGGAGGTGAGATGGCGCGTGACCTGCGGGCCTGTGCTGCCGAGCTCGCAGGGGGCGCCGGAACGCAGAAATGACACTGCGGGGCAAGCTTGAAATTACAGGCCTGTCCGATGTTGGGCAAAAGCGCAGTCACAACGAGGATAGCATCGGAAGTGATGCCGGCCTCGGGCTCGCGGTCCTGGCAGACGGCATGGGCGGCTACAAGGCCGGCGAGGTCGCCAGTGCTATTGCCGTCAATGTGGTCATGGAGAATATCCGGAAGGGACTGGCCAAGCAGCCGCCCGGGGAGCTGGACGAGGAGTCCGGCTACACCAAGGGCTCGCTAATTGTGCGCGAGGCCGTCGGCGTGGCCAATGAGACCATCTTTCAGACGGCCCAGAGCCAACCCCAGTGCCAGGGTATGGGTACGACGCTGGTTGCGGTGCTGTTCTATGATGATCGGGTAACCGTGGCCCACGTCGGGGATTCAAGGCTGTACCGATTTAGGGAGGGAGAGCTGGAGCAGGTCACCGTAGATCACTCCCTGCTTCAGGAGCTGGTGGACAAGGGTTTCTATACCCAGGAAGAGGCCAAGCACTCGGTGCAGAAGAACCTGGTCACCAGAGCCATGGGGGTCGAGCCGACGGTAATTGCCGATATCCAAGAGGAAGCAGTGCTCCCGGGAGACACTTACCTCATGTGCTCGGACGGGCTTTCCGACCTGGTAGAGGACGGGGACATACACTTAACCCTAAGCAAATATAATGCTAACCTTGAACAGGCGGCGCAACAACTGATCCAATTGGCAAATCAGAATGGCGGGACTGACAACATCTCGGTGATTCTGGCACGAACGCTTCGGCCGTTCCCCGCCAAGACGCGGACGAACTGGTATTCGAAGGTGTTCGATTGGTTTAGTTAAGTCAGCGGATAGGACAGACAATGACGGCAAAGTTGGTACTCAGCTTGAATGGGTCGGTGCTTCGTGAGTATCAGCTCACGAAGGAGCGAGTCACTATCGGCCGCAAACCCGACAATGACATTCACATCGACAACCTTGCCGTCAGCGGGCAGCATGCGTTAATCATCACGATTCTCAACGATTCCTTCCTCGAGGATCTGGGAAGGCCCAACGGTACCTACGTTAACGGCAAGCTCATCAAGAAGCACGCCTTACAACATGGGGATACCATTACCGTCGGCAAACATGAGCTGAAATACATCAACGAGCAGGCCTCTTCCGCCGACTCGGACTTTGAAAAAACCATGATCATCCGTCCCGGCATGGCGGATCAATCCGCCGCGGCCGTGAAGCAGGTGACCGAGAAGGCCGCACAGGCTGCCGCTGCGGCCCCTGGTGGCGGGACGCTGGCCAAGGAAGAGGAGCTGCCGCTGGGGAAGGTGCAGGTGCTCAACGGCCCGGCAACCGGCAAGGAGCTGGAGATCCGCAAGGCCCTGACCACGCTGGGCCGGCCAGGCGTTCAAGTCGCGGTGATTACCCGCAGACCTCAGGGCTACTTCATCACCCATGTGGAAGGCAAACATCCGGTGGTAAACGGCCAAACCATCGGCGCGCAAGCGCACCCGCTCAAGGATAACGACGTGATCGAGCTGGCGGGCGTAAAGATGGAATTCGTCGCCATCAAGAAATGAGGCCTGCCGCCGGCGGCAGGGGGGCTTGGCACCGCTAAAGGGTGAAGACCTGCCCCTGGCGCAGAGGACGGGGATCCGCACTCAGCTTCGCCGCTTTGATCTCATCGAGGATCTGCGCTTCTTCACCCGGCTTGAGGTGAGTAACGTAGATCTCGGCGCTACGTTTGAGCAGGAGCAACTCCTGCGCCAGAAGGCTGGGGCAAAGATGCTTGGAGGCCACGGCGACGTCCTTGCGTTCCTCGGAAAAAGCTGTCTCAAGCAGCACGTAGCGCAGATCTTCGATTCGGTTGACTGCTTGCCAGAAAGGAGGGCTGCTCGTGGTATCCCCGCTGAAGACGAGACTCCCTGCGGCCCCCGCTAGGTGATAGCCCATCGCCGGTACCACGTGGTTCACCGGCAGGGATGTAACGCGGCGAAGGGGTCCCAGGCTGATGGTCTGGCCCATGCTGATAGGCTCGAAGACCATATAAGGGGTTTTCCCCGCCGGTATGCGGGAGAAATCCGGCCAGACCTCCCAGTTGAAGACGTGGTCGGTCAGAGTACGCCACGTGGATTCGGAAGAGTGAACCACCACCGGCCTCCCCCTGAGATAGCCGACGCTGTCCACCAGGAAGGGCAGCGCCGCCACGTGGTCCAGATGGGAATGGGTCAGAAACACGTGGTCGATCGCTTGTAGCTCCTCCAGGCTCAAGGTGGTCAAGCCGGTGCCCGCGTCGATGATCACGTCGTGGTCCACAAGCAGGCACGTCGTGTGCCGATCGCCTCCTATGCCACCGCTGCATCCTAGAACTTTGACCTGCATGGACTGGCGCCCTTCCTGATTTGCGCGACGGACAAGCTCCGTCCCCGCGCTACTTGGTCTTGAACGTAAACACGCCATCCCACTCCGCCCCGGGCGGCTCCTGGCGGAAGTGGGCCACGCGCTGGGCATAGATCCGATATAGCATGCGCTGCGGCGACATGCGCTGCAGGTTCAGGAACTGCAGCTCCGCCATGTCCCAGTTCTGGGCCCGGTAGAGCTTCAGTGCCTCCTGGTAGATCTTGAGCTCGTCCTTGGTGTGCTTGTCGGCGGCGGAGGCCAGACCGATGGGCTCGAAGATGGCCACCGGCCTGTCCTTGCCCTTGACCCGCACGCGATCCAGCTCCCGATACAGGTATTCGGGGACCTCCTTGCGGGTGGTCTCGCTGACGATCATGTCCACCCCATACTGGCGCGTCAGACCCTCCAGCCGTGAGCCCAGATTCACCGCATCACCCAGGACAGTGTAGGCCATGCGAAACTCCGAGCCCATGTTTCCTACACTCATCGGTCCGGTATTGACGCCAACCCCGATGCGGATCTCGGGCCAGCCCCTGGCCGTGAACTCCGCCTGCATCTCATCCAGGCGGTGGTTCATCTCCATGCCCGCCTCCATCGCGTGGCGGGCGTGCCCCGCATCGGCCACCGGCGCACCCCAGAATGCCATGATGGCGTCGCCCATGTACTTGTCGATGGTACCGCGGTGATTGTGAATAACGCGGGTCAACGGGGTGAGGAATTCGTTCATGAGCTGCGACAGCGCCTTGGGCTCCAGGCCCTCGGAGATGGTCGTGAAGCCGCGCACGTCGGAGAACAGTACCGTCAGCTCCCGGCTCTCGGCTTCCAGGGTGTAGCTGTCCGGATCCTCACTCATCTCGTCGACCAGCTCGGGCGGCACGTACTGACCAAACAGGCCGGCGAGCTGGCGCTTGCCGCGGGACTCGATGAAGAATCCATAGGACATGTTGAGCACAAACAGGCTAAGGATGAGCAACACGGTGGAGGCAAGCGGCAGCACGAGATTACCGTACTGCCAGATGTAGAGGTTCAAGGCAACCACCAGCACCAGCAGCACGAAGGTGGCCGCCGACGCCCAGAGCGGGCTGAGCAGCGGGAAGGCCAGGGTCATGATGAGCCCCGACAGGACCACCACCATGAACTCGGCCCCGAGAGTGTACGCGGGCTTCTGCTTGATGTTGTTGTCGAGGATACCGGCGATCAGGTTGGCATGGATCTCCACTCCGGGGAAAACCTTCTGCACGGGCGAGGACCGGAGATCGAGAAGCCCTGGGGCGGTAGTGCCGATGAGCACGATCTTGCCCTTGAGCTTGTCCACGGGCACGCGCTTGTGCAGCACGTCCGCCACCGAGACGTACGGAAAGCTACCCTTCTCGCCCCGGTAGGGAACCAGCGTGCGTACCCGGCCATCCACGGGAACCAGCCGATCGCCCACCTTCAGCCACTCGAGCCCGGAGTAGGTCCTGCCGGCCGGGGTATCTTCGGCGTACTTGGGCTCCACCTTGTCGACGCCCAGGGCGGCGCGGGCTACCGCCAGGGATAGCGATTCGTAATAAGCGCCATCGTGCTCGTAGATCATCGTCACCCGGCGCACCACCCCGTCTTCGTCGACGTAGGGATTGAAATGCCCCGCGCCCAGAGCCGCGTCCTGAAGCTCCGGCAGGTTGGCGCCGTAGCCGCGGGCGGAGATGAAGCGAATGTTGCGGCCCACGAACTGCCCTGGCACGAAGGTCGGCGGCGGCAGCTTGCCCGCCTGCTGGACCTCGCCCTCGTCGCCCGAGTCGTTGAAGTAGTAGCCGAGGATCACCGGCCGCCCCTTCAGGCTCTGAGCGAACAGGGCATCGTAGTCCAGACGCGGCCGGATCTCCTGCAATCGCGCCTGGAACAAGGGATCGTCCTTCAGCTTGTGGTGCGCCATTTCTTCGAGCACGCCGATGCCCGAGCTGGTATCCGGCTCCACGAACACCACGTCGAAGCCGGCCAGGGCAATCCCGTAGTCGTCGAACAAGCGGTTCATGAGATTGGCCAGCTTGTTGCGGGGCCAGGGCCAGCGCCCTTCCTCGCCCAGGCTCTTCTCGTCGATGTCGGCGATCACGATGCGCGAGTCCTGAGTCCGGGGCATCGTCAGCAACAGACGTGCGTCGTAGGCGATGTTCTCCATCTGATCGATGAAGCCCACGTGCACGTAGCCGCTCACGTGCGCGAGGAAGAACAGCAGGACCACGAGGCTCAACACGACCCGAACCACGTGGCGCTTCATCTGGCCCAGAAAAGTCTGCACGCCCGTTCTCCCCTTGGATTGCGCCCCGGCGTTGAGCGCCACTGTCACCTCGCGGCCGACCTCCCGGTCCCTGGGATGGCCATGGCGGCGTCCTGCACGAACTTGGCCAGAATACTATCGAGGGCACGCTCGAAGGCCGGCACGGAAGTGCTCAGTTCCTCGGCAGCGGGTACTTCGGCCCGGTATTCTCTGACCAGAAGCGGTCCTTCGCCCTCGGCCGGCCGCAGGCTTAGCCGCAGGGCGACCACCACCCGCGCCTGATCTCCGTCGAGCAGTCGCTCGAAGCGCAGCACCCGGCCGCTCACCACGTAGTCGGCCGCCGAGCTGGAATATTCAGCACTAACCTGGGGTGCCAACCCCGCGGCCCGCAGATAGGCCGCAACGTAGTCCTGGAGCAGCCGCCCCGGAGCCTCCAGCCAGAAATGATAGTGGTATTGGCGGAGCACGCGATGGCCCGGGTCCTCGCTATAGATGACCGCCCGCTCCGCATACAGCCCTTCCGCCTCCAAGGGACGCACGATAAGCGGCTTGGCAGTGATGGGCTTGGACAGGTGGCGCGCGGGAACCGGGGTGGCCAGCCGATAGAAGCGGTCCTCGGGCACCGGAACGGGTCCGGCACAGCCGCCTAGCAGCGCGAGCAACAGGGTAGCCGCGACCAGCCTCACTGCCCACCTGCTTGCTTGTCGTCAGGCGGCTTGGTTCCCAGCAGCAGCCCAGGGTTCTGCCGGATCTGCCGGCTGAATTCGTGCATGTTGCGGCTGGTCCCTTCCATGTGATAAGCAACTGCCTCTACATGCTGCGCGACTATGTCGAGTGTCTTGCGTACGTCGCGCAGGGACTTCTCCATGTCCGGGCGGCTCTGGGTCACCATCGAGCCCATCTCCCGGATAAGTCCGTCGAGCTTGGACCGCGTACGCTTGAAATCGGCCGAGAGCTGGGACACGTTTCTGGCCGCCGCCTCGGCGTAATCGGAGGCCTTGATGGCCGTTTGCGACACCTGCACCGCATTGACCGATGTGGTCTTCAAGTTGCCGATGACCGACTCGATGTCGCGCCGGTTCTGCTCCTTGAGCAGGGCTTGCAGCCCCTGGGCGCTATCGTTGAGCCGCTCCACCAGCATCTTTACCTGCTCTACAAGCTCCGGCCCGGAGCTCTCGAGCTGGGTGGATACGGTACCGAGAGTATGATTCAGATTGTCCAACAGCGGCCGCAGGCTGGTATCGGCGAGCTGATTCAGGTCCAGGGCCACCTCATTGATGACCGTGAACACGTCGGCGCCCTCTTGTCCCGCGATCTCGGCTCCCGGCTTGAGCAAGCTCGCGCTGGAGCCTTCGCGGATGTTGATGGTGATGGCCGAAAGCAGTCCGGATGCGAGCATCCGCGCCACGCTGTCCTCAGGGATCTGCCAGCCCTGGCGGATGCTGATGTCGACGCGGTAGTGCAGCTTGCCGCCATGGCGGGCCGGGGTAATGCTGTCCACCTGGCCGATCTGGTAGCCTTCATAGAATACGGGAGTGCCGAATTTGAGCCCGGTCACGTTGCGATAGTTGACATGGTACTCATCGGTGGGCCCCGAGCGCCCGGTGATCAAATACAGAGCCACCATCAGCAGGGTTAGCATGATGAGCACGAAGGTGCCCACCAGTAGATAGTTGACGTTGTCCCGCTTCACCCGTTAGCCCTGGCCGGTCAACCGGCGTAAGTAATCGTCCGCGTCCATCTCGATGTTGCGCGGTCTGCGATTGAGCAGATCCTGGATCCGCGGATGATTGCTGCTACGCACTTCCTTCACCGATCCCACCATCAGGATCTCCCCCTGGTCCAGCACAGTGATGCGATCGGCGATCTTGAAGGCGCTGTTCAGCTCGTGGGTGACCACGACGATAGTCATGTTCATGGCGCGTCGCAGCCGCAGAATGAGCTCATCCAGCTCGGCCGAGACCACGGGATCCAGGCCCGCCGAAGGCTCGTCGAAGAACAGCAGCCTCGGATCCATGACAATGGCCCGTGCCAGGGCCGCTCGCTTGACCATACCTCCGGAGAGCTGGGAGGGCATCAGGTTCTCGAACCCACCCAGGTTCACTACCTCGAGCTTCATACGGCTCATGATCCGGATCGTGCTGTCGTCCAAACGGGTATGCTCCCGCAGCGGCAGCTCCACATTCTCTCCCACGGTCATGGAGTTGAACAGCGCCCCGCCCTGGAAGGATACCCCCATGTTCTTGCGCAGGTCATAGGTCTCTCGTGCACTGATACGGGTGATGTCCTTGCCCAGCACACGGATCCTGCCGCTGGTGGGCCTGTGCAGCGCCAGCATGTGGCGCAGCAATGTACTCTTTCCCGAGCCACTGCCCCCCATGATCACCATGATCTCTCCCCCTAACACGGCCAGAGAGATGCTCTTTAGGATCATCGTGGACCCGTAATGGGTGACCAGGTCCTCGACTTCTATGACTGGTGTGCGCTCTGCCACCTGGCCGTGCTCCGATTGCGCCCTCCCGGCGGCGCCGCATCCGGTCGCCGTCGTTCCCGGTACCCACAGGTGTCACCGGGTCAGAAAGAAGGTAAAGACCATGTCGGCAATAATAATGTAGGTGATGGACAGCACCACGGAGCGCGTGGTCGCGCGCCCGACACCCTCGGCCCCCCCATAGACGGTGAAGCCATTGCTCACCCCAACCAGGGTAACAATAGCGGCAAACACCACGCTTTTGATAAGCCCCTGCGTCACGTCATCGACCACCAGAATGTCGATTGTCTGGTTCATATAGGCGTGCACGCTGAGGCCCAGCGCCAGTGAGCTGTACACCGCGCCGCCCAGCAGCCCCATCAGATCGGACAGGAACGTCAGGCACGGCAGCATCACCAGCATGGCCAAGAGGGCCGGGGCAACCAGATAGCGCACGGGGTTGATGCCGATAACCTGGAGCGCGTCCACCTCCTGGGAGATCTGCATGGTTCCGATCTCCGCGGCCAGGGCCGAGCCGGAGCGGCCCGCAACCAGGATACCCGTGATCATCGGGGCAAACTCCCGCGTCACGGACAAGGCGATGCCGAGCACGACCTGAGATTCGGCGCCAAAGGTCTTGAGCGTATGGATGCCCTGGATAGCCAGCATGATCCCGATGGCGAACGCCAGCACGGCAACGATGGGAATGGCCTGGATCCCGGTGGACATCATGCGGGCGAACACCGCCGGAATGCGCACGGGCTGGCGCTTGAAGGGTCCGAGAAGCAGCCAGTGCACGCTCTCGGCCAGCAGGGCCATGACGTACCCCCACTCCTCCACCCCCCTGACCGTGCTGCGGCCAACCCGCTCTACTGCGGCCGCCACCGCCGAGCGCGGAGGCTCAGCCGCCATTCCCGGGGCACTCCGCCGCAGTCT
>CAYWTP010000105.1:0-10767 GCA_964461215.1 uncultured Ectothiorhodospiraceae bacterium | reverse complement strand
CAGGCTGAGAATCTTCGACGGAATGGTCCGGAACACCGCGCCGGCGCCGCGGTTCTGATTGAAGGCATTCACACGGAAACGCGCCAGGCCCGGGATCTCGAACGAGAAGTCGGTCTCCAGAAATTCTTCGTAGTCCTTGCGCTGCTTGTCATTCATGATGTCGTACACGAGATCGTGTACGGTCTTGTGGTCCATGGGGGGAACGTTGATGCGGCGAACATCGCCATCCACCCGGATCATCGGCGGAAGCCCCGCCGACAAGTGCAGGTCCGAGGCGCCGTTCTTTACTGAAAACGCGAGAAGCTCGCCAATATCCATTCAATCCTCCCCTCTCTATAATCTGACTGTCACCCTAATGCGGCCGGCGCCCCCCAGGTGGTAACCAAGTATAGCCCACGTCGTTCGTACAGCGCATGCACAACATCGGCCAGGCCCTGAGCACCTTGAGGGCGCGGATTTCCCGGGCGGAACAGCAATTCGCGCGGCCCGCGGGCGCAGTCAGCCTCCTGGCCGTGAGCAAGACCCGGCCTGCTGCGGAGCTCCGCCAGGCCCATGCCCTCGGCCAGATGGCATTCGGCGAGAGCTACCTCCAGGAAGCCATGGCCAAGATGCAGTCGCTGTCGGATCTGGACATCGAGTGGCATTTCATCGGCCCGCTGCAGTCCAACAAGACCCGGGCCGTCGCCGAACGCTTCGCCTGGGTGCACAGCGTGGACCGGCTGAAGATTGCGCGCCGTCTGAGCGAGCAGCGCCCAGCGGGGCTGCCGCCGCTCCACCTGTGCCTGGAGGTAAACGTCAGCGGCGAGTCCAGCAAATCCGGCGTGAGCCCCGACCAAGCGCAGAACCTCGCCACGGCCGTAGCGGCACTGCCGCGGCTGCGGCTCAGGGGGCTGATGGCGGTGCCGGCACCAAGCGCGGATTTCGAAACGCAGCGCGCGCCCTTTCGGGTGCTGCGCCAGCTCTATGATGACCTCAGAGCGGCCGGGCTGCCCATGGACACTCTGTCCATGGGCATGACGGCGGACATGGAGGCGGCCATCGCCGAAGGGGCCACGATTGTGCGCATTGGCACCGCCATCTTCGGCCCGCGAGACTAGGGAACAGTGAGCTGACGTATTGTTGCCTACTCCTCGTCGACTAAGGAGGCCCCAGCACCGCATCCAGGCGCCGTACCCACGGTCCGCCCGTCTGCACGCCGGGCGGCAGCTTCTTGCGCGCGGCCTGGGCTGCCTCGTAGGTGGGATATACCCCGTAGACCACCTGGACCCTGCCCCTGCCCTGGGCGCCGGCGGCAACCACTACCGCATGGTCGTCCAGCGCATTGTGCTGGACAAAAGCGCGCGCATCTTCCTCGCGAGTCCCGCTGTAGAGCTGGATGGTGTACTGGCTACGGTCCTGGCGCCGCAGCCGGGCAAGCGGGGACTCCGAGGCAGCGACGGGAGTCGCAGCCAGCCCGCTTGATGGCGCCGGCACAGGGGCGGCCGGGTTGTTCAGAGCGGCGGTCAACGCCCTGGCCCGTTTGCCGGCCTCGGCCAGCCCGCCGGCTTCGGCCCGGCGATACCACGCCCGGGCCTGGTCCAGATCCCGCGGTACTCCCTGGCCGAACTCGAACATCAGGCCCAGATTGTACTGGGCCTGCGGCAAGCCCTGCGCCGCAGCCTTGCCCAGCCAGCGCACCGCCTGTGCCGGATCCACGGCCACCCCCTGACCCGAGGCGTAGTACGTACCGAGATTGAACTGGGCCCGGGCCAGGCCCTGCCCGGCAGCGGCCTGCAGCCAGCGGGCGGACTGGATCGGATCGCGCTCGACGCCGCGGCCCCTGGCGTACATGATAGCCAGGTTGTATTGGGCCTCGGCCAGCCCACCCTCGGCGGCCTTGCGGAACCAGCGCACCGCCTCACTGTCGTCGCGCACGCCGGCTCGACCCGAGGCGTAGCGGGTACCCAGCAGGTAGGCGGCACGGGAATCGCCCTGCTCGGCCATGCCCAGCAGCGCCGATACGTCCACCTGATCGGCGTGGATCTCCTGCGGCGCCTCGGACACCGAAGCCGGCCGCGCGGACTGCCCCCAGAGCATGCCAGCGGCCAGCGTGAGCGCGGCGGCAATCCATGGCCAAGAGCGGGAACGGGCGCCCGGATCGGGACAATCGAAAGCATACACGGGGGTTCTCCTGAAGCACGCTCCTGCGAACGGGGATCAAGCGGAGTTTACCATTGGCCGCCGCCCTTCAGCAGGGACCCGCGGGACGCAGCAGGCCCGCGCCCAGACATGGTATCCTTGGCGTTCGCGCGAGGGCCTGCACGCGCCGGATTCGCGCGCGGCGGATAATCCGTGGACGAGTACGGCTGAGATGAACAACAAGACAATAGCTTTCATTGGCGCAGGCAACATGGCTTGCAGCCTGATCGGCGGACTGATCCGAGGCGGCTGGAACCAGGCTCGGATCCGGGCGTCCGATCCGCACGCCGATCGGCGCGATGAGCTTGGGCACCGCTTCGGTATCGTCACGGGGGAAGATAACGCCGCCGTCGCAGCGGGCGCCGATGCGGTAGTGCTGGCGGTCAAGCCACAGGTGATACGCACTGTCACACGCGAGCTCGCCCGTTCGGGAATTTCCCGGAGCCTGCTGGTAATTTCCATTGCCGCGGGCGTACGCGAGCCCGATATCCGGCGCTGGCTGGGCTTCGAGGCACCGGTGGTTCGCGCCATGCCCAACACGCCGGCGCTGGTGGGCTGCGGGGCCACGGGGCTGTTTGCCAACCCGTTCGTCAGCCGCGGCCAGCGCAATCTAAGCGAGTCCATCCTGCGGGCCGTGGGCATGACGCTGTGGGTCGAGGATGAGACGCTGCTCGATGCCGTGACAGCGTTGTCCGGCAGCGGCCCGGCGTACTTCTTTCTGCTGCTGGAGATGATGCAGGCGACGGGGATCCATCTTGGGCTACAGGCCGAGACCGCACGCCTGCTGGCCCTGGAAACCGGGTTCGGCGCAGCCAAGATGGCGCTGGAAAGCCCCGAGGATCCGGCCACCCTGCGGGCTCGCGTCACCTCTCCGGGCGGCACCACGGAGCGCGCGATCGCCCATCTGGAGCACGGCGGGATCCGCGAGCTGTTCCGGGAGGCGCTGGAGGCCGCCCGCAACCGTTCCGCCGAGTTGGGCCAACAGCTTGGGAGAGACTGATGGGCAATCCTTATGTCAGTGAAGCGGGGGGCTGGCTGGTCAGCACGTTGTTCGACCTCTACATCCTGCTCATCATGCTGCGCTTCCTGTTCCAGCTTGTACGGGCGGACTTCTACAACCCAATCTCCCAGTTCCTGGTCCGGGCCACGGCGCCGGTGCTGCGACCGGCGCGCCGACTCATCCCCGGCTTTGCCGGCATCGACCTGGCGGCCTTGGTGCTTATGGTGGTCCTGAAGATGGTGGAATGGTGGCTGGTGCTGCCTATCCGGGGCGTGAGCCCGTCGTTGGGGGCGGTCTTCTTCATCGGTATTTCTGACCTGCTGTCCATGGCCATCAACGTATTTCTGGTCTCAATATTGGTCCAGGTGATCCTGAGCTGGGTCAACCCGGGCAGCTATCACCCGGTCACTGCGCTGCTATACCGCCTCAACGAGCCGTTGCTCAAGCCGGCGCGCCGGCTGCTGCCGTCCATAGGAGGGTTGGACCTGTCCCCGGTCCTGGTGCTCATTCTGCTGCAGTTCGCTTCCATGCTGCTGGTGGCGCCCATCCGGGATCTTGGACGGGGTCTGCTGGGGTGACGGGTCCCTGGTGCCGGTGGCAGGACCAGACTCTGGTGCTGTCCCTGCATGTTCAGCCGCGGGCCAGCCGGGATGAGGTGGTAGGGGTACGGGGCGACAGACTCAAGCTGCGGATCACTGCCCCCCCCGTAGACGGCAGCGCCAACGCTCACCTGGTGCGCTACCTGGCTCGGCAGTTCTGCGTACCCAAATCCCAGGTGGAGATTCTCAGCGGGGAAAGCGGGCGCGACAAGCGCCTCGCCATCCGCCAGCCCCGGGAGATCCCCGCCTGGCTGAGCGGTGCACCGGGCTACTGCGCGAGCCCATCAACGGCGCCGCAGGCCTCCCAGTAGCTGATCGAGGAGGCTTTTCTTTGCCGGCTCCGGCGGCTGCTCCTCAGCCTGGTGGGCCATCTCCTGCTGCTTGGCCTCGGCCTCGCGCCTGAGCCTCTCCTGGAGCTTGCGCCTGGTCTCATCCGAGATCTGAAATCCGGACACCTGGTTCAACCGGTTCGGCTTACGTACCACGGCCTGGGCGAGCGCCTCGAAGAATTCGCCGCCGATGACGTCCGGCTTGAGCGAGTAGACCTGCTCGCCCAGGAAGTCCAGATTCCTGGCCGTAAACCTGATGCGCAGCGCCTCGAGATCCACGGCAAAGGACAACGTCACGGGAACCCGGCACTCGAGCCTGAAGCTTCCCTGGTAGGTCTTGCCCACAGTGTGCCTGCGAGCCTCCTCGAACGCGAAACGCAGTCCATGGCTGGCCATATAGTCCCATTGGCGCTGGATGTTGGGCCGACCTTCCCTGGGGAAGGTGACCTTCTGGTCCTTGCTGCAGACAAAGCTCAGGGCAATCGCGGAAGGGTCGTCGGCCAGCAGCCGGTACTCGCTCTGCCTGAGGCCCGTGAACTCGCCGTAGCCCTCCACCCGGTAGCTCACCGAGACGTCGGGCCTGACGGCGTTTAGGTTGTCCACCAGCTCGCGCAGATAGGTGTAGAGCCGCACCAACGCGGCTTGGGCCTCACTGCGAAACGCCGCCTGCTGGTACTCCTTGGTACCCCGCTCGCGCCCCTCACGAGCCTTCGCTTCGCGCGCCTCGCGCTTGAGTTGCTCCAGGAAATCCATGCTCGTATGACCCCGCCTGACTTGGTTGCCCTGCCACCGCATGCCTCCCTGGTCGCGTTCCCGCTCCGTGCGGGAACTCTTATATGTTAATAATTTAGCACGAAAGCCATGTGTCGACGCACCAACCAGGCGGCACTTCCGCCGAATGATTTGTGCCTGAACACGCAGCCAAAGGTAGGAAATTGACCTGTGATCGATCGGACCTTATGCTTGCCTGGCGCATATCTACTCGCAATTACAACAGCGGCCCTGCCATTCGCCTCGAAGGAGATTCTCATGCCCAAGAACGTATCCTCTCTGCTCCTGCTACTGACCTGCTTCGGACTCTGGCCACTGGCGGCTGGCGCCGAGCAGTCGGCAACGGTGGGAGACTATGTGGTGCATTACAATGCGCTGACGACCGACATGCTCCAGCCGGAGGTGGCGCGGCACTATGGGATCACGCGTAGCAAGAGCCAGGCACTGCTCAACGTATCGGTACAGAAGAAGGTGATGGGCACCACCGGCAAACCGGTCACCGCTTCCGTCGAGGCGCATGCCACCAACTTGAACAACCAGCTCAAGAACATCGCCATGCGCGAGGTGGAAGACCAGGGTGCCATCTACTACCTGGGAACCGTCAGGGTCGACCACGGCGAGACGCTGAACTTCAGCATCGACGTCACCCCGGAAGGCAAGGGACAGCCGCTCACCGTCGAGTTCCAGCAGCGGTTCTTTACCGAGTAGAGCCGTGGCTATCGCCACGGCTTCAATAACAGATCCATCCGCAAGGATGATTTTGCAGGACGTTCCGGACAGGCTTGCCGGACCGTAGCCCGCGGTCAGACAGCGGAGCTGGATAACGCGAGCCCATCAGTCAGAGGGCCCGCCAGATCTGAAGCAGGCCCAGGCCCGCCACCAGGGTGCCGGCTGCCCAGCGCACCTGGGGCCGCCTGACGAAGGCACTCAGGTGCGCGGCGGCAGCCCCAAGCAGCAGCAGTGTGGGCAGGGTGCCCAGACCAAAGCTGGCCAGCAACAGGGCCCCGCGCGCCGCGGAGCCGGCGGACAGCGCCCATACCAGAACGCTGTAGACCAGACCGCACGGAAGCCAGCCCCACACCAGACCCAGAGCCAGTGCCCGTAGCGGCGAGGAGACCGGCAGCAAGCGCCGGCCGATCGGCGCAATCCGGGTCCACAGGCGGCCTCCGGCACCCTCCAGCCAGCGCAGGCCGAGCCACCAGCCGCCCAGGTACAGACCCAGGGCCAGCATGAACAGACCCGCCATGATTGACAGTACGGCCTGGATCGCGTGCAGGCCGCTCAGGTTGGCCGCCACGTAGCCCACTCCACCCACCAGAGCGCCCGCTGCGGTATAGCTCAGGATGCGCCCGGTGTTGTAAGCCAGGCTGTAGGGCAGGGTCCGCCAGGGATCGCGGGCCAGGCCTGCGCGCAAGCTGAGCGTGAGAGCACCCACGATGCCGCCGCACATGCCCACGCAGTGCACCCCGCCCAGAAGCCCGACGAGAAAGGCCGCGAAAAGCTGCGATTCCATCAGAGTGTCAGATCGTAATCGATGGTCAGCGGCGCGTGGTCGGAGAAGCGCTGTTCCTTGTAGATGGCGACTCGCCGCACTCGCTCGCGCAGGCCCGGCGTGATCACCTGGTAATCGATGCGCCAACCCACGTTCTTGGCCCAGGCCTGGCCCCGATTGGACCACCAGGTGTACTGCTCTTCCCCCTGATTCACCGCCCTGAAGGCATCCACGAACCCTTGCGGCCCGAATACCTCGTCCATCCACGCCCGTTCCTCGGGCAGGAAGCCGGAGTTCTTCTGGTTGGAACGCCAGTTCTTCAGGTCGATCTTCTTGTGCGCGATATTCCAGTCACCACATACGATGAACTCGTAGCCGGCCGAGCGCATTCGGCGCAGATGAGGCAGGAACCGCGCCATGAAGTCGAACTTGAAGCGCTGGCGCAGGTCTCCGGAGGTGCCCGAAGGCGCATACAGCGAGACCACGCTCAGGTGCCCAAATTGCAGCTCCAGATACCGGCCCTCGGCATCGAACTCGGGCCATCCGAGTCCTTCCACCACCGCCGCGGGGGCCACCCGGCTGTACACCGCCACCCCGCTATAGCCCTTCTTCAACGCGTCATGGTAATAGCAATGGAACCCCGCCGGACGATACTGGGGCTCGTGGAGCTGAGCCAAATGTGCCCGCGTCTCCTGCAGGCACACCACGTCCGCGCCCTGCCGGGACAACCACTCGAAAAAGCCCTTACGGGCAGCAGACCGGATGCCGTTGAGGTTTAGGGTGATGATGCGCATTGGTCGTTTGGCTTGAGGCGTGAGGCCTCACGCCTCAGAGTATACCCACCAACCCCACCTCGGTGTGCCTACCGCGGCCAATTCCGCTAAACTCCCTCAGGCCCATAGCCTCACGCCTGAAGCCTGAAAGCCCATGAAGCCCTACCAACGTGAGTTCGTGGACTTCGCCCTGCGCACCGGCGTCCTGCGCTTCGGCGAGTTCGTGCTCAAATCCGGACGCCACAGCCCGTACTTCTTCAACACCGGGCTGTTCAACACGGGCGGTGCGCTGTCGCGTCTGGGCCGCTACTACGCCCGCTCGATTCTGGATTCCGGCATCGCGTTCGACATGCTCTACGGGCCGGCCTACAAGGGCATTCCGCTGGTGGCCGCCACCGCCATTGCACTGGCCGAAGAACACGGACGCGACGTGCCCTACTGCTTCAACCGCAAGGAGACGAAGGATCACGCCGAAGGCGGCATCACCGTCGGAGCGCCGTTGACCGGAAGGGTGTTGATCCTGGACGACGTCATCTCCGCCGGCACCTCGGTACGCGAGTCCGTGGCGGTCATCGAGGCCGGCCGGGCTCGGCCCGTGGGCGTCGCCATCGCCCTCGATCGGCAGGAACGCGGCACCGGCGCCACCTCGGCGGTACAGGAGGTGCACGAGCAATACGGACTCGCCGTGGGCAGCATCCTCGCCCTGGAGCACCTAATCGGCTACCTGCAGGAGAAGCCGGAGCTGGCCGACGTACTGGCCCGCGTGCGGACCTACCAGGCGGAATTTGGGATCCAGCCCGGAGCATGAGCAAAGCAACAGGGGCCGAGCCTCGATTGCACCACCTCCACTTCTGATGTCACCGCTGCGCGCCGCCACTGCAGTCTATGGTCAACGGCCTACGGCCCGGATCGTAGTTGAATCCTGCCGCGCGATTTGTTACAGGTAGCAGCCACGCTCCCAGCCACAAAGGACTTCCTCATGAGACGCTTTGGCAGCACCCCTACCACGATTCTGCTGGTCTCCCTGGTGCTCGGCACCGCCGCGGAGCCCGCAATGGCCGGCATTAAGTGCTGGACCAACAACGATGGCGTTCGGGAATGCGGAAACGTGATTCCTCCGGAGTATGCCCAGAAGGCCCACGAGGAGATCAGTAACCAGGGATTCATCATCAAGGAAACCGCGCGGGCCAAGACCCCCGAAGAGCTGGAGGCCGCGCGCGCTGCGGCGGCGAAGAAGGCTGAAGAGGAGAAGCTGCGCAAGCAGAGGGAGACTGAGCAGATGACCCGGGACCAGGTGCTGCTGCAAACCTTCACCACGGAAGAGGACCTGACTCTGGCCCATAAGGGGCGCATGGCGGTAATCGAATCACGCGTCAAGCTCACCCAGACCCACGTGGACAAGCTGGAGGCCAATCTGCGCGATCTGCAGACTCAGGCCGCCAGGGAGGAGCGCAGCGGAAAGCCGATATCCGACAATTTGCGCGGGGACATCACCCATGTCCAGCGACAGCTCGAGGCCAACCGCGGATTCATCGCCCAGCAGCGCGAAGAGCAGCAGGAGCTGGATGCCAAGTACGGGGCCGACCTCAAGCGCTACAAGGCCCTGAAATCCGGCGCGGTCCGGCCCGGTCAGATCGACGACTAGGGCGGCGGCCGCAGGCCGTTTTCAGAAAGCCAGTACCGGTTGCAGCGCCCGGAGTCGGGCCCGGCGTTCCCGCCAGTCGGGGACGATGCTCTCGACCAGATCCCAGAAGGCCCGGGAATGATCCAGATGACGAAGATGGCAGAGCTCGTGCACCAGCACGTAGTCGGCCAGCTCCTTGGGGGCCAGCATCAGGCGCCAGTTCAGGCTGATGGTGCCGCGGCACGAGCAGCTTCCCCAGCGCGTCCTCTGGTCCCGGATGCACACCCGCTGAGGCCACCGGCCCACCTCGCCAGCCAGAGTCATCAGGCGGTCGGTGAAGTGTCCGCGCGCCTGGTGGCGGTACCACCCCACCAGCAGCTCCCGCACGACATCCTCCTCCAGACTGGGGGCTTGGACCCATAGCTCCGCGCCCCGGCGCTGCACCCGCGCGCTGGCATCGGCGTGCAGGCGCAGGCGCAGGCCGCCTCCCAGCCAGGGAAGCTCCCCACCGTCGGTAAGCCGGGGCCGCTGCCGCGCCTGCTCGCGCACCCGCTCCAGGGCCTCCAGCGCCCAGGCACGGTGTTGCAGAATCACGCTCTCCGCGGCCCGCCGCGAGCAGCGCCGGGGGGCGCGCACGTGCACGCGGCCGTCCTCGGCCACCACCAGATGGATCCGCTTGCGCCGTGGTACCCGGTACAGGCGGTAGTCGACGTTCCGACCCTCCAGTACGACCGAGCCTTCCACTTCTTCCAGCTTGCCCACCACCGGATCCCTCAGCCGCCGAGCAGGATCCCGGCTAGGATCGGCCACTGCCTGTCCCAGTCGTGCAAGGGCGAGCGCTGGAAGTGGCTGCGCGTAAACTGCACCATCTTGCCCTCCGCAACCGCCAGCAGGAGGTTGGCAAGGACCTGCACCGAGCCGGCAGGACGCACGCCCGTGGCAGCCTCGCCTTCGCGCAGCACCTGCTTGAGCTGGGTCTCCAGGCGATTGAAGAACTGCCCTACCCGGCTCTGGAGGCGCTCGTTCTCCCCCACCAGGGCATCGCCCAGCAGGACCCGGGTGATTCCGGGGTTACGGGCCGCAAAGCCCAGCAACAGCAGCAGGATCTTCTCACAGCGCTGCACGACATCGCGATCCTCGTTCAGGATCCGGGTAATCAGCCCGAACACCGAGTCCTCGGCAAACTCGATGAGGGCCTCGAACATCTTAGCTTTGCTGGGGAAATGCCGGTACAGAGCGGCCTCGGACACGCCTACCGCCTCGGCCAGGCGCGCGGTCGTGATCCGGCTGCCCGGACTGGTCTCCAGCTCCCGCGCCAGGGCCTCCAGGATCTGCTGGCGCCGGCTGGGCCGCTCAGCCGACACGGTCACTGGATCACTCCGCGGCCGCGGATCAAGGTGCCAACGCCAGCGTCGGTAAAGATCTCCAGCAGGACCGCGTGCTCCACCCGCCCATCGATGATATGAGCCGTGCGCACACCTGCGTGCACGGCCTCCAGGGCACAGCGGATCTTCGGGAGCATGCCACCGCGGATGGTACCGTCGGCAACCAGGCTCTCGACCTGGCGCGCCTCCAGCC
The DNA here is from genome assembly GCA_964461215.1 of uncultured Ectothiorhodospiraceae bacterium. GTDB lineage: Bacteria > Pseudomonadota > Gammaproteobacteria > JAABTG01 > JAABTG01 > CAYWTP01. Next base: position 423 of record CAYWTP010000105.1, on the reverse strand, counting down.
CCGTGAGCAGGTTGCCTTCCTTGTCCATCAGGCCTGCGGTGTTGGTGAGCAGCATAAGCTTCTCGGCACCCAGCGTCTCGGCGAGCTTCCCCGCCACCAGATCCGCGTTGATGTTGTAGGAATGCCCGTCGTCCCCGACGCCGATGGGGGCGATGACCGGAATGAAGTTCCCGCGCACCAGCATGTCGATCACCCCGGTGTCGATGCTGGCCACCTCGCCCACGTGGCCCAGGTCAATGATCTCGGACACGTCCGTCTCCGGGGTCTTGCGCGTCGCGGTCAGCTTGCGCGCCCGGATCAGATCCCCGTCCTTGCCGGTCAGGCCCACCGCACCGCCGCCGTGCCGGTTAATGAGGTTGACGATCTCTTTGTTCACCAGGCCGCCCAGCACCATCTCCACCACGTCCATGGTCTCGCTGTCGG
>CAYWTP010000104.1:0-10832 GCA_964461215.1 uncultured Ectothiorhodospiraceae bacterium | reverse complement strand
GGAGTCGTTGAAATTGGAGTTGCCGCCGTCGACGAGCACGTCCCCCTGGGCCAGACCAGCGCCCAGCAGCTGTCCAATCATGCTGTCCACGAACTTGTGCGGAATCATCAGCCACACCACCCGCGGCGGCTCCAGGGCTGCGAACAGTCCCGGCAGGTCCTGGACGGGCCGTATGCGGTCCGACTCACCGCCCAGCTCATCGGCCACACCCGATGCCACGTCGTAGGCCACCACCTCGTGCCCGCCCCGCACCAGGCGCCGGACCATGTTCGCTCCCATCTTGCCCAGACCGATCATCGCGAGCTTCATATTGTTCCCCTCAGTGGTAGTCACGATATTCGGCCGCACGGCCACCGGGGTTCTTGCGAACACCCAGATCCGCCTCCGGGGCCACCGCAGAGGCGCTACCAGCGGCAGGCCCCGCCGGACCGGTGCCCGAAGGCGAAGGACTGGCATAGCGCGGCGTAGTGGCGCCGCCATAACCCTGTCCCTGACCATACCTCGTGCCACTTTGGTAGTCCGAACCCGCCCCGGATCTCTTGCTTCCCTGATAGGGGGGCAGGCTGTCCCAGCCTGAGCCGCCACCGTAATCCACGCTGCTACGGGGCTGTGAGCCACCCGGGTAGCTCGACCCGGGGCCGAGGTCGGAACGCGGCCGGTATTCAGGCAGATCGCCGTCCCCGATGGTACCGCCTCCGTGCGACCGGCTGCTGGCATCGGTGCCGCTACGGTGGCTGGAAGCGACGTCAGACCGCGACTTCGGCTGCTCCTGCTTGGCCGGCGCCGGGGTCCGCGCCGGCGCTAAACCCCGCGCCCCGGCCGCGTAGCCGGGCGGGACACCATAGGCGGGATAGCCGTAGCCCGGGGCCCCATAGCCCGGGGCCCCATAGCCCGGCGCCCCATAAGGAGGCATCCCGTAAGGTGGGGGTCCATAGCCGGGGCCACCGTAAGGTGGTCCGTAGCCGGGACCCGGGCCGTAGTCGTCGTCATGTCCACCGCCGAACCAGCGGGATGGATTCATCATGTCCGTAAATCCTGCCGCCGCCGTCTCCAACGGCAGCAAGCCACCCGCGGTCAGGGCTATCAGGGCGCCGACGGTGACCAGCACCTTCTTCGTCATAGCGTATTCCTCTTCATTCCCCTAGACCTGTCGCAGCGCATCGGGCCGGATGGGTAGACGGCGCACCCGTTTGCCGGTGGCCGCATAGATGGCGTTGCAGACAGCCGGCGCGATGGGCGGTACGCCCGGCTCACCGATCCCGCCCAGATCCGCGCCGCTCTGAACGATGTGTACCTCCACCTTGGGCATCTCCGGGATACGCAGCACCGGGTAATCGTGAAAGTTGCTCTGCTGCACCCTGCCGTCCTCAAAAGTAATCGCCCCGTACAGGGCCGCAGAGAGCCCGAATACCACGGCGGACTCCATCTGCGCGGTGATGGTGTCGGGATTCACCGCCAGGCCGCAGTCGATGGCACACCATACCCGATGCACGTGCGGCCGCCCATCCGCGGTCACCGCCACCTCCGCCACCTCCGCGGCAATGCTGCGGAAGGACTCATGCACGGCCAGCCCCAATCCGGTCCCCTTAGGCAGGCTGCGGCCCCACCCCGCCTTCTCGGCGGCAAGCTTGAGCACGGCCCGATGCCTGGGGTGATCCTTGAGCAGCTCCAGCCGCAGGGCCAGAGGATCGCGTCCTGCCTCCGCGGCCACCTCGTCCACGAACGATTCGACAACGAAAGCGGTGAAAGAGTGCCCAACCGAGCGCCACCACAGCACGGGCACGCCATTGTCCACCGGGTGGTAGTCCACCTGCAGATTAGGGATGCCGTAAGGCAGATCGGCGGCTCCCTCGACCGAGGTCCGGTCGATGCCTTCTTTGATCAGACCTGCGAAGGGCGTGCCCTTGACGATGGACTCCCCCACCAGGCGGTGGGTCCAGGCCACGGGATTGCCCTGGGCATCAAGCCCCGCGTCCAGGCGGCTGTAATGCATGGGCCGGTAGTAGCCGCCGCGAATCTCGTCTTCCCGGGTCCAGATGACTCTTACCGGCTTGCCGGCGGCCTTGGAGAGCTGCACCGCTTCGCTCACGAAGTCAGCGTGGGGGTTGGCCCGGCGGCCGAAGCCACCCCCCAGGAAGGTGGTATGCACCCGCACCTGCTCCTGCTTCAGGCCGGTGATACGGGCGGCGGCCTGCTGGTCGATGGTCTGGAGCTGGGTGCCGGTCCAGATGTCGCACCCGTCCGCGCGCACGTCGGCCACGCAGTTCAGCGGTTCCATGGGCGCATGGGCGAGGTAAGGCAGCTCGTACACGGCCTTGATGGTCTTGGCCGCCCCGGCCAGCGCCTTGCGGGCATCGCCTTGCTGCCGGGCCACCAATCCGGGTTTGGCCGCGAGCCCGGCATACTTGCGGCGCAGGCGTTGACTGGACAAGCCGGCATTGGGCCCCAGATCCCAGTCGATCTTCAGCGCATCGCGGCCCTTCTTCGCCGACCAGTAGTCCATACCCAGCACCGCCACGCCGGCATCCACCGCCACGATCTTCTTTACCCCCGGAACAGCGCGCGCCGCTTTGGCGGTAAAGCCTTTGAGCGTGGCCCCGAACACGGGCGGGCGCTCCAGGACCGCCGTCAGCATGCCGGGAACGCTCACGTCGATGCCGAACTGGGCCTTGCCGGTCACCTTCTCCGGCGTATCCAGCCGCTTGGTCGGCTTGCCAATGAGCTTGAACTCTGAGGGATCCTTGAGCGGCACGTCCTCAGGCACCGGTAGCTTGGCCGCCTCCTCTGCCAGTGAGCCGAAGGACCGCCGCTCGCTGCGCCCCGGATGCACCACGAAGCCGCTGTCGACCCGCAGGGACTGTTCGGCCAGACCCCAGGCTTTGGCGGCGGCGGCCACCAGCATGGCACGGGCGGTGGCCCCGGCGCGGCGAAGCTGGTCCCAGGTGGAATTGACGCTGCTGCTGCCTCCGGTGCCCTGATAAGGCCCCCACTGGGTGTGATAGTAGGCGGGCGCTGCGGGCGCCGACTCCACGCGCACCTTGCTCCAGTCCCCGTCGAGCTCCTCCATTACCAGCATGGGCAAGGCGGTATAGACCCCCTGTCCCATCTCCGACTTGTTGACCACGATGGTAATGCTGTCGTCCGGGGCGATGCGGATGAAGGCATTCGGCGCAAAACTATCCGGCTCGGCCGCCGCCGCTAGCCGTCCTGACAGCGGCAGGTAGAAGCCCAGCACCAAGCCGCCGCCGGCCACCGCGGAGGCCTTGAGAAAACACCGCCGCACGAGGTTCGTCTGCTGCGCCATTGCTATGCCCCTTTCCCGCCCGCGGCCCGGTGAATGGCGGCCCGGATCCGCTGATAAGTGCCGCAGCGGCAGATGTTTCCGGACATGGCTCCGTCGATGTCCTTGTCGGTGGGCTGGGGGTTGGCCGCGAGCAGGGCCGCCGCAGCCATGATCTGCCCGGACTGACAGTAGCCGCACTGGGGTACGTCCAGCTCCACCCAGGCCCGCTGCACCGGATGGTCGCCGGCGGCCGACAGGCCCTCGATAGTCACCACCTTGCGGCCCACGGCGATCTTTGCCGGCAGGGTGCAAGAGCGCACTGCCTTGCCATCCAGATGTACGGTGCAAGCCCCACATAAGGAAATCCCGCAGCCGTACTTGGTGCCGGTCAGACCCAGGTGGTCCCGCAGCACCCACAGCAAGGGAGTGTCCGATGCCGCGTCGACCGCCACGTCCGAGCCGTTCACGTTGAGATTGAGCATGACCTCATCCCCCTTGTTGACCTTTGGCGCAAGTGTCTACACCCAGCAGCCCGGGCAGTCAACCGGTTCGGCCGCTCGGAGCGCCCGCAGCCTGTAGGTTTACGAGTCTGGGTGGCCGCAACATTCATTCAATGTACCCTTACGAAGCCACGGCAATAGGCCATAGGATCCACGGAACCCGACCACATGCGTCTTTGTGGTTGATGAGCCGAGCCATTCGTGTCAGGTTAGCCGGGTGCTCGGGTGGGCTCATTCAGCCATGCGTTTCCAGCCGATGAGGTAGGGGTCGAGGACCCAGAAACGGCCGCTCTTTTGAATGCAGTCCAACTTTCGGGCGTAGCCATTGGGCCACGCTTGGTTGCGATAGTTCTGCTCGGCGACCTCGAGGGTACCCTCAGCCGGACCGGTCGCGATCACCACCGCCACGTGTCCGGTCCCGAACAGCGCCTTGGCATAGATCAGCAGGTCTCCGATCTGCGGCGGTGAGGATGCGCCGTTCTCGTAGGCCTTGACCGGGATGGCCTTGCCGTCAGCTACCCGCGTGTAGTGGTCGATCTTGTTCCAGATATCAATGGCATAATCCACGTCGCCGTAGACCACGCCCCGGTTGCGCAGCAGCCAGCGCCGGGCGAACTCCACGCACTGCCACTTGATGCCGGTATAAGTGCCACGCACGCGGTTGGGGTCGAGGACCACGCACCCGGACTTGCAGTTGGAGTAGGCGGGCACATCGCCAGGTGCCACCCCGAGCACCTGTCCGTAGGGACTGGCGCAGTCCGTGCTGCACGCGTGGGGCAGGTCCCCGGCTGTTGCCGAGCCAATGGCCAGGAGCCCCGCTAGCAACAGCCCCGGCACACCTCCCCAGCGGGCCAATGCAGCGCGCCTGAATCCGGCCATCAGAATGCTCCTCCGACAACGATAAGCTTCATGAGGCTTGGGGCTTGAGCCATGAGGCTAAAGGCGTAAGAGCGGGTTTGCCAGGATTCTTCTTAGCCTCAGGCTTCAGGCTTCAGGCTTCAAGCCTGAATACCTACAGGTACCGCAGGTACACGTACACGCTGCTGATAAGTATGGACAGCAGCATCAGCGGAAACGCCGCCAGCATGAAGGGCACGAAGCGTATGCCCTGCCCCGCCCGCTCGGCGAATCCGGCCACAATAAGGTTGGCACTGGCGCCCACCAGCGTGCCGTTGCCGCCAAGACACGAGCCCAGGGCCAGGGACCACCATAGGGGCAGGAGCGCGTCGTGACCGCCAAAGCTGGGTGCCATATTCTGGATCAGCGGAATCATCGTGGCCACGAACGGAATGTTGTCCACCACGGCAGAGGCAACCGCCGAGACCCAGAGAATGGAAATGGAGGTCACGCCCAGATCCCCGCCCGTGAGTCTCAGCACCTCATGGGCCAGAATATCCAGCAGACCCGCGGCCTCCACGCCGTGGACCACGATGAACAAGCCCAGGAAGAAGAAGATGCTCACCCACTCCACCTCGGCAAACGCACCGTGAACACCGTGCGACTGCGCCTCCGAGGAACGCCCGAAGTTCTGCAGCAGCAGCAGCAGCGCGGCCCCGAACATCGCGATGGTGGCGGGCTCCTGCTGCAGGGGATGGGCCAGGATGAAGCCCAGCACCACCAGTGCCAGCACCGCCAGGGACTTGCGCAGCAGCACCGGATCGGTGATGGCCTCGCGCTCGTTGAAGTTCATCACGTGCCTGCGGGCATCATCGGATGCGTGCAGGCGCCGACCCCAGATCAAGTAGATCGGCACCAGCGTCACGACCAGGATTACGAGCACCACGGGGGTGAGATTCAGGACGAAATCATTGAAGGTCAGGTTGACCGCCGAGCCGATCATGATGTTGGGCGGATCGCCGATGAGCGTGGCGGTGCCGCCGATGTTGGAGGCGAAGATCTCGGCAAACAAGTAGGGGTAGGCCGAGATCCGCAGCTCTTCGGTAATGAGCAGAGTTACCGGCGCGATGAGCAGCACCGTGGTGACGTTATCCAGCAAGGCCGACAGCACCGCAGTGACCAGCACCATCATCACCAGGATGCCCCAGGGATCGGCCCGGACCTTCTTCGCCGACCAGATGGCCAGGTACTGGAACACGCCCGAGCCCTTGGTGATGGCCACGATCACCATCATGCCCGTAAGCAGGCCAAGGGTGTTGAAGTCCACCCCCTCCAGGGCCGTTTCCTGGGTCAGTGCGCCGCCGAGAATCATCAGGCCCGCCGCCATCAGAGAGATGATGGCGCGGTTGATGCGCTCGGTCATGATCAGCACATAGGTCAGAACGAACAGTCCGCCAGCGTACCAGATAGGAGGAATGCCGAAGATTGCGGTCGCTGCCGCCTCGCTGGCCGGATGCATCTATGCCCCCCCTTCGAGGATCTTCGTGCCTACGTCCCAGTAGGAGATGACCCCTACCAGGCGGCCGCTGTCCTTCTCCACCACCGGCACCGCAGTGCGGGTGCGGTACAGGGTGAGCAGACTCTCCAGCAGCGGCGTATCCGGATACACCACGGCGGCGGCGTCATTGAGGCAGCTCAAAACGCTGTCGTTCTCCACCTCCTTGAAGCGGCGCCGCAGGTCTTCCAGTGAATCCGAGACGAAGGGGATCGCGGTGAGTCCATGCTCCATCACCGCGGCCCTTGGCAATACCTTGCGCAGCAGGCAATTCACCGTCACGGCACCCAGATAGCGTCCTTTCTCGTCCACCACCGGCACGCTGCGGTAGCGGCGCTCCATGACGTAATGGGCGGCTGTGGCGACGGTGTCGCTGTCTCGCAGCACCGTCGGATTCACGTTCATCACCGTACTGGCGGTCATGTGGCTCCTTTCCTCTTGTTGTGCAGCTCACCGGCCGGGACGGGCCCGATAAGCGGGCGCCGAACGCCCAAAATTTGTCATGTTAGTGCCTTGCGCGGCAGATTGGAAAGCACTTTGCCACACCACAACGGAACAGTCCCCGCGCAGAGGCGCCAAGACGCATAGTGAGGAATTGCAGACCCCGCGAAGTCAACCCCTCGGAGCCCCGGATGGCGTTGCAGCGAGCTTGAGCTCAAATTCTTCCCTCAGCGGGCTCTGCGTCTCTGCGCGAGACACTCTTAGCGGTTGCCCAGCAGGAGCTGGGTTGCCACCAGGGACAGCAGGCCATAGCCGGCGAAGAAATACAGTCCGATACCCACCGCGGCGTCCGTGGTCCGCTGGGGGCTTAGTCCCAGAAAGGCCACCAGCACCGCCACCACGAAGACGTCGGTCATGGACCATTTGCCCAGGTGATGGAGGAGCTGCAGCGCGCGGCGGCGCCAGCGGTCCGGGACCGGCCCCAGGGCGAGAAACGACAGCGCCAGCTTAGCTACCGGCGTCAAGACGCTGAACAGGAAGAGTAACGCTCCCAAGGGCGCGCTGCCCCCCACGAGCAGCTTCCACACCAGGGCCAGGATCCCCTTGACTTCATGGCTCAGCACCACGGGCCCCAGCACCGGCACCTCTCCCTGCACCGCCACGGTAAGTATGGGGGCGGTCAGCCCTATGAGCAGAAATACCAGCGATACGCCGAGCAGGTGACGCAGCAGCCCTACGGCCCGGCCATGGCGGCGCCATTCCAACCCGTGCCAGCCCAGGAAGAGGGCCGACAAGCCCAGCAAGACCCAGCCCCCGGCCCCTGCCCAGCGCCCGTAATTCCGCGCAGACTGCGCCAGGGCTTCGTTCTCGCTCTCCTTCTCGACCAACCCCCCGTAGAGGCCGAAGGTGAGCTTGCCCAGCAGACGGTCCACCGCCAAGTCGCCACGCCCCGTAGTGCTGTGACGCTGGGCGAGCAGTGCGTAGCTCTCGGCCTCGGCCTCGGCGCAGACGATGACGAATGCCGCCAGCAGCACCGCCAGGATGTAATAGAGCCGCGCCATGAGAATTAGTGCGGAGCCCAGACGCCTGCGGATACCCTGACTGCCGGCTGCCGCGCTTGTGCGCGATTCCTTAGTCCAGCCAGCCCACCAGGTAGTACAGTCGCAGCCCTTCCGAGGACCGGGACGGGCCCAGAACCTTGGCCGCATAGCGCTTGCCGGCCGGATCGGCGGCGGCGCGCGCCGCTTGCGCGGAATCGACCACCTCCACACACTCTTCCGGGAAACGCCCCCGTTGCCGCCGTGGCGCATAGACTACGGCAAACTGCTCCTGCACCACATCACTCTCGGTATCGAGGTAAATGCCTTTCATGGGGATATTTTAGAGTATCAGGAGAAAGCAAGCTGGCGTTATAGTAAAAGCCTCGTTCCTGGCCGCTGCCGGCTCAGGGTTGTGCCGTCGCACCTCACCAACAAGACGAGCGAGCTGCCGATCATGTCGAACCTCACACGCCGCGGCCCGCGGCGAGCCGCCACCCTCGTTCTGCTCCTGGCCGCAATACTCCCCGCCACCGCCGCCCAATCCGCCGAGCCCGCGCCAGCGCCTTCCTCACAGAAGATCGAGGCCGTGATCCAGACCCTTGAGGACCCCGCCGCCAGAGATAAGCTGGTGCAACAGCTTCGGCTGCTGGCCGCCGCCACCGAGGCCGAGCAGCCGGCGGATGAGAACCAGGTTAAGACTGCCACCGCGCAATTGCTGGAAGCTATTGCAGCGCACATGCAGACGGTAGGCAAGGCGGCCATGGAGCTGGTGGATGTGGTGAACCAGCTTCCTGCGGCGACAACGGCCGTCTTGCAGGTAGTCCAGAGCCCCCAACAACGCACCTACTGGAGCATCGTCGTCGTGCGCTTGGTGCTGGTCCTCGGCCTGGGATACGTGGCCGCTGTGGTGACCGGTCTGCTGCTGGCCAGGGCGCGGAGGAATCTGGCCGCTCATTCGCACCCGTCCGTGGCCGGCAAGAGCGTGTCGTTGCTCGGGCTCCTGCTGCTCGATCTGGTGCCCGTCGCCGCATTCGCCGGGGCCGCCTACCTGACCCTGGCGCTGGTCGATCCCAGGAACGAGACCCGCCTGGTGGCCCTGGCGTGGGTGAATGCCTCGATCATCGTGCGCCTGGTGCTGGCCGCCGGCCGTCTGCTGCTGGCTCCCGAGGCACCGCGGATCAGGCTGACTGCGGCAGACGACGAGACGGCTCAGTATCTGCAGATCTGGATCCGCCGGATCGCCGGGACGTCGGTGTTCGGATTCTTCGGCCTGCAGGCGGCGGTCTTGCTGGGTCTATCGTCCAGCCTGTACAACACGCTGCTCGACCTGCTGGGTCTGATCGTCGTAGCCCTGGCGCTGGTGCTGATCATGCAGAACCGCAAGCCGGCGGCCCGGCTCATCCGCGGGCCGGATCAGCCCGAAGGTACCGAGCGCGCCGCCGTGGCCCTGTTCCGCCGGCGGCTGGCCCAGACCTGGCATCTGCTGGCGGCGCTTTACCTGGTGCTGCTGTATGGGGTCTGGGCCCTGCACGTGCGCAACGGCTTCTTGTTCATCGTGAAGGCTACGGTGCTGACCCTGCTGGTGGTGCTCGCGGCCCGTACCCTCCTCAGGCTGCTGGACCATCTGTTCGAGAGCGGACTGCGGGTCAATCAGGACCTGCGCACGCGTTTCCCTGGCCTGGAGCAACGCGTGAACCGCTACTTCCCCGTTCTGCACGCGGCGGGGAACGCCGTCGTGTACGCGGCCGCGATATTGCTTGTGATGGAGGCCTGGGGCCTGCATATCACGGACTGGCTCACCAGCGAGCCCGGCCGGGTGCTCGGCGGTGCGTTTGCCCGGATCGTGGGCATCGTGGTCATCTCGGTGGTGATCTGGGAGATCGCCAGCGGGATCATCGAGCGCTATCTGGACGAGACCGAGGGCCATGTCCGCAGCGCCCGTACCAAGACCCTGCTGACCGTGGCCCGCAACGCCTTGATGGCGGTAGTGGCGGTGGTATCGACCCTGATGGTGCTCTCGGAGCTGGGGGTGAACATCGCCCCCCTGCTGGCCGGTGCCGGCGTGCTCGGTCTCGCGGTGGGCTTCGGCGCCCAGCGCCTGGTCCAAGACGTGATTACCGGGGTGTTCATCCTGTTCCAGGATCTGATGTCCGTGGGCGACGTCGTTAAGCTGGGCGATCAAGCGGGCCTGGTGGAGGCCATCTCCATCCGCACCGTGCGCCTGCGGGATCTCACGGGCACGGTGCACACGATTCCGTTCAGCTCCATCACCACCGTGAGCAACCTCACCCGGGAGTTCTCGTTCTACGTGTTCGACTTGGGAGTGGCTTACCGCGAGGATGTGGATCAGGTCATGGACGCGGTGACCGCCATCGGCGCGGAGCTACAGGCCGACCCGGAGATCGGGCCTCTGATGCTCGCGCCCATCGAGATCTTCGGCGTGGACGCCTTCGGCGACTCCGCGGTGGTGATCAAGGGCCGCCTCAAGACCCAGCCCATCAAGCAGTGGACCGTGGGCCGCGCCTTCAACCGGCTGGTCAAGAGGAAGTTCGACGAGCTGGGAATCGAGATCCCCTTCCCTCACCGCACCATCTACTTCGGCCAGGACAAGGATGGAGTCGCGCCAGCGGCAATGGTGCGTGTCAGCCGCGGGATCACGGTGCATGGCGCTCCTTACGAGGCCTTGGGCGACCAGACGACCTGAGCCCGGAGCGCAGCGGCGTGGGCTCCACACCACCCGCCCCGGGCCTCGGTAGCAGCTCAGCACCCGCAACACCGGCGGCCCGGCAAGCACGGGCCAGCCGGACGCAAGAGGTGCGAGACCCCGGTAGGTTTCGCCTTAAGTCTGACCTGCAGTCCGCTGCGTTGCAGAGCTGCCGGCCTGTTGGCTTGAGCCTCCAGATTCCAACGCTCCCGACGGCCGGCGCGATGAGAAAGCCCAGGTCGAGCAGGCTCCGCGCGTAATAAACCTGGGCGCAGTAAGGGTCTGAAGGCATCAGTCGGCCAAATTCGTAGCCCCCCATACCAGCTCACCAGGAAGTACAGCCCTCTGATCACGAAGAACGCGTTTGCGATTGCGAGTGCCCGGATCACCGCAACTCTCCAAACCCGCGTCCTCAACTCCTTTTCAATTCTGAACCCATCTCCGCACCGGGTGTGCGGTCACGGGGGTCGGC
>CAYWTP010000103.1:0-10894 GCA_964461215.1 uncultured Ectothiorhodospiraceae bacterium | reverse complement strand
CCGGTGGCCCGTCCAGGGCGCGATCTCGTCCACGCCCACCGCGCTGATCCCCGAGGGATCCTGGTGGCCACGCCCCCATTCCACCGCCCGCTCCACCGCCGAAAAGACGTTGTCCCAGCTCGTGTGGAACACCTCGGCCACTTCCTTCCAGCTCAGGCGACGTGCCCAGGCGGCCAGAAACCAGGCGTAGGCCTCCGTCAAGCGGCGCTGCCACTGGCCCACGGCAGGCGCTCGACCCGTACCCCGCACCGCGGACGGTCCACCCGGCGCGGGGCATACAGCAAGAACACGGCGATCCCCCACAACGGGACGAACTCAAAGCGCCGCAGGGGCTGGGTGTCGTAACCCGGCGCCCGGCGGCCACAGACCGAGCATGTCCCGCGCCTGAATCGACTCACGCCATTGCGTGATTTTCCCCCTTATGTCGAAAATCGAGCAAAATGTGCCCACAGATTTGCCGGAAGAGCCATAGATCTGTCCCCTTTTGGTCCACAGCCGGTTAGCTCAAACGTTATGAAAGGAATGAGGACATCCATCACTTGTACGGCGCAGAGTGTGTCCAGGATACGTCTGGAGCCAAGGGTAGAGGCTGTCATCCTTCTCGTCTGGCGGCGCGGAACGGCAATACAAGCAGGCAGGAGAAATCCGAAGCTCAAACCGAGGAACCGACAGGAGCACACAGCGCCGCTGCCGTCCTCGGTCGGGGGTTGGGAAGGTGCTGATTGGTAGGATGGTCTATGTCAGGCAGAGCGTGAGTCACCGCCGGTCAAGAGGCCTGCTGAAAGGGCTCCACCTCCTCATCGAGCCGGGTCCCGAGCCTGTCCTTCTCCAATTCAAGCTCGTATCGGCTCTGAAGATTCCGCCAGAACCGGTCCTAGGTTCCGAAGAACCGGGAGAACCGCATGGCGGTATCCGCCGTGATGCCTCGCTTGCCATGGACGATCTCGTTCACCCTCCCTGGCGGCACGCTCGTCGCCCTGGCGAGTCGCCACTGGCTGATGCCCAGGGGCTCTAGAAACTCCGCGAGCAGACTCTCACTCGGATGAATGGGAGGTAACTTCTTGCTCGCCATTGTGACCACCTGGTGATAGTCGACCAGCTCGACGTCGAGTGCGTTCCCCCCGCTTTCGTTCTCTATCTCTGCGCCTTTGCGTCTCTGCGCAAGAACTCTACCGTGCACGGAAATGGGAACAGATTCATTTTTCCGCCGGAGGCTTAGGGACTCGTGCTCTTTCCCGATCAAAAAACCTCCACGTCCGGCCGCAAATCCAGTTCGTGTGTCCAGGCGGAGCGGGGTTGATTGATCAAGTGCAGATAGGTCTCGGCGATGGCATCCGCCTCCAGACATTGGCCTTCACTGAGGCCGAAGCCCGCGGCCCGCTTGCTCCAGATAACGCCATCGATAACGACATGGGCGACATGAATGCCCTGCGGCGAATACTCGCGGGCGAGTGATTGGGCCATTCCCCGCAGCGCGAACTTGGCGGATGCAAAGGCCGCAAAGCCGCCGCCCGCCTTGACCGAGGCCGTCGCCCCCGTGAACAGAATCGTGCCGCTTCCTGCCGCCAGCATGCTGGGAAGGACACGCTGTACACCATGCACGGCCCCGAGACAGATTACCCGCCACAGGTCGACGAAATCATCTGCCGCGGTTTGTAGGAACTCCTTGCGCAACAGGTAGGCCGCGCTGTGGATGTACACCGATGCCGGCCCGAACCTCTGCTCGACTTCCGAGACGCTGGCATCCACCGCCGCGGCATCGGTCAGCTCGCAGGCAAGAGGCAGGTAGTCATCACCCAGGGCCGACTGCTTGGCACCCGATCGTGACAGGCCGCCGACGCCGTACCCGGCGGCCAGGAGGCGCCGGCACAGGGCCGTCCCCAGCCCGTCGCCGACACCAGCGACGATGGCCGTTTTGCGCGGGTCGGTCATGGGATTCTTTCTCCCGCTTCATCAAGCCGGGTGCCATCCGGAAGATTCGTAGGCTCGTCAAGGACGAGCCAGCCGTCTCGAACACGCCCCTTAATCCTCAGCTAATGAGCCTAGCACGGGTTCCGCCGCCCAACCAGACGCTCCGGGCGGCTGCGTCGTCCGAGGCGCGCCTGGCTGGGGGCCAACCGGACGGCCAGTAGGCTGGAATCCAGGCATGCTGCTCACACGACTGGAGCCCACCGGAAGGAAACGGCCAGCCTATGCCTGCTGGCCGGAGACAGGTACCTGGTCGTCCGGGTGGAGCACGAAGCGAAGCTTCGCGCACTGGTTCGAATGCTGGGGTATGGCTTGACGATATGAGCCGTCGAGGGTCTACTCCAAGATTCCGGACCGAGAAGTCCAGCGAACATCTATCCGTCATACTTCATTACACCGATAAGCTGCGTCCAATAGACGCGTATGAGTGAGCCTTGCAAACTATGAACGCGATCTCGCAGACGCCACCGGGCGTGCGAGACTTCCGGCTACTCTGGCTCGGGGAGGCCATCTCCGCACTGGGGGACCAGTTCGCCCTGGTCGCGCTCCCTTGGCTGGCACTTGCTCTCACCGCGGCGTTCGGATCAGTCGTCATGGCAATTCTCGCCTTCACCGGGGTAGGGCTCGCCGCCCTGGCAACCGTACACACACTCATGCTGGCCTTGGGGGTAACAGCCGCGATGGGCTTGGCCACGGGCTACGGGAATCTGATGCTCATCACCTGGGCCCAGCAGCGGATTCCCCAGACGCTCATGGGGCGCGTGATCAGCTTGATCGGCCTGGTTACGATGGGGCTGATTCCCGTGTCACAGGTCATCGCAGGGGCGGCCGTCCAACTGAGCCTCACGGCAATGCTCACCGTCGCCGGAGGCTCGATGGCCCTGATCACGCTCGCGTCGATCGCGACAGGGACGGTGCGCGGGATGGGGTTCGTGCCAACGGTTGGCAAACTGGCTACGGCGGACCGAATCCGGAATCTGGAACCATGTCCGTAAACGGCGCCCTCGAGCTGCCCAACGACTGCATTGTTCGCTATCGCGGCCAGCCGGTAGGGACCTCCGCGGCCTGCGACCCCGGCCCGGTGGCGGCCAGCTACACCGAGTGCTTCGTGCGCGACTTCGCGCCCTCGGCCCTGGTGTTCCTGATGCGCGGCCAGCCGGCTATCGTGCGCAACTTCCTCACCACGGTCATGCTGAAAGCATTCCCGAGTGGATGGACGGCTGGCTGGACGTGCATTGCGGTTACCTGGTGGGCAACCAGGGTCCGGGGCGGTTGGATCTGGATGCGGTGCACTGTCCAGACCCGGCTTGATTCGGGAGCGATTCCGCGGACTTGCTGCGAGCCATAGGTAGGATCTTTAGGCCGTGGCGTCCATGTGAGGCCTGCAGGACACGCCGTAAACACCCCCGGCGCTACGCCTTCTGCGCTGCGCACTCCCTGCTACGCTTGAAGTCCAGCCCGCACCTCCTTGTGCGGGCGTTCGCGGCTCCTATCCCGCCGTTCACCCGTGCTCCGCTTGTGGGACCGGCCCATGCCATCCGGGCACGGGCGCTCACCGGGCTGCGAAGGGCCACCGGCCCTTCGGTCCGGGTTCGCCCCTGTGGGCTCGATCGCAGCATCCCTGCCGCTAACGGTCCTGCAAACCTCACATGGACACCTTGTACTTGGCTTCAGAACTAACCCATGAAGCCTGGTTTCAGCTTCGCTCCACGGGCTAGAGACGCAAGTCGGGGGTGATTCAAGTGGCGAAGGTCGGGCCACCAAGGCTGACGAAGACGGCCCCTAGGGTCTACGGATTACAGTCTATAGCCTGGCAGCCGACCGCGCGGATGGGGGTGCGCCAAAAGGGTGCGGAGGAACGGCGATAGTAACGGGGACCGGCGGGGTTGCCGGCCGCGCCCAGGCGGAAGGTAACGGCTCCGTCGCTCGCCGTATCGTGGACGCGAATGCCCCGGCTCAGGTAGCGGGCCAGCACCCGCGGGTGGGGGAAATGAAAGCGGTTGCGATAGCCCAGGGAGAACACGGCATCGGTGGGCTGCACCGCATCCAGGAACGCCTTGCTGGAGGAAGTGAGGCTGCCATGGTGTGGAACTACGAGCAAACCGGCCTTCAGGGCGCCCGGATCGTCTCGCAGCAGCTCCCGCTCGCCTTGCGTGCCCAGATCGCCTGGCAGCAGGGCCGTGCCGCGACGAGTCTGGATGCGCAGCACGCAGGACGCATCGTTGCCCTGCGCCGGCGAGTCGGGCCCCGGATGCAGGACGCTGAAACGTACCCCGTCCCATTCCCAGGTGACGCCGCGACGGCACGGGATCGCGCCGGGCAGACCGGCATCGGGACCCGCCATAATACGTGTCACGGGTATTCCTGCCAGCAAGGACCGGGTACCGCCCGTGTGATCCTCATCGCCGTGGCTGAGCACCAGGGCGTCTACGCTCGTGAGCCCCTGCTCGCGCAGAAACGGAATCAGAGCAGCCCGGCCGGCGTCGAAGCCCGCCGAATAGCGTGGGCCGGTGTCGTAGACCAGCACGTGCTCTCGAGTCCGCGCCACGACGCTCAATCCCTGGCCTACATCCAGCGTGGTCAGCCACAGCTCGCCCGGCGCAGGGCGAGGGGCCGTAACGAAGAACACCGGCGCGAGCCACGCCAGCCCCAGCCAGCGCCCGGGGACTCCCCGCGGCAGGCACAGCAGCACCGCGCCGACGCCGGACACCGCCACCAGCCATCCGCTGTCCGGGAGTGCGGGACGATAGACCAGGTCCATTTCCGCCAGGCGCTCCAGCATGCCCCAGAGCCAATCCACCGCCGTAGCAGCCGCCCAAAGCAGTCCCGTGCCGAGGCTGGGCATGGGACGCAGTGTCATGGTTCCGATCAGCACCAGGGGCACCACGACCAGGCCCGTCCAGGGCACGGCCACAAGGTTTGCTACCGGGCCCAGCCAGGGGCTCGCGCGGAACAGCACCAGCAGCACCGGCAACAGCCCCACCGCCACCAGCCAGTGCACCCTGCCCCACCGCCACCACAGACCCTGGCGGCCCGGGCGCCCACCCATGCCGAGCAGGATCACCGCCACGGCACAGAAGGAGAGCCAGAACCCGGCTGACAGTGTCGCCAGAGGATCCAGAGCCAGCACGCAGGCCAAGCCCAGCGCGAGGGACCGGCCCGACGGGGCGCGGCTACGCAGGAGCTGTCCTGCCATCACCACGCCGATCATGATCAGTGCCCGCTGGGTGGGAACGGAGAAGCCGGCCAGGGCCGAATACCCCAACGCGCTCAGCGTGGCCATCAGCGCCGCAAAACGCGGCGCGGCAAGCCACAGCACCAGCCGCGGTGATAGGCTCCACAGCTGCCTGGACAGCAGGTATCCCGCGCCGGCCGCAAGTCCCACGTGAAGACCGGAGATGGCCATGAGGTGACTGGTTCCGGTGGCGCGCAGCACCTGCCAGCGGGTGGGGCCCAGATTGTGACGCAGACCTACGCTCAGGGCCTGAATGACACCGGTCTGCGGGTGCCCGTGCAGAGCCTGCGCGATGCGCAAGCCCAGGTCCTGGCGCAACCGTCCCAAGCGATGTCCCGTGGCCGGCGAGAGGCGCGCGTTGGCGCCGGACGGCCGTACATAGCCGGTGGCCCTGATCCCGCGCTGGAAGAGCCAGGCCTCGTAATCGAAGCCTCCCGGATTGCTCAGGCCACGGGGACGTTTCAGGCGAACCGTCAGGCGCCAGCGCTCCCCCACGACCAGATCCGGGGCCTGACCATACCAGCTCAGGCGGATACGTCCCGGGGGCACGGCTTCCCGTGGACCCAGGCGCATGCGCTCCACCTCGAAGACAAAGCGCAGCCCCTCACCCACCGGCGCCGGAATGGACGCCACGACCCCGGTTACCGTCAGGTCGCGGCCCTCCAGCGCCGGAGGCAGGCCGTGGGACAGAATCATCGAGGCGCGCAGCAGGGTCCAGACGGCACCGGCCAGCCAAAGCCCGGGCAGCCGCAGACGCGGTGCTCCGACCAGCCCGACCGTCAGCAGCACCAGCATTCCGACGCCCCACAACACGGGAATCGGGTGAAGGTGCAGAGCGGCCAGACATCCCAGCAGAAGGGCAATCGTCCCTGAGATCATGGCTCCTTGCCGAATTAAAGATGAAATATGATTGGGCGCTGTTGATAATAGCTGCCGGGCCAGAAGCGCCGCAAGAAGTTCGCAGGCCAGCGTACATCCCCCGCTCACACGGTCTCGCCGGCGCCTTTCCGGCGGACACGGAAGCGAATGACGGTCTATCGTGATGCCCAGAAAGCTCATCAGACGCTGGATGCCCCACAGCCACGAGCTGCGCGATCACCGCCGGCTGCGGCTGTTCGGGGCCTTGCTGCACCGTCCGGATCTGTGGCACCTGAACCGCCGGTCGGTGGCGGGAGCCGTCGCGGCGGGAGGATTTCTGGCCTGGGTACCGCTGCCCTTGCAAATGGTCATGGCGGCAGCGGCAGCCATCCTGTTCAACGTGAATCTGCCGATTGCAGTGGCAGTGGTTTGGATTACCAACCCCATCACCATGCCCCCCATGTTCTGGTTTGCCTATGAGGTCGGCGCGTGGATCCTGCACCACCCGGCCAGAGAGATTAGGTTCGAGCTTTCCCTGCAGTGGCTCACCACCCGGCTCATCGACATCTGGCAGCCGTTTCTCCTGGGATGCCTGGTCATGGGCATAGTTACCGCGGGACTCGGCCTGGTGCTCGTGCGCGTTCTGTGGCGGATGCACGTCATTCATAGCTGGCACGAGCGCAAGCGCCGCCGGATGGGGCGGCTGAGCGGAGGAACACCGTCATAGGGCGTAGGCTGTGGGTTAGTGAGCAAACTTTGACCAATCGACGCTCGTGGCGTTAATGTCCGACAGGCTGCTAGGTGCGCCAGCCAAGTGTACGACTGCCGATGTCGGAAAATCTTACACTTGTACGCACTCAAGGCGAGTGTCTTTCTCAAATGCGACTCAATACACAATAGCTTATCTCAATGGCACGGATCCTGCTGCTTGCGCCCATCGGCAGAGGGCCAGCCCAGGCAGGAGTCGATTTGCCGGTTGTGGCTCCGGCCAATTTGGTGATCCATTGGGAATGAACACCGCCACTGACCTGTATGCCGTCAGGATACTGTGGTTACATCGAGCCAAAGAGAGGGGGAGAAGGAAAATGAGCGCCAAGATCGATCTGCACGGACGGCTGGTGCAGTACGGGGAAATGGCCCGGGGGCAGATCGCCCAGGGCCGGAGCATAGGGGGAGGTCGTCACTCAAAACACTTATAGCCTAGGCAATTTGCTACCGGGCGTCACCGGCATCGTTGGGGTGCAACCGGCCAACGGCGATTATGGCTGGATCCGCCTGCGCCTGGACGACCTCGGGCTGAACCAGCCTTTCGGAGCCCCGCTGGCCAACGGCCCGCTCGGCGACGGCCTGAACTACGCCGACAAGATCACCGTGATCGACTGGGCCTACGAGGACAGCGGCGCGGCCATCCACGCCGGCGCCACCGGGCAGACGGTGCCCGAGCCCTCCTCCCTGGCGCTGCTGGCCGCGGGCGCCCTGGGGCTCGGCGCCTTCCGCGTGCGCAAGGCGCAACGGACGGCTGCTCGCTGAGTCTGCCCGCGCGGGACAGGGGGTGGAGCCTGTTGCGCGGACGGCCGTCGATCCGGGCACCCGGCTCGACGGCGGGCTGGCAATGGCCGCCTCGGGCGTGCGCGAGTCACGGCCATTGAGCCTGCGCTTCCGGCAATACCGCCTGGAAAGCGTCTATCTCGACACCACGGCCGGGCAGCGCGCCGAAATTTCCGAGTTCTGGCTGCGCGAGCATGCCATCGCGGACCCCCGGGAAGCCGAACGCCGCGCCGGCGAAGTGGTGCTCATGGTGCGCCGGGACGGCAGCGGCGAGCTGGCCGGGGTCTCGACCGTCGCCTTGCGGCGGCTGCGCGACGGCCGCCTGGTCTACGCCTACCGCATGTTCCTGCGCGAGCAGGACCGGGTGCCCCATCTGATGCGGGCGGTCACCGACGCCAGCCGGGACTTCCTGCGGACCTTCCCGCCCCCGCAGGCACCCACGGTAGGCATGCTGATCGTCGCCGAAAGCCGAAAGCTCATGCGGCCCGGCCTGCGCCGGCCTTTTCAGCGCCACGGCTACCGCTACCTCTGCCAGAACCGGCGCGGCCAGGATCTGTGGCTGGCGGAGTTCGGGGACAGCCCGGCCGGCTCTTGAAGGCCGCTGCGCCAGGTGGGGAGACAGCGTTTGAATCCGATACCGGGCAATCAGGCAAGGTCGTTCGCATCGCCAACAATTTGTCCTGAAGGGTGACACCATGGCGCAGGCGCCGGAGGACGTCACGGTGATCGTCTGCTCCGACCACGGCTTCCACCCGGACCACCTGCGCCCGGTGCAGCTGCCCAAGGAGCCGGCGGCGCCGGCCGTCGAGCACCGCGACCTGGGCGTGTTCCTGATGGCCGGCCCGGGGATCAAGCGCGACCGCCTGATCCACGGCGCCAGCCTGCTCGACATCACGCCCACCATCCTGACCCTGTACGGGCGCTGCCGGTGGGCGAGGACATGGACGGCAAGCCCCTGCTGGAAGCCTTCGAGACACCGCCCGAGGTTTCCCGCATTCCGAGCTGGGACGCGGTCGCGGGCGATGATGCGCGGATAGCTTCTGCGCATCGCTTCGACCCGATCGCCGCCAAAGCGGCGATGGACCAGCTCGTCGCCCTGGGCTACGTGCAAGCACCCGGCGAGAACCTGGAGAAGGCGATCGCCAACACGGTGCGGGAAATGCGCTGCAACCTGGCGCGCGCCTACATGGACGGCGGCTTCTATGCCCTGGGCGCGGAGATCCTGGCCGAGCTGTATGACGCGGAGCCGGGGCAGTACCGCTTCGGCGTGCATCTTGCGCTGTGCCACCAGGCCCTGGGCCAGGTGGTGGACCTGCGCGCGCTGGTGGATCGCATGACCGCCGATCGGCAGGCGGCCGCGGCCAAGGCCGGCGCCGAGCTGAAAAACCTCGTCGATAGCCTTAGGGCGCGCCAGGCCGAGGCGGGCCAGCTCACCGCCGAGGGCGAGCTAGACGGCGAGCACCTCAGCGAGGAGGAGAGGCGGAGCTACGACGACCTGCGCCTGACCGCCCGCTTCAGTCGTTTCGACCTGGATTTCCTGATGAGCTGGGTGCTGCTGGCCGAGGGCAGGCCCGAGGCGGCGCTGGAGCACCTCGCGCGTGCCGGCCGGGCCACGCCGCGCCGGCCCAGCCTGCACATCCAGATCGGCGAGACCCTGGTGGCACTGCGCAAGTGGCCGGAGGCGGAAGCGGCGTTCCGCCGCACCCTGGACCTGGACCCGCGCAACCCCCACGCCCACCTCGGGGTGGCCAAGGCCAGCCTGCGCCAGGGCCGGGTCGAGGAAGGCGTGGCGGCGGCCCTGGAATAGGTCGGCTGCCTCTACCAGAACCCGATGGCGCATTACGTCCTGGGCCCGCGCCTGCTGCGCATGCAGCAGTACTTCCGCGCCGTGGAAGCGGTGCGCGCCATCCGTGCCCGGCGACTGGCCATGGGCCGCACGCAAGAAGCGCCGGCGGCACTGGCCGCGTTCCGGGAAGACTACGCGGCCGAGGGCGATCAGGAACGCCGTGCGCCGCGCCTCGATGCCGCGCCCGTGGCGGACAAGAGCGCGGTGCCCGACGACCCCGGCCAGTGCGTCGTGGTGGTCTCCGGCCTGCCGCGCTCTGGCACCTCCATGATGATGCAGATGCCCGCCGCCGGCCCCTTGCCGATTCTCTCCGACGGCAAGCGCGGGGCTGACAGCGATAACCCGCGCGGCTATCTCGAGCTGGAAGCCGCCACCCGGCTGCGCCAGGAGCGCGAATGGATCAAGGAAGCCAAGGGCAAGGTGGTCGAGATCGTCGCCCAGCTTTTGCCCTTCCTGCCGCCCGACGTGGCCTACCGGGTGGTGTTCATGGAGCGCGTCCCAAGGAGGTGCTCGAATCGCAGAAAGTCATGCTGGATCGCCTGGGGCGCGGCCGCGCGAGGCTGAGCGACGAGCAGCTCGAGCAGGTCGGCATCTGGCTCGCCCGGCAGCCTAATGTCAAGACCCTGTCCGTCGCCCACCGCGAGACCATCGCCGACCCGGATTCGGTGGCTGAAAAGGTCAACGGATTCCTCGGCGGCAAGCGGGACGCCCAGGCCATGGCGGCAGTCGTGGACGGCTCCCTCTACCGCCAGCGGGCGAGCGTTGTCTAGGCTGTCTGCAGCCGGCCGTCCACCAGCTCCAGGACGCGGTCCATCCGCCCGGCCAGGCCGGGATCGTGGGTGACCACCACCAGGCTGGTGCCGACCTCCTGGTTCAGCTCCAGCATCAGCTCGTAGACGCCGGCGGCGGTCCGCCGATCCAGATTGCCGGTGGGCTCATCGGCCAGCACGCATTGGGGCGAGGTGACCAGTGCCCGAGCCATGGCCGCACGCTGGCGCTCCCCGCCCGAAAGCTCCCCGGGCTTGTGCCGCAGCCTGGCGCCCAAACCCACGCGTTCCAGCATATTGCCGGCGCGCGCCCTGGCCTCCGCCGGACCGGCGCCCCGGATAAGCAGCGGCATGGCCACGTTCTCCAGGGCGGTGAACTCCGGCAGCAGATGGTGAAACTGGTACACGAATCCCAGGGTGGCGTTGCGCAGCCGGCCTCTCTCGGCCTCTCTGAGGGTGGCCATGTTGCGCCCGCCCACCCAGACCTCACCGGCCGTGGGCGTATCCAGGCCACCCAGCAGGTGCAGCAGCGTGCTCTTGCCGGCCCCGGACGCCCCGACAATGGCCAGCCGCTCGCCGACCGCCACACCCAGGTCTACGCCCTTGATGACGTCCACCCCGAGACCGCCCTCGGTGAAAGACTTGCGCAACGCCGTGCAGCGCAGCACCGGG
>CAYWTP010000102.1:0-11027 GCA_964461215.1 uncultured Ectothiorhodospiraceae bacterium | reverse complement strand
CAAGGGGAGGGGTCAGGCCTGGTCTTTTGCCGCCTCAGGCGTAGCCTTCCACCATGGCCTGACCACTGCGCATCGAATTCCCTGGTGCCGTCTCTCATGTCAGCTCCCTTGGTGACCGGTGCGAAGAGATCTTTGTCGATGACGAGGGCAGACAGGGTCTGTTGGCCGTCGTGGCGCAGGCGCTCTCGCGCTTCTTTGCCAAGGCCCTTGCCTACTGCCTGATGGACAACCACTACCACCTCGTGCTGCACACCCGGCAGGCAGATCTGTCCTTGTTGATGCGTCACACCAACGGGGCGCGTAACATTCGTATGGGATTTGCCAAGTCACCTCGTCAAAAGCCGATGAACGGCTAAGTCTTCCTCTCTGCTGACTAGCCGGCCTATCGTATTGATACAAGGAGCAGACATATGAGCGCGACGGTAATTGGTCCCGACGGCAAATCACGCTGCCGCTGGTGCGGCGCGGCACCGGAATTTCTGGACTATCACGATACCGAATGGGGCTTTCCGGTTAGCAGTGATCGTCTTCTGTTCGAGAAATTGTGTCTGGAGGGATTTCAGTCCGGACTGAGCTGGCGGACCATCCTTGCCAAGCGTGAGAACTTCCGCGCAGCGTTCCATGATTTCTATTTTGACAGGATAGCGGGCTTTACCCAGCGCGATGTCGATCGTCTGCTCAAGGATGAAGGTATCGTCCGCCATCGCGGCAAGATCGAGGCCGTGATCAACAATGCACGCCGGGCTCAGGAACTCGTCGAACTTGAGGGCTCCCTGGCAGCGTTCATCTGGCGTTACGAGCCTGGCATAGCGCAGCTTGCAACGCCGCAGACCGTGTCGACCTCCGCAGAGTCGCTTGCCCTGTCGAAAGAGCTGAAGAAGCAAGGCTGGAAATTCGTCGGACCAACCACGGTGTACGCCTTCATGCAAGCCATGGGGCTGATCAACGATCACGTCGAGGACTGCGTGATCAGAGCTAAGGTTGACCGCGCACGCAAGGACTTCAAGCGGCCAGAGCGCTGATCGTCGGTGGACGACATTTGGAAATCTTCCGTGGATTCCGCGGCGAATCTTTTCGCGACGAGCCCGCACCGCAGGCGACGCCCTTTACTTGGGAGGCCGACCGACATTGCTTTTCCAACTTGGCCGTTGGTTGGAGCTGTAGCTCACAGCCCCATTCACCGGGGAAATTTTGAACGCTGCATTGAGCGGGCGCGAAGTTATGAGCATCGCTCTGCATCGACCGGATCGAACGGCGTTGTCTCTCACCACAGAGCGCGCAGAGGACACAGAGCGTCAGAGCTTGAACCGCTCCCGTGTCGCTCATGTGCCAAGCACTGCTGATAGGTCGACTCGGACAAGCCCGGTCCGAGACCACGATGGACCTCGATGGCTCTGCCGACAACTTCACCGGTGAACGGATCCTTATCCATCATCTCCTCCGTGCTCTCTGTGCTGTCTGTGGCAAAACCTCCTGGCTCGAACCACCAGCGCGAACGCAGCCGTCTCCGCGGTTCAAAGATGGCGACATGACTTTCGTCAACCTCCTTGCCCGGGAGACGACTCCGAGCCGTCTTTCCGTTGCGTCCTCGTGGCTTCTGCTCTCTCATCATGAAATGGGGCGATACGGTAAAGAACGTGGAGGCGCCCCGCCTCATCGAGCACGCCCGCGTCGCCCGGGAAATACCATTGGTTTCGAATGGGCGGCGGATCGGCCACACCGGTCATTCGCACGGCCACCCGGCCGCGCCTCCCGGTGGGCCTAGGCCGGGCGGCTTCATCCATGATCGCGATCTCGACACCTTGAAATGGCAGCCCCACGCACCGATCACCGACCGGCGGATCCCCGCTGTCCACGCAGAGCGGCCCGCACTCCGTGACCCCATACTGCTGGCGAACCGGGCAACCCGAGCGGTCCTGAAAGCGCCGGGCCACCGCCGGCGGAAGCCGCAGCGACGAGCTTACGCACCACCGCAGGCGATTATCCGCGGTGGCGGGCCACTGACGGCTCCCGCCCAATCGGTCGAAGTGCGCGGGCCACGCGTAGAGCATACTGATGTTCTGGTCATGAATGACGCGTACGACTTGCGGGGTGGAGGCATCCTGCGCCAGCACCACCGAGCCGCCGATGGCGTGAATCACGAGCAGGGCGTTGAGCAGGCCGTATCCGTGGCAGAGGGGCGTGATGCTCAGCGCGGCGGGCCTGGCCTGCACCAGCGACGCGGGCAGGCGCCCGGTGATGCGCGTGATCTGCGTGACCAGCGCAGCCTCAGACCGGAAATGCGGTCGGGGCCTGGCCGTGGTTCCGGAGGTGAACAGCCATACCCCGGGGCCTTCGGGCGCTGGAGGCCCGCGACGGCCGATGCGTTCCAGGCTGCCGGATGGCAGGAGCATGAAGTCCGGCTCGAGCTCTGCCAGGCATTCTCTGTGGCCGGAACCGCCCGCCTCGGTATCGGGGAGGACCACCGCCGCTCCCGCCGCCATGCCGGCCAACAGGTGTATCACCCATTGTGCACGTCCGGCAGGCGCAGCCAGGATCAGCCGGCATCCGGTGCCACAGCCCCTCTGCCGCAGATGGCGGGCGATCCGCTCGACGCGATCCATGAGCCCGTCAAAGGTCAGCGTAAGCTCTCCGTCCACCAGGGCGGACCGTGGTGCCGATGACACCCAGGCCGAGTACCGACGCAGAAGCTCGCTCATTTCCCCCGTCGCCAAGGCCACCCGTGCCGGACGGGCGCAGGTTAACGGGCCGGCCGATAAGCCGTCAACGACGCTCCCGCGGCTTCTGGTTCTTCGTGGGTATGGGAGGGCGAATGCCCTGTAGAGTCGCCAGCGTGCTGCCGGAGCGATCCCCGGCTGCTATGATCGAGCCGTCGTGCCCCGACCCGGTCGACATCCCGTGAGCCCCAAGAACCTTCCTTCAGACAAGCAGATCCCCTCCCTCGTCGAGCTCGGCCATCAGCTTGAGCTGAGCCAGTGGTGGTCACCGGAGGATTTGGGACGATGGCAATCCGAACGCTTGCAGAAGCTGCTCAGGCACGCGCGCAATACCATCCCGTTCTACCGGCTCCGTCTCCAGCAGGCCGGCATTGACCCCAAGGCGCCCATCAGCGCGCAGCAATGGCGGCGGCTGCCTGTGCTGACTCGCGCGGACCTGCAACGCCTGGGCCGATTGATGATCAGCACCAAGGTCCCGGCGGCTCACCGGCCGACCACACCACTGCAGACATCGGGATCCACTGGCATGCCCATCAAGGCGGTTAGTACCGCCCTGACCCGCTTGTACTGGAATGCCATAACCATCCGGGATCATGTCTGGCATCAACGGGAGCTGAGCGGAAAGCTGGCCGCTATCCGCGCAGAGGGCAGCGACACGCTGCCCAGAACGGGTCTGGTATTTCCGAGCTGGGGACCGCCCACCAGCGAGGTGTACCGGACGGGACCGGCCGCGTTGCTCGGCGTCCAGGTTGACGTAAAGGAGCAGGCCGCCTGGCTGCGAGAACAGGATCCCGACTATATCCTCACTCATCCGTCTAATCTGATGGCCCTGGCCGGCCACTTCCTGCAGACGGGACAGACCATGCCCCGGCTGCGTGAGGTACGCACCTACGGGGAGACGGTGAACCAGGCACTGCGCGATCGCTGCCAGCAGGCCTGGGGGGTCCCCTTGGTCGACATGTACACTGCCACGGAAGCAGGCTACATCGCCCTGCAATGCCCCGAGCATGAGCACTATCACGTGCAGTCCGAGAATATGCTGGTGGAGATCCTGAATGCGAACGATCAGCCTTGCGAGCCGGGAGAGGTGGGCCGCGTGGTGATCACCACCCTGCACAACTACGCCATGCCGCTCATCCGCTACGCCATCCTCGACTACGCTCAGGCCGGCGCACCCTGTCCCTGCGGACGCGGCCTGCCGGTGCTCGAACGCGTCATGGGAAGGCAGAGAAACATGCTGGTCCTGGCCGATGGCACAACGACCTGGCCCACGTTTCCGGCCAGGGTGTGGGGACACATCGGCTCCATACGCCAGATGCAGCTCGTCCAGAAGTCCCTGGAGCACATCGAGGTGCGGCTGGTGGCCGACCGCCGGCTGAGCCCGAGCCAGGAGAATGAGCTGGGCAACGTGCTATGCAGGCGTTTCGGCCAGCCGTTTCAGATGAGCTTCCGGTATCTGGAGCACATCGATCGTGGCAGCAACTACAAGTTCGAAGACTTCGTCTCCGAAGTCTCTGCGGGTTGATCCGACCGCAGCCGGTCCCTAAACTGCTTACATTCGTTCCCGGTTCCGACGGAGACATCGATGGGCCAGCCCGCCGCGCGCATGACCGATAATGTGCTTCAGAATGGGCCCCATTGCCACGCCCCCATCCATCCGCCCGCGCCGACCCCCACCCCGGTGCCGCATCCACCGCTGCCGCTGATGATCGTCAAGGGCCAGCCGACGGTGCTCATCGGCAACCTTCCGGCGGCACGAGTCACCGACACCACCATGCCATGCATGCTGCCGGCGTGCGTGCCGGCCGGCCCCGGGATGATCGTCCTCGGCTCCTTTACCGTTCTTATCGGCAGCATGCCCGCGGCCAGGATGGGCGATACGACCTTGCACTCAAGCTGCGTGGCGCCGATCCCCATGCCCGCCGGCAAGATTCTTCCACCCTGCTGCCCCACCGTGCTGATCGGCGGATAGCTTGCGACCAGGCCACTTCGAGGCGCTGCGCCCGATCTGCCCGGTCTGCCGCAGCGCCCGCCGGATCCAGAGCTTTCTGACCATCACCCGGGTCCTGCGCGAAGAGCCCGGCCACATCATCGAGGGCCTGCTGCAATGCCCCGACCCCGCCTGCTTGCGCGAGTATCCAATCATCGACGGGATCCCTCTGCTGGTGGCCGACATCCGCGGCTACGTCAGCGGTAATCTTCCGGCCATCCAGGCACGGGAGGATCTGTCGGAGGTTACTGAGAGCGTGCTGGCCGATTGTGCCGGACCCGGCTCGGCCTACCTCACCACCCAGGAGCACCTGAGCATCTACGCGTGGGACCACTACGGCGATCTGGACCCCGAGCCAGACCCGGCCGGCGACAAACCCGGCTCGGTACGCGCGGTCCTGGCCGAGGCGCTGGAGCTGGCCGGCGATCTGCCCCCTGGACCGATCCTGGACGCAGGCTGCTCGGTGGGCCGCACCAGCTTCGAGATGGCGGCCCACGGTGGTGAGATGGTCCTGGGCGTCGACCTGCACTACGCCATGCTGCGGGTCGCGTCGAACGTGCTGCGCCGAGGCGAAGTGAGGTACCCGAAGAAGCGGGTAGGCCTGGTGTTCGACCGCCGGTCGTATCCCGTGGACCTGCCCGCCATGGAGAACGTCGACTTCTGGGCCTGCGACGCCGCCGCCCTGCCCTTCGCGCCAGGCACCTTCGCCAACGCCGTGAGCCTCAACCTGCTGGACTGCGTGCACTCACCACGGGATTTCCTGGTCTCGCTGGCCGGCGTGCTGCGCACCGGGGGCGCGGCTTTGATCAGCACCCCGTACGACTGGTCCGCAGCGGCCACGCCTCTGGAGGCTTGGCTGGGCGGGCACTCCCAGCGCGGCCCCAACGCGGGCGCCAGTGAGCCGGTGCTGCGCTCATTGCTGACGCCCGGCGCCCACCCGGCCGGCGTGCCGGGCCTGGTGCTGGAATCGGATCGCACCGCCCTGCCGTGGCGGGTACGCGTCCACAGCCGCAGCACCATGCAGTACCAAGTGCATCTGGTCGTCGCCCGGGCGACCTGAGGAACAAGAGAGTTCACTACGGGGAGCACTGGGTTAGGAGACGGCCGAACCGATGTCCTCTGTCTCAACGCTGCCCGGACAGCCTACGGTCTACGGTCTAGCCAGAGGCTATCTGCACCGCCTTCTGGATGCACTGGCGGTAGCGCTCCTGGACCTGCTGGGCCGGGCCCTGCGCGGTGGCCATGAGCACGGCTGCCGCCACCATCACCCCGGTCATGTGCTCCGGAGGCGCGACCGGAGCGGCCGGAGGGGTTGCGATGCTGCGGGCGCTGAAGAAGGCGGCCGCAGCAGCCAAGCTGCCGGCACCCGACATGTCGGTGTACTGGGCCGCCTTCAGGGCAATCCGGGCCAAGGAGTCATCGGGCTGGGCCGCCCAGTCTTCGGCCGCGCGCAGAGCGTCTTCCTCCTCTGGCTTGGGGCGCGCGCCCCTCTTCGCCGCCTCGCGGGCGCACAGACAAGCCCAGTGCACGGCATCCTCCTTGGGCAACGCGTGGGCGAGATACTGGATCGCCTGCAGATACGAGCCACCATTGACCAGCCGCGATAGAAACTGGGCCGGCGATGCAGTCTCGGCCAGGCGCGCTATGCCTTCATCCTCCAAAGCAATATGGTGCTCCCGGCACAGCTTGTCCGGCGCATCGGGGGAGAGTCTGGCCAGGGGTTGAGGGGCCATCTTCTGACAGGACGCTGCCGGGGCTTTCCGCTAAGCCTGCGGCTTGGCGGTGGGCGCCTTGCGCTGTCCGCCCATGGCCAGCTCGATGCCCTTGGACAGAAAGGCCCGATAGCGCTCCGCGGCCTTCTCTGGCTCACGCGCGACCGCCGTCAGGGCAACGGCGCCGGTCACCATGCGCCCGGTGAGGTTGGCCGCCGGCGGCACCTCCGGCAGATCCGTGGGCACCAGGCTGCCACCGCTGAAGAAGGCGGCCATGGCCGCCATCGCGGCCGGCGAGTCCATGCCCGCGGCATCCACCGCCGCCTGCGCGGCACGCCGCTTCTCGTCCGAAGGCTGGCGGGCCCAGGCCTCGGCCGCCTCCAGCACCGCCAGCACCTCGGGCTTCAGGGTGTCCAACAATGTGCCCCGGATGCATAAGCACGCCCACCAAACGGCCTCGCGCTTGGGCAGGGCGTGAGCCAGGTAGCGCACCGCGGCGGTATGCTGACCACCCTCTATCAGCCGGCGCAGAAGCTCCGAGTGGGTGAGTTCCTCCTGCACCAGTGCCTCCACCTCCGGCTCGAGCTCCAGCTCGAACTCCTTGCACACCTCGGCGGGCGGACGGGGAGGCAGCTTGGTCAGTACGTCGTCTTGCATGCTGTGGGCTCCATGCGGTGCACGTTCGCGGGTTTGACAAATGGAGTAATCGGCTTAGTTGATCATGGTGACGCCGCCCTTGAGGGTCAGCATGCCATCGCCCTTTACCGTAGTCATCGGGCTCTTGCCCTCGAGCATTGTGGTGCCTTCGATCTTGACCATCAGGCCCTTAATGGTGACTCCCGTCTGGTCGATCTTGATGCTGTTCGATCCCACCTTGAGCTCGATGGACTGCATGGCCTCTTCCGCGATCTTGCCGAGACTCACCTTGATGCTGCGGTTGCCGGTCTTGACGGTCACGGCGTCGTTGCCGGTCTTTATCTCCACCGTGCGATTGCCCGTCTTGACCGTGTGGGTGTCGTTGCCGGTGTCGACCAGCACTTCCCGATTGCCCTGCTTGACCTGAAGCTTCTCGTTGCCGGTGTCCAGGGTGGTGGTGCGGTCCTTGTAGATCTGCACCGTCTGGCTGCCCTGGGAGGAACCCACGCCGATCTTGACGTTCTGATCTTTCCACACCTCGTAGGTCTGGCTGCCGTCATCGCAGCCGCTGGTGCCGATCTTGGTGGTCTGGTTGTTGTGGATCTCGACGCTCTGATCGCCCTTGTCCTTCTTGTCGAAGCCGACCTTCAGGGTGTCGTCGTTCTCCACCACACGGTTGAAGTTCTTCTCGGCATGGAAGTAGACCTCCTCGGAGTCCTTCTTATCCTCGAAGCGCAGCTCGTTGAAGGTCTTGGTATCGCCCTGCTTGGTGCTGCGCGATTTGATCCCGCTCTGGGTCTGGTTGTCCGGCAGCGCGTAGGGCGGCATCTCGTCGGCGTTGTAGACCCGTCCGGTGATGATGGGCCGGTCCGGATCACCCTCCATGAACTCGACGATCACCTCCTGCCCGATACGCGGGATGTGGATCCCGCCCCAGGTCTTGCCGGCCCAGAGCTGGGCCACCCGCACCCAGCAGGAGCTGTTCTCATCCTTCTTGCCCAGGCGGTCCCAGTGGAACTGCACCTTCACGCGGCCGTACTTGTCCGTCCAGATCTCTTCTCCGGATTTCCCCACGACGATGGCGGTCTGGGGACCGCGGACGTAGGGCAACGACGTGCGGCGTGGCGGCCGGAAGGGCTGGGCTGAGGGGATGGCCGTGAGACGGCAGGTGTAAGGCTCGGTTCCCGCCGCCCCCGGACCCGTCTCGTAGAGGGTGGAGGCGAGTTCGATCTCGGTGCTCACCAGGAGATATTCCCGGTTCTGGTCGTCCCTGGGGAACTCCTTCAGCTTGAACAGATAGCCGGTGGCCAGCTCGTCCACGTCGCTTGTGCCGCGCACGATCTCGTGCTGGGCCTGGGACTCCTGGATCCGCACCTTGGCGTACTGCTGGCCGTCCGAGGCCTCGGTATACTCACCGGGATAGTCGAACACCTCCCCCTTTCCCTGGGGGTGCTTGTAGCTGACCTGCTGCTTGGTCTCCAGATTCTTCTTGGGCGCCTCGAAGTCGAAATCCCGCAGCACGGTGCTGCCGGGCTGTACCTCATGGGAGAGCGTCCAGTCATAGACGCAAGGCTCGCGGCGGCTGTCGGGCGGCAGATAGATGATCTCTTCCTCTCTGCCCTGAACAGGCTTGTGGGCACCCAGGGCATCGCAGAGCACCAGTGTGTGTTTGCCGTCCTCGTGCTCGAAGTAGTAGTAGATGCCTTCCTGCTCCATGAGCCGACTGACGAAGGCGAAGTCGGTCTCCCGATACTGCACGCAGTAGTCCCACTCGCGGTAGGTGGCGCTGAGGCTCAGGCGATAGTCCGTGAAGCCGTTCTGGTCCTTGAAGATCTTCTGGATGATGTCCGGGACCTTCATTGCCTGAAAGATCTGACAGTCCGCGGTGCGGGTCAGAAACCACAGCCAGGGGCGCACGGTCATCTCATAGGCCGACAGCTTCGGGCTGTGGGAGCGCACCTGTGTGAAGCGTGTCACATGACCGTGGAAATAACGCAGGGCTTCGCCATGCGCGGTCTTCATCTCGATGGTGACCGGCTGGCCGAGAATGTCGTCGACCTTTACCGAGGCATTCTCGCTGAGGAGCTTCAATTCGTAGTGGAACGGCTGGCTCAGCTCCTCCCTGACCGTCATGCGATAGAACAGCAACTCATCCGTTCCGAGCGGCGTCTTGACGGCGAACTGTCGGTCGGCTTGCTTGGGCGTTACAGGCATGGAACGAACCTCCGTGGAATTGCCGGGAAATTCTAGAGCATTTCGGCACGCGCTGCGCGAGTGATGGCCGGATAGTGCAGAGGCGCCTCGGCAGAAGGGCCGGGCGATGACTAGAATAGGGCTTGTTCACACACCGGGGAACCTTGCGATGCCAGGACGAATCGAGTTTGAATTTCCGCTGTCCCGCCCGGGACAGAATCAACGCCGCGTGGATACCCAGGCGATGCGTATCCTCGTCATGGGGGACTTCAGCGGCCGCGGCCAGACCGGGGCGGCCGCGCCGGCACTGTCCGAGCGGCCGATCCCGGCGGTGGACGTCGACAACTTCGAAGCCGTCATGACCCGCCTGGCGCCGCACCTGGACCTGCCGCTGCCGGATGCTCCGGGCACAAGCGCAGCCCTGGACTTCGGCAGCCTGGACGACTTCCACCCCGATGCCCTCTATGGCCGGCTGGATCTGTTTAAGGGGCTGCGCGAGCTGCGCAGCCGCCTCCTCGACCCGGCGACCTTTCAGGAGGCCGCTGCCCACCTGAGGGAGACGGCGCGGGTGCGCACCGCCGAAGCGGCACCGTCCGGCGAAGCACCCGCCGCAGCCGGCGACGAGGACGACACATCGACCTTCGCCCGCCTGCTGGGTGGCTCCGCCGGGGAAGCCCCGGGCCGGACCACGGCGCGAAGCCTGGCCAGCGACTTCATCAGCCAGGTGGTAGCGCCCCACATCGTTGCGGAGGCGGACCCCATGACGGAGGTCTACGTGCGCTCGGTGGATGAGACGATCTCGGCACAGATGCGTGCCCTGCTCCAGCACCGGGCCTTCAGGGATCTGGAGTCGGCGTGGCGCGGGATCCACGCCCTGGTCACCGGCGTCGAGACCGGCGAGGAGCTGCGGCTGTACCTGCTGGACGTGACCCGTGCCGAGCTCCTGGCGGACTTCGCCGGGGCCGGAACCGCGCTGGACCGATCGGGCCTATACACCCGTCTGGTGGAGAAGGGCCCGCAGCAGGCGGGCGGTGAGCCCTGGTCGCTGCTCGTGTGCGACTTCACCTTCGGTACCGCTGCGGCAGACATACTGCTGCTGGCCGGCCTTGGCGGCGTCGCGTCCCAGGCTGGCGGACCGGTTCTGGCGGCTGCCGCCCCCCAGGTGCTGGGCCTGACCACCCTCGACGGCGCGCCGGATCCGCGGGACTGGCCGGTGCTGAGCACCGAGGATGCAGCGCGCTGGCAGGCCCTGCGCACCAGCCCCGTGGCCCCGTGGATCGGGCTGGTCCTGCCGCGTATTCTCAGCCGCCTGCCTTATGGGCCGGACACCGAGGAGGTCGAAGGCTTCGAGTTCCGGGAATTGCTCCCGGCGCACGACCACGAGACCCTGGCCTGGGGCAATCCGGCCTTCGCCTGCGCGGGCCTGATCGCGGGGGCCTTCGTGGAAGCCGGCTGGGCCATGCAGCCCGGCGATCGCCTGGACGTGGAGGATCTGCCCGCCTACACGTTCACCGCCGATGGTGAATCCCATCTGCAGGCCTGCGCCGAGATCTACCTCTCGGAGCGTGCGGCGGAGGCGGTGCTGGCGCGCGGCGTCATGCCGCTGATGAGCTACCGCAACCGCAACGCCGCGCGCCTGCTGCGCTTCCAGTCGGTGGCCGAACCGGCCACCGAGCTGGCGGGTCCGTGGGGAAATTGACTGCAGGGTAACCGGGCGTAAGCCAGCTTCATAGGTTAGTTCTTAAGCCAAGTACGCGGTGTCCATGTGAGGTTTGCAGG
>CAYWTP010000101.1:0-11037 GCA_964461215.1 uncultured Ectothiorhodospiraceae bacterium | reverse complement strand
GCGGGTGATGCTGCTGGCCAGGCGCGGATCGAAAAAGCGGCAGCCCGGGGAGCCCAGCACCCCGTAGAAGGCGTTCATGATGATCTTCACCGCTTGGGACAGAGGCTTGTTGGCCTCGCGCTTGGCTTGATCGCGTCTGGCCCACAGCTCGGCCACCAGCTCCGGCAGGATGCTGTGGCTGCGGGAGAAGCGCGCGCCCAGGAATCCTGGCACCGGATCTTCCCCCGGGTCCGCCAGACCCAGCGGGTCGATGCGGAAGGTGCGGATGATGCTCGGGTACAAGCTCTTGAAGTCCAGCACCAGCACGTTGTCATACAGTCCCGGCAGCGAGTCCATCACGTATCCTCCCGGACTGGCCGCGGCCTCGCGCCGGGCGCCGGTGTCCGGGGCCACGTAGCCGTGACGGTGCAGCCGCGGCAGGTACAGGTGATCGAAGGCGGCCACCGAGCCACCCTGGCGGTCCATCGGCAGCCCGGTCATGCGCGCCCGCTGGACGGCAAAGCGCACCAGGTCCGCCTTGGCGAAGATGTCGTTGACCAGCCTGCAGTCCTCCAGGTTGTAGGCCGCCAGGCGCGCCCGATCCTCGCGGAACAGGCGCCGGATCTCGGCCAGCCGGTCCTCTTCGGGCCGGATCAGCTTGCCGCGCCCGAGCAGCGCGCCGGCCACTGCCTCCAGCGCGAAGCTCTCGAAGCTCCAGAAGGCGGCGCGCAACGTGTCGATGCCGTCCAGCACCACGCGCCCGGGAACGCGGGCCACGCGGGGCTGTGTCTCGGACTGGGGCTGGAGCACGGCCGCCGCCTCGCCGCCACGGGCCAGCGAGAAGGGCTCCCCCAGTGCGCGGCATTTGCGCTCCAGGAAGTCCAGGTCGAAGTTGACCACGTTCCAACCCAGAATCAGGTCCGGATCGGCCGCCTTGAGCCAGTCGAAGAAGTTCCGGAGCAGGGTCCGCTCGTCGGCACAGAAGGTTACGGGAACCTCCGCCGGCACCGGCTTGCCCAACATGAACACCTGCTCCAATCCGCCGCCGCTGGCGGCAATGCAGTAGAGCATGCCTTCCAGATCCGAGGTCTCGATGTCAATGGCCATGGCGCGCAGGTGCGGATCCACCCGCACGTCCTCTCCGCGCAGTGCCGGATTGAGGAACTCCAGGTAGCCTACACGCGGCACTGGAGTCCCGTGGATGCGGAAAGCGCCGGTGATGAAGCGTTCCATCAGATAGCGCTCGGTGGGCTTGACGTCCGACTCGTAAAGCGGCGGGCCGCCCCGTGCCAGACGCTCGCGCAGGTGCATCAGGTCCCGTTGGTGTCCGAAGTACAAGGCGTCCACCGGGGATCCATCCAGGGTCTTGAGCGCCAGCGGTACCCGGCGCCCGGCCGCCGGCCCCGCGTCGTCAGCGCGACGCAGGAAGCACACCGCCTCCTGTCCTGTTATGCGCACGCGCAAGGGACCGGCATCGGAGGCCGCCCACAGCTCCACCTCGATTCCCCGGGGCGTATCCCGCCACTGGCGGGTGAGCAGGAAGGCGTCCAAGGGTTGCGATGTGAGGTGTGAGGCGAGAGGCGAGAGGGGTGGGGGGAGCCTGCCGGTGCAATCAGCTCAGGCAGCGAGGAGCAGGGCTGTCGGTGGCCGCTGACATCGTAGAGCAGTATCCATCCGTCACGGTCCCCCTAACCGCCGTCCGCTTACCTCCCGGCCACACATAGCGCACGTCGCTGGTGCCCTTCCAATCGAAATCCTGTCCTTCTCCTCCGGCCTGAAGCCTCACCCCTCACCCGCCACCTCTGTCCACGCCGGATGCTTGGCAATCAGGTCCAGCGCCCGCTGGAGCAGCGTCTTGCCCGGCTCCATGCGGTGCCAGGTGGAGGCGCCTGATGGGTGGGGCAGGGGGATCACGTCACTGCTGATGCCTTGAATCTTGAGCCTGAAACGCTGGCCTACCACGTCGTTGAGCTTCTCCAGCGGCATAACTTGGCGGATGGCGAGCTTGCCCACGGGAAGGATCAACGCGGGCTCAAGGATCCGGATCTCCGCGTTCAGCCACCGCGAGCAGTTGGATACCTCCTCGGGCGAAGGCACCCGATCGCCACCCCGCACGTTCTTGCCCGGAAAGCAGCGGCACACCGCCGCCATGTAGACCCTCTGGCGAAACGCCGGCTCCTTCAGTCCGATGCTCTCAAACCACCGGAACAAGGTCTTGCCCGCCGTCCACGCGAACGGGCGCCTCACCTCGATCTCCTTGCTGCCCGGTGCTTGTCCGATGAGCAGTACCGGAGAAGCCACCGGCTTGTCCATGACCACCGGCCCCGTCATCTGCGGGCACAGAGCACACCGCGCGAGCGATTTCTGGTGGACGCGGAGCTGTGTCACGGGTGAAGGCATGCCGGCCATTATGCCCGGCCCGGCGGGGCAGTGGCGAGATTCGCGAGAAAGGTATTCGAAGGCGCCAGCATTCACGCGCCACGTTCGCTGGCCGAATCGCTGTTCGGCTGACCCAGGCCATTAACGGTCATTGGCGGGGCCGTTGAGAGATCACGCACTTGACAAGGCAGCCTAGCAGCCTCGCACCTCCCGAATTACCCCCATCCCCGGATTCCTGCATAATCCCTCCCACCAAGCCGAACCCCAATCCGGAGCCCCCCAATGACCTTCTCCATCGTTGCCTTGGACCCAGACAACGGTGATCTGGGCGTGGCCGTCCAGTCCAAGTTTCCCAATGCCGGGGTGTCCATTCCATTTGCCAAGGCCGGCGTGGGTGCCATTGCCTCCCAGGCCTACGTCAACAGCAGCTTCGGCCACCGTGGCCTGGCGCTGCTGGAGCTGGGTGCCAGCCCTGGGCAGGCCCTGGACATGCTGGTGCAGCAGGACGGCAGCCGGGATTTCCGCCAGGTGGGTATCGTGGATGCGCGGGGCGGCACGGCCGCCTTCACCGGCACCCGTTGCTTCGACTGGGCCGGCTCGGTCGGCGGTGAGGGCTTCATGGTGCAGGGCAACACCGTCGCCGGCGCCGCGGTCATCGAGGACATGGCGGCGGCCTTCACCGGCAGCACCGGCCCCTTGGCCGATCGCTTGCTGGCGGCCTTGGCGGCGGGGCAGGCCGCAGGTGGTGACCGCCGGGGCCAGCAATCGGCCGGCCTGCTGGTTGTGCGGCAGGGTGGGGGTTACGGCGGGCACGATGACCGCTATGCGGAGCTCTCCGTCTACGATCACCCTACCCCCATCGAGGAGCTGAACCGCCTCTACGCCATCCATCGCCTGACCTACTTCCGCAGCCGCGACGAGGACCTGATTCCGATCGAGGGCGACCTGGCGAAGGAGCTTCAGGGGGTGCTGAAGGCCCGCGGGTTCTATCACGGACGGGTGGATGGCAACTTCGACGACGCGTGCATTCTGGTCCTGCATGACTTCATGGGCTGGGAGAATTACGACGAGCGTATCCGGGATGACGGCCGCATCGATCGGGAGGTGCTGCAGGACATCCGGGCCAAGTACACCGACTGGCTTTGCCAGAAGCGCGAGGGCTGAGGCGCCATGATTATCGACTTGTCCACCCTGTCCGCGGGTCACGTGTATGGCACGCTGATTCAAACCGTGGTTCCCAGGCCGGTGGCATGGGTGCTGTCGGAGAATGCCAACGGCCGCCTCAATTTGGCGCCGTTCTCCTACTTCAACGCCGTGTGCAGCGATCCGCCCCTGGTGATGCTCTCCGTTGGCCACAAGCCGGACGGAAGCGAGAAGGACACCCGGGTCAACATCCGCGAGCGCGCTCATTTCGTGATTCACATTGCCCACCGCGAGCTGGCGGAGATCCTGACCCAGAGCTCGGCATCGCTGCCGGCGGGAGAGTCGGAGCTGGAGAGGCTGGGCCTGGCGACCGTGGACTTCCCCGGCAGCGCCCTGCCGCGCCTGGCCGACTGCCGCATCGCCTTTGCCTGCCGGCGCTACGACATCCGTGAGCTGGGCCCTGGCCGCCAGGCCCTGATCCTGGGTCAGGTGAACCATGTCTACGTGGACGACACCGTGGCAACGGTGGACGAGCACGGCCGCGTGCACTTGGCCGCCGACAGGGTCGACCCCATCGGCCGCTTGGGCGGCAGCCAGTACGTGACGTTCGGCGAGATCCTGGACATCCCGCGGCCGCTGTGAGTTGAGGATCGCGCTTCAGTTCCCATGGGACAGGTCGTGGACACATCGGGTGGCCGGATGACCACGATGCGGCCGACGATAGCGCGCGGATCGGGGACTTGGCGGTGGAAGTGCCCCACGGAAGCTGAAAGAATGCCGGATGTGGGGCGCTCGACGAAGGCGGGGTGGACCTCCGTCCCTGACCGCCTTGGATGGGCCACGCATGTCACCGGCCATGCCCGATGCGCGGCTCGGCATATAACTAAACGTGGATTATTGGAGGAGAGATGAGCGACAACGGCAAACACACTGCAAGGTCCCGTGCAGACGGTGTCTCGCGGGCCAGGGAGGCGGTAGACGAGGCTGCCGGGCGGGTTCAGACTGCACGGCGGGATTTTCTGAAGCTATTCGGCTACGGCGCCGCCGGCATGATGCTGGGTGGGCTCGCAACCGGCAAGGACGGCATGCCGGCGCTCTTCCGCAGCGCCGAGGCGAGGTCCAATCACCGGGGTCCGTACGCAAGGGCGTTTAAATTTGCCCACCGGCTGCTGTACATGAACATCGGCACCACTGGGTCGTCGCCCACGCGGGTGATCGATGACTTTCACCGCGACTACGAGGACATTGCGCAGAGCCCTACCGCTTATTTCTTCGGCCAGCAGGAGATGCGCAATGCGATCGCGCCGGGATTCGGCTGTGATCCATACGAGCTGGTGATGAGCTTCAATACCACGGACGG
The DNA here is from genome assembly GCA_964461215.1 of uncultured Ectothiorhodospiraceae bacterium. Lineage (GTDB taxonomy): Bacteria > Pseudomonadota > Gammaproteobacteria > JAABTG01 > JAABTG01 > CAYWTP01. The sequence continues at coordinate 6,176 of CAYWTP010000101.1, read as the reverse complement.
CCTGTGGCGCATCGTCATGGGCATACCGTTCCAGCCCGGCGACGAGCTCATCACCACCAACATGGAGGAGGACGCCGGGATCTCGGCCGTGAGCATTCTCCGAGACCGCTTCGGTGTGGTGGTCAAGACGGTCAAGCTGCCAACCAACGATGCATACAGCGATCAGGAGGTGATGGATCGGTTCGCGGCACAGCTCACCGCCAACACCAAGGCGATTCTCTTTTCCTCGCCGATCTACCTGACCGGGGCGCGGCTGCCGGCGAAGGACCTGTGTTTGTGGGCGGCGGCCAACGGCGTGATCTCCATCGTTGATGGCGCGCATTTGCCGGGTATGGTCACGCTCAACCTGCACGACATGGGCTGCGACTTCTTCTCCGGCTCCGGCCACAAGTGGCAATGCGGACCCGGCCAGACCGGCTTCTTGTACATCCGCAACGGCAATCATCCGGAAGACCGCGTCGTGGAGCGCCCGACCAGCGACTTCGCGCCCTTCGGCGTGCCCTCGCCGACCGTCGATATCCCCGTTCCGGGCTATTCCAATACGAACGAGCTTCCAACCTATTACCCTACCAATACCTTGATCTATGGGGCGGCGGGGATTCTTGCCAACGGCGTGCGCAATCCCGAGCACAACATCGCCGCCGTGCTGCAGCTCGTGGGCAACGGCAGCCGGCCTTCGCAGCGGGCGCTGGCCGAGGCCTGCCAGATGTGGGACAAATGGGGAAGGGAGTCCATAGAAGACTATGTCGTCTCGCTGGCCCAGTACTTGCGGGCCCGGATCGTCGACATCTGGGGCTCGCAATCGCTGTCGGTTCCGTACACGGAGGAGGCGGCTTTCGAGGCTCGCACGGGGTTGACGTCCTTCAACCCCTTCTCGCCGGGCTTCGACTACAATGCCGAGCTGACCTCTGACCAGGCCGCCCAGCAGAGCTCTGATTCGGGGGCCGCAGTGGCGACGCTGAGCTCCGATTACGATATCGTGATCCGCAATACCTCGGTTCCCCATTCGCTGCGCAGCGATTCCACGCAGAACGCGGCAGCCGGAACCTTCTCCGCCCCACTGCGGATCTCGACCCACCTGTTCCACTCGCCTGCAGACGTGGACCGTGTGATCGACGCCCTGCTGCAGGTCGTACCGCATCCTTGATCCCAAGACCCGCCGCCCTGCGGCGGCGGGTCTCTACATAGCCGTACTCTTTGGATCCAGGCATGAGGCCTCGGAGGGGCGGAACGATTCCTGCTAGGCTTGGCTGGTGGCGCCGGTGCCTCTGCGACTGCACGTGGTCCGGGCGCCCATGATCCGGCAACGACAACACAGGGGGAGCGAGACCCATGGATGCGAAGGTCGTGTGGCTGTTTGTATTTTTGGGCCTGTACTGGCTCTACTGCATCTTCTGGGGCATTAAGGGCGCCCTCTCGGCCAGGACGGCCGCTGACTACTTCATCGCCGGCCGCTCACTACCTGTGTGGGTATTCGTGCTCGCGGCCACGGCCACCTCCTTCTCCGCCTGGACCTTCATCGGACACCCGGGGCTGCTCTACCGGGATGGCTTCCAGTACGCGTACGCGTCGTTCTACGCCATTACCATCGCCTTGACCGGCGTTGTCTTCCTCAAGCGCCAGTGGATGCTCGGCAAGCGCTTCGGCTTCGTGACTCCCGGCGAGATGCTCGCCAGCTACTTCCAGTCCGACGCCGTACGGGTGCTGGTGGTGCTGGTGGCCCTGGTGTTCTCGGTTCCCTACCTGGGCGTCCAGCTACGAGCCTCGGGATTCTTGTTCAACGTGCTGACCGACGGCGCCCTGGACGTGGAGTGGGGCATGTGGCTGCTCTCGGCGGTGGTCATCGTCTACGTGGCCACCGGCGGGCTGCGGGCGGTAGCTTATGTGGACACCGTACAAGCGATCCTGCTGGCCCTGGGGATTATCGTAATCGGCGTTGTCGCCGTGCATTACGTAGGGGGTTGGGACAGGCTCAAGGAAGGCATCGCGGCGCTGGCCGAGCACGACGCCAAGCGTACCGCCGACGGCTTCAGCCACTACCTGGCCATCCCGGGGGTCATGCAGCTTGTGAGTGACGGCTCCAGGGCTGAGGGCGGTCCCTGGACCGGCGTGATGATCCTTACCTACATGTTCGCTTTCATGGGGATCCAGGCGGCGCCGGCTTTTTCGATGTGGGCCTTCGCCAATCGCAGCCCCAAGCCCTTCGCTCCGCAGCAGGTGTGGGCCTCTGCATTCGGCATCGGCCTGATCCTGATGGTATTTACCGCCATCCAGGGCCTGAGCGGTCACTTCCTGGGCGCCGATTTGAAGTTCATGACGGCTCATCCCGATCTGGTCAACGACGTGCTGGGTCCGGCGCTTACCGTGGATGGAGGCCGCAAGGACCTGATGGAGATGCCTGGGGCTCAGGGCATGCTGGTTCCGGCCCTCATCCATCTGCTGTCCGGTGCAGCCCCCTGGCTGGGGGGATTGCTGGCGGTGTGTGCCCTGGGTGCCATGCAGTCAGCCGGTGCGGCGTACATGTCGACCGCCGGGGGCATGCTGACCCGTGACATTCTCAAGCGCTTCATCATGCCGGGGGCGTCTCATCGCCAGCAGAAGCTCTGGGGGCGGATCGGCGTGATTGTGATCGTGCTGGCCGCTCTGCTGGTGGCCACCCGCGCCACCGACGCCCTGGTGCTGCTGGGTGGCCTGGCCCTGGCTTACGGCTGCCAGATGTGGCCGGCCCTGATCGCCGTGTGCTGGTGGCCGTGGCTGACCCGGCAGGGCGTGGTTGCCGGACTGGTGGGTGGGCTGGTGGCCGTCACCCTGACCGAGGGCGCGGGCGCCCAGCTCATGCCCTGGGGTCGCTGGCCGCTGACCGTCTACTCGGCGGGCTGGGGCATCCTGCTCAATCTGGGCCTGACCATCATCGTCTCGGCCATGACTCAGGACAAGCAGGCGCTGGAGCACCGCATGGGCTTTCATCGGTTTCTCCGGGAGCACGCCGCGCTGCGCGCCTCCAAGCGGTCCTTGATCCCCGCGGCCTGGATCATCACGCTGGTTTGGTTCTTCTTCGCCGTCGGACCCGGTGCCGTGATCGGCAACACGCTCTTCGGCAACCCCGATGATCCCGGCACCTGGTTGTTCGGCATACCCTCCATCTGGACCTGGCAGCTTCTGTGGTGGGCCATGGGCGTGTTCATGATCTGGTGGCTGGCCTACCGCATGGAGCTGTCCACGGTGCCGGACAAGGAGGTCGTGGCCCTGCAGGAGGACATCGGGACGATTGCGCTATAGCTTGGATGGGCGCTGGATGGTGGAGTCGTGATCCACGGGCTCGGGGGACTGCGTGTGCGTGTTGGACTCCTGTCCCGCGAACACGGTGTGGGACATCAGCGTCATCCCTGTTTCGAACATCTCCGGCATGACGAACTCGAACTCCGCCTTGTGGAAACGTAGCCGATCACCGTGCTTCAGGGGCACTTGCTCGGTGATCCGGCGCCCGTTGACGTAGGTCCCGTTGACGCTGTTGAGGTCGATGATCCAGTACGTGTAGTCCTTGTACTCGATGATGGCGTGGCGGCGCCCCACGGTGGTCTCGTCCACGATGACGTGATTCATCCCATCTTCACCCTTGGGCGCCGAGCGTCCGATGAGCGTGGGCTTGTCGGACAGCTCGTGGCTGGCCTGCCCGGTGAGATTGTCCAGGTCGTTGAGAAAGGCCTTGGGTGGCTCGGACACCATGGAATCGGGGGGTTGGGCCGCCCGGCGCCGGAGCTTGAATAGAACCGCCGCTCCGACACCCACGGACAGCACGGCGGCCACGGCACTGATAGTGGCCACCCACTGGTCCGGACCGCCGCCGGCGGCAGGCCCCGCCGTGGATTCTGCGGTGGACTGTGTCTGCGCCGGCTGCCCGGAGTTCTGGGTGGCAGGCCCTTCATGGGCCGCAAGCGCGGTCTCCAGGGGGCTGCGGTCCAGAGGCCCTTGCAGGACGGGCGGCGTAGTCGGAATTTCGAGCTCGGGCTTGGACTCTCGCGCGGGCTCTTCCCGCGGCGGCAGAGGCAGGGGCTTGTAGTCCGTGGGCGGTGGTGATACCGGCTCCGAGCGGCGGGTCGGGGTCGGTGGTGCCACCATGGCCGCGCTGATCCGGTTGAACACGTCCTGTAGATCTTCGGCCTTAAAGGCCCGGAAATACTCCCCTCCGGTATTGCGGGTCAGGGTCTGAATGAGCTGATAGTCGGCCGCGTCGGTAAAGGCGATGCCGAAGATCCGAATCCCGGCCTGGGCTGCCTCGGCGGCCAGATCCTCGCGCAGCCAGCGTGACTTCTCCCGGTCGCGCGCCTTGTCGCCCGTATCTACGATGCCGTCGGTCATGAACACGATGGACTTGTCCGCATCGGCCCTGCCGCGGTGGCGCAGCTCGTAGATCGCCCGCTCCATCGCCGCCGGGCTGTCCGTCCACTGGCCGTGGTAATTCACCTGAGCGAGGCTGGCAAGCAGCTTGGGACGGGTCTGGTCCGATACGGGTGTCAGCGAGACGGCAAGATTCACCTTCTGGTCGAAGATCAACACCGCCACCCGCGCCGTCTCGGGCAGATGCTCGACGAACTCCTCCACCGCCTGCTGGGTGAGAAATTGCGGGTCGTTCTTGCGCATGCTGCCGGAATTGTCCAGCATCAGCACGATGTCCTGGTTCGGGAAGGACCAGGCCGCAGGCCCCGTCAGGCAGAGGAGCAGCAGCAGGCACAGCCGAAAAGCGCCTGCCCGGCGAGCGCCGCGCGTACGAGCCGCACAGAGCGGTGCCCATGCGGGCGCGGGACATGCACGGCCCACTGGCGGGCGGTGCAGTCCGTTTGCCCTACTCGGCATACTGCAATCCGGCCGTGAGGTCCGGGTGCTCCAAGCACGATGCTAGGGACGGCCGCTTCATGGGCCGGCGGTTGTGGCTGCATTCAAGGGAGGGCATCGCATTATGATTCCCGGCGTTTCCGTGCCCGCTACCTGGTCGCAATTCTAAGCGCAGGTGGGGCAAAATGACACCGAAGCACACCTGTTTACTGAAGTCATGACTTCTGTAACAATATTAATTCTCATTTATAGAGAAGCCCCTATGACACTCGATATCTTGCCCGTGAGCCAGCGAGCCGTGATCACCGGTATCGCGCAGGACGAAGGTCTCGGCCTGAGGATGCGCGCGTTCGGCCTGCGGGTGGGGCGTGAGGTCATGGTGGTGCGTCGCTCACGCATTGGCGGCCCCCTGCAGGTGCGCGTGGGTACCACGGATGTCATCATGCGGATCCGCGAGGCCACCCTCATTCGCGTCGAGGCTCCAACTAGGTGAGGCGGATCGCCCTGCTGGGCATGCCCAACACGGGTAAATCCACGCTCTTCAATCGCTTGACCGGGGCCGGGGCCCGCATCGGAAACTGGCCCGGAATCACCGTGGAGCTGCTCTCCGCCAAGGCGCTGGTGGGCGCCGAGGCGGTGGAAGTGGTGGACCTGCCCGGTGTCTACGATCTGCACGGACACGCCGACGACGAGCGGGTGGTACGCCACTTCCTGGAGCATAACGAGGCCAATCTGCTGGCGGTCGTGTTGAATGCCACCCAGCTCGACCGGCAGCTTGCCCTCGTGCTTCAGCTCAAGGATCTGGGGCTGCCCATCATGGTCTTCTTGAACATGCTGGACGAGGCCCAGGCCCGCGGCATCCAAGTGGACGCCGGTCTGCTGACCCGGGAGCTGGGCGTGCCGGCGGTCCTGATCAGCGCCAAGCACGGGCACGGCTTCCCCGCCGCTATGCAGACTCTCGCCGAAGCCTTGCGGGGAGCGGAGCTGCGCAAGGCGAACCCGGTCGTGCTGGCGGCGGACGATCGTATCGACGCGCGGCTGGACGCGCTCGTGAGCCGGGCGGTGCACGTGCCGGTCACTTTCTCGGAGGACCTGACGGCGCGCCTGGACCGGCTGCTGCTGCATCCCTGGGTGGGCCTGCCCCTGTTCTTCCTGGCCATCTTTCTGATGTTCCAGGCCGTCTACACCCTGGGCGCTCCCATGCAGGACGGCGTGGCCTGGTTGCTGGACGAGGCCAAGGTGCTGATCTTCCAGACGCTGCTTGCCCCTGCGCCGCCGGCTCTGCACAGCTTCCTGCTCGACGGGCTGTACGACGGCATCGGCACCGTGGCCTCGTTTCTACC
>CAYWTP010000100.1:0-11109 GCA_964461215.1 uncultured Ectothiorhodospiraceae bacterium | reverse complement strand
CTCGCTGGGGATCCTCGGGGTGGAGCCGCCGGGATTTGCTTCCACCATATGCAGCAAGAGCCGGCCCGACCGCGTCGCTCGAGATGTGCGAACCAAACCTGTGCTCGCCCGCCCATAGCCAAGGCCTGAGCTTCGATTAGCCGATAGGCTGCCGCCAGTCGTGCCGCCCATGCGGGTGCACCCGCCGGTGTCCGAACCCCGTCTTACCGGATCTCAATCATGACGCTGGGCAATCCGCGCCCGTCGCCTTGGCGATGCGCCACGCTTGCGCGTGGCGCGCCTCAGTAACCGGACTGGCTCCTCACCTCATCCGTCCACACCCTGAAGCTCTTGAGCGCGTTCGGGCCGAAGGTGTTGCTGATCGCTACGTCCGACGCATCCCGGCCCTGGGCGATCAACACGCGCCCGATCCGCGGCATGTTGTTGCGCGCATCAAAAGTATGCCAGCGGCCGCCAAGATAGACCTCAAACCAGGCGGAGAAGTCCATTGGATCTGGCGAGGCGGGCACCCCAATGTCACCCAGGTAGCCCGTGCAGTAACGCGCTGGAATATTCATGCAGCGACAGAACGTGATCGCCAAGTGGGTGTAGTCGCGGCACACGCCCATGCGCTCATTGAACGCTTCCAGAGCGGTCCTGGTCGCCCGGGCATGCTGGTAGCCGAAGCTGAGATGCCTGTGGACGAAATCGCAGATCGCCTGAACCCGCGGCCAGCCCAGGGGCGTTTGCCCGAACAGAGCCCACGCGGTTTCGGAGAGCCTATCGGTTTCGCAGTAGCGGCTCCCGAGCAGAAACACCAGCGTCTCCGCCGGCAGATCTTCCACGGCGTGCTGCGGAGCGGCGGGGTAGACCGGGTCCGGCAGCCCGCTATCGCTGATAAGTGCGTCGGTGGAGATTCGGATGTCTCCAGGCGGCGCGACGATACGGCTGCACCAGTTGCCGAAGCCATCGCGATAGGCCGAGATCGGCATCGGTGGGCTGGTGATGATGTGGTCCGCGATGACGAGATCGGAGACGCGGGTGAAGTGGACGTTCAGCGTCAGGATCATGGGTGTCGGCTGCGGACACTCATAGATCAGCTCGTATCCGACGCGGATCTGCATCCTGTCCCCCCATACAGTCCAGTCATAAAGCGTGCATCACTGTGCCTACTGGCTGCAGAACGACAACCACAAAGAGCTGCACCAGGCACATTTTTCAAATGTTATCACATTTGCGTCTACACCCAGACTTACGACCGCCGCCACTACACAGCACTGACCATGACGTCCCCCGGTTCAGCGCCGCAAGCCGCGCACCCTGGCCCGTTGGCTGGCAAGCGGCGAGAATCGGGAAGAGGCGCCATACAGAGCCCACACGGAAAGCCCGCTCAGCGTGAGCGCGATTGCACTCGAGCTGGGGTTGTCGGTATCGCGCGTGAGCCGGCCGATCGCGCGGGCGGAGTGGGCAAAACACAAGGCCTGACCCCGCATACATTATTCCTCCAGCGTCTGCACTTCGAGGCTGGTCAGGCGCAGGCGGTGGGAGAGCTCGCGGGCGATGGCAAGCAGGATCCTGGAGGTGAGCACCGGTGCGCCTTCGACCAGGCGCTGGAAGTCCTCGAACGTCATGTACAGCACCTCTGTCTCGGTGTCGGCGCGCACCGTGGCCGAGCGGGGCTCGCCCTCCAGGATGGCCATGTCGCCGAAGAACACGCCCTCGCCGTAGCTGGCCAGGCGGCGCGCGCGCCCCTCCCCGGAGATGGCGGCGAAGATGCTGACCGCACCCGAGAGGATGAAGTAGATGCGGTCCCCGGGATCGCCTTCCTCGAACACCACCTCGTCCACGTCGAAGTGCTGCGGATGCAGGTAGCGGCTCACCGTGCCGAGCTGCGCCTCCGACAAGCCCTGGAACACGTCCAGGTTCTCCAGGGAAAGCTGTGTCTGGCGGTACTGATCCGCCATGTCCTCGTGCTCGACCAAGGCGTCCTCGGCCCACTCCAGGGCGTGGTCGGTGTCCACGAACACCTGCGCCCCGTCGGGCTGGCCCACGACGCCCACGTCCCTGAGCACTGCGCAGATGCGCGCCTTCTCGCGACTGCTGGGTGCGTCCAGGTAGCTCAGGACCAGGCGCCCGCCCTGGGCGCGCAGGTCCCAGAGGAACTCCCGCAGGAGCTGGGCCCCGGTGAGGTCGATGGTGTGCACCCGCTTGAAGTCCAGGATGATGCAGAAGCTGTCAAGCTGCTCCTCCAGCTCGCGGAGCAGTTGGTCGCAGGTGCCGAAGAACAGAGAGCCGTTCAGCTCGTAGACTCGGATGCGGTCCCCCTGGTGCTCCAGCACCCAGCGCGCCCGCGGGCTGCGCACCTTCTTGGAGAAGACCTGGCCCACGGTGTACGTGCGCTGGACGATGGGCCGGCTGATCTGCTCGCGCACGAACAAGAAGGCGGTGATGGCCAGCCCGACCACCACCGCCGGCACCAGCCCTACGCCCACGGTGACCCCGGTGACCGCCGCAATGACCGCCAGATTGCCCACGGTGGATTTCTTCAGCGAGAGGTGGATGCTCTCCGTTTCCAGCATGGATAGCGCGGTGAGGAGCAGGATCCCGGCCAGGGCGGAGAGCGGAATCCACTGCACCAGTCCGCCCAGGAACGCAACCACCAGCATCACGGTCAGACTGGTCACCACGCCCGACAGAGCGGTGCGGGCGCCACTGTTGACGTTGACCAGGGTGGCCAGGGTGGAGCCGGACACCGGCAGCCCGCCGAAGGCCGCCGAGCCGATGTTTCCCAGGCCCTGGCCCAACAGCTCCCGGGTGCTGTTGTGCTTGGTGCGGGTGAGGGTGTCGGCCACCACCGAGGTCAGCAGGGTGTCGATGGCGGCAAGCACGGCCAGGGTGGCGGCCGGCAGGGCGATCTTGGCCAGCATTGAGGTGGTGATGATGGGCCCCAGCTTCGCCAGGGCGACCGCCTGGGTCGGCTGGGGCCAGCCGCCGGGGATGGGGCCGATGAGGAACGGGTTGCCGGCGATGCTCAGGAACTGCGGGGAGTGCAGTGCGCCCAGGGCGAAGTACGCCGCGATCCCGCAGGCCAGCCCCACTAGGGAGTCAGGCACGGCCTTGAGCCAGCGCCGCGCGGCCAGCATCCCGGCGATGGTGGCCACGCCCACCAGCAGGATGTCGTAGCTCGGACTCACGCGGCCGCTCAAAATCCCCCCGATGCCGGTGTCCTTCGGGGTGCCGAGGAAAGGTGGAAGCTGGCTGGCGAGGATGATGATCGCGATACCGTTCATGAAGCCGGCGATCACGGGATACGGGATGTACTTCACCAGCTTGCCGCCGCCGATGGCCGCCAGCACCCACTGGAGCAGGCCCGCCAAGGCGATGGTCAGGGCCACCAGCAGCAGGACCACCGGGATGTGGCCCGGCCCCAGGGCGCTGATCTCCGGGTCCTGGAGCAGGGAGGCGATGACGGCGGTGACCATTACCGCCGCGGGTGCGGTGGGCACGGAGATCTGGCCGCGCGTGCCGCCGAACAGGCTGGTGAGGATACCGGCGACGATGACCCCGTAGAGCCCCGCCAGGGCGCCCCGGGCGACGTAGTCCTCGCCTAGCGGCGCGAAGGCGACCACCCCGAAGGCGATCCCCATGGGCAGGGCGATCACCGAGGTGGCGACGCCGCCCAGCACATCCTTCACCAGATCCTTGCCTGAAACCATGCCGCCCCCTCTCACCTGACCAGACAGCCTGCCCGGGCCAGATTCTAACGCATGGGGCGGCTCGCGGCCGTCTCAGGACCGCGGACTCGCGGCCTCCTTGAACACCGCCACCTCGTCATCGACCCGCAGAATTCCACCCTCGACGACCGTCAGGCCGATGCCGGCCCCCTTGCCGAGGCCCTTCACGGTGCCCGGCCCCGCCAGGCGTTCGAGGTAGCCACAGGGCGGGCGCAGCCGGTGGAAGGCGAACAGCGCCTGGCCGATGCGGACCCGGCGGCGCCGGAAGGCATCGAGCGGGATGCCGCGCACCACCAGGTTGCGCCGGTGCCGTCCGTCGGAGAAGGACAGGCCGCTGCGCCGTTGGGCAACCTGCAGGTCCTCTTCGGCAATCAGTGTGACCTGACATGCATCGGTCAATTTCCAGTGCCCCAGCCCGGCCGCGTAGCGGTCACCGGCCAGACCCGCGCCCGCAATGGCCTCGGCCTGCTCGACCCTGCGCATGCGCCCGCCGGCCGCGTCCGCCACGAAGATGGCCACCAGGGTCCCGCGCAGCTGCTCGGGGCGCCACTCCTTCAACCAGGAAAAGACCGTTGCCATGGTGGGTTGCAGGGGGGATGGGGTCTTAGGTCTTGAAGTGACGCATACTGGGAAAGTCGATTAACGGCACCGAGGCATTGCCGCCCGCGAGCACCTCGAGCTGGAGCTGGGGGAGGGCGCCCAGCGCCTCCCCGCCCAAGGCCGCCCCGACCAGCCCGTCTCCGCCGGCCGCGCCTTCGGTGCGGGCTTAAGAACCGCGCGTCTCCTCGGCCTGTCCCAGGCCAGGGCCGTGGAGACCGTCAACGCCGCCATCGCCCGCGACTACGGCGTGGACAGAAGCAAGCACGGAGCAGGCCTTCTTGTTCCAAATATCGGGGTGAGTCCACGGAAGCTGTGCCGGGCGTTCGCTCGCAGGGGACGGCGATGACCGGTGCCGCTCCATCCCGCCTCCTGCCGGCCAAAGACGGATGGTCGCTTTGGCTGTCATGCGGCCGACCCGGGCTGGAGGAAAGGCAACTCCTTTCTAAAAGGTGTCTTCAATCGGGTAAACATACACCAGATAAAGATAGAAGAAGGCCAGCGACAGAGTAAGGATGATGACGCCTAATACCCCGGAGCTGACCTCTACGCCTTTGGGCCCGACGACAACCTTGTCCTGGCGCGGCGGAGCAACCTCACCTTCGCTCCGTTTTCGGATCTCCATGTGGAACTGGACCGCCGCGAAATAAACCCCAGCGACGACAAGCAGGATGACGATGATGAAGATTATCTTGGACGATCGCAACTGCCAGTCGAAGACATCCCGCCTGTGCTTCAAGCCCGAGATCCGGTAATCGAAGTACTCCTGCAGGGACAGCAGATATTTCCTGTACGTATCGGGGTCTTTGACAAATTCGGGTGGACGTTGTGGAAAGGCCGAATCGATCTGTTGGGTGGGCATGGTACCCCCGGCGTCGTGCGGGAGGCTGGTCTTGCCAGTTGCCAAATCCTTCATCTTGTCCAGGCGTTTGGTGGTCTGATCGCCCATGTCCCCCACCGCGGCGCCCGTCTCCGGTTTTACCGGCACATCGCCGGCAAAGGCCATGACGGCCATTCCCGCCAGCAGACCCAAAAGTGCGAACCCATACTTCTTCTGCACGGTGGCTACGTCGCCGTATCAAGGCTGTGCTAGAAACTGGATGGTCTGCGTACGCGTGGCGATCTGGTCGTACACGTTGTTCTTGCCCTGTTCCAGCTTGAAGTAGTTCTGCATCCCGTCCTCGTCGTTCCCCAGCAGGGTTCGAATGGTATCCAGCAGCCGCGCATTCTCATAGTCCAACCACGCGCCTTCGGCGGTTCCCGGTAATGTGGGCGGCGTGGGCGGGATCGCCTCCATTTCAGCCATATGCAGCTCGGGCTGCCCCGAGCGCTTGATGATCCTGCCGCCGCGGAACCGTTCTTCGATCGTACCGTCCGCATAGGTCAGCATCACATGGCCGTTGTCCAATACGCTTCGCTTCACTACGACGTCTTCCTGGCTGCCGCCTGCGGCCCCGTGGACCGGTGCGCCATGTTCGCCCATCACCGGGGCAAGTACCTGACCGGAGCGCGGCCAACTCACCTGGACCGTATAACGCGAATCGGACGGCTGTCCCGCCGCGTCAAAACAGGCGACATTAACCACGAACTGCGGTCCGCCCGAGTTCCAGCTCACGATCTTGCAATAGTGATTGTCGGTACCGTAAGCCGTGACCTGGACGTGGCCGCCCGCTCTTCCGTGACCACCCAATCCGTCGAAGGTCACGCTGTAACGGCCAGCGGCGGCGCGTCTGATTCGAATGGCCTGACCCGTGGAGTTGTAGGCATAGGCCGACATCGGCGTATAGCCCTGGCTGCCCGGTTGATTGGCCCAGGTAAAGCCATACCCGCTCTGAGCCAAGGCCGGAGCAGCGAAACCGACTGTACCAATGGCAGTTGCGAGTAGTACGGTGAGAGTTGTGGATTTCACGTCGACCTCCTTGATCACGTCAAGAGTCCCACGCCGAAAATATAGGCGACAGAGCCGGGGTCATCGAGCGAACTCGATCTAGATATGCGGGTCGCGAGCGCATGGCAACGTCACTAGAACGGTTCCGGCTGAGGCAGAGAAGCCTTAGTTAATAGTGTTATAAAGATCGCATCCGGATGTAGCCGGCTTGTGTTGTCAGCGACCTGACTCCGAGGGGCCGCCCCGCCTGGCCGCGCCGACCAGTTCATCTCCACCGGCCGCGCGTTCGGCGCCGGCCTTAGAACCGCCCGCCTAGGCCACGCCATGCGCACCCTCATAGGTTGGTTCTCAAGCCAAGTTCACGGTGTCCATGTGAGGTTTGCAGGACCGTTAGCGGCAGGGATGCTGCGATCGAGCCCACAGGGGCGAACCCGGACCGAAGGGCCGGTGGGAGAGCAACGGGACAGGAGTTGCGAGCGGGCATTCCAGGGACGGAATGCCCTGGTACGCAAGCGGAGCAGGATTGCGCAGCGCAGGGGTCGCAGTCCGGTGAGCGCCCGTGCCCGGACGGCGTGGGCCGGTCCCACAAGCGGAGCACAGACTGCGTGGCGCCGAGGGTGTTCACGGCGTGTCCTGCGGACCTCCCATGGACGCCACGGCCTAAAGGTCCTACCTTTGCTCCCGGACTATTTTCTTGTGTCTGCAATCCCAGCGCGAAAAGCCGTCCATTGAGCGCCAGCGCCTTGAGAACCAGAGCGGGAAAGCGGTGGTTATCAGGCATGGTTTGATATCGGAGGAGGAGCGGGCCGAGCCCGCCCAGAAGCTTCTTCTAAGCCTTGAACCGCCGGCAACGGAAGAAGTCGAAGCGCATGCCCTGGGCAACCCCGGCCGCGGTTTCCCGGGAAACCACCGCGCCGGCCGCGACCGCCAGGACCTCGACGCCCTGGCCGCGGCCGGCATCCAGTTCCCGCTGCCCCTGCTCGCGAGCGCCCCGCCGGCCGAGCCCGAGCCGGCACTGCCCCTCCCGGCCGAGGGCGAGGACGTGGTGGCCGACTATGCGAGGCTCGGGCTTACCCTGGGCCGCCCACCCGCTTGCCCTGCTGCGCCCCCACCTGCACCGGCGCCGCTATCTCAGCGCCGGAGCCGTCCGCGACCTGGCCGACGGCGCCCGCGTGCGCACCGCTGGCCTCGTCATCTGTCGCCAGCACCCCGGCTCCGCCCCCGGCGTCGTCTTCGTCACCATCGAGGACGAGACCGGCCGCACCAATCTCATCGTCTGGCCCCGGCTCGTGGAGCGCCAGCCCCGCGAGGTCCTGCAGGCCCGCCTGCTCGCCGTCAGCGGCCACATGCAGAGGGAAGGCGAAGTGGTGCACGTCGTCGCCTGGTGCCTCATCGACGAAACCCCCTTGCTCGGCGGCCTCATGGCCGCCTCCCGGGACTTCCGCCAGGACCCGGGTTGCCCCGGCCGGGTGCTGGGTCCCGCCAGCCGCGGACCTCTCAGGCCGAGGGCCGTTTCCCGGGAAACCGCTCCCACATACGAATATGTGGTAAACGCATTTCGAGTCCTGTCTAGTCTCTCTGGGCGTTCGCTCGCCCTTCCTGAATTGCCGGCCGGCAGATGGCCTGGGAGATGGATTCCCTGACCGGCTATCACTCCCATCCGTTTGTTCCTACCTATGCATATGAGGGAAGACCCTTGGAACGTGAGGGAATTCCCCAATGGTCGTATATCCCCACCTGGGCCAAACTAAGGAAGAAGGCTGCCGGCTCTCGCCTGTTGGGACGAAGAGAAGACTAATGAGTCCGGAAGCACCGTCAGACACAACATTGGCTGTAAGCGAATAGCCCTGCGCAATAGGGGCTCACAATTGGTTTGCAACGAAAACGGTATGGCCCCGTCGCCGACCTCCCGGTACCTATAGGCAGCATTGATACCGCGGCGAGCCTTCTCGAGCTTGCTGGCCAGCCATATTGCGGAACGAGATTAGGGGAACTTCAACGGCGCGTGTCGTCCAGCCAGGACGGTGAATCGAGGTACTCGCGCAAGGTCGCGTCAAGGAGCGCTACGGGGGAGACAGAGATGCTTAACCGACCACATCGGTATATAGGAGGGCCCAGCCTGGTAAACGCGTCCGTCCTAGTTGCGCCGCTCCTCATGTTGCTTGTCGGATCCTGCTTTCAGCCAGCCCGCAGTGATTGGCACCCGCCGTATTATGCGACGCCGATTGTCGGACCATGGCACGATTTTCATCCGCTTAGCTGCAATTTCACCGGGGACTATTTTCCAACGTATCAGCCTGCTCTCGATCAGATTCTAGCGATCAATCCCGCGTGTTCCCTGGCGCAAGAGTCTTCGTGGGCGACGAAAGACAACCCCATGCAATCCGTCTGTTCCGGTGATTCTTGGTATCCGAACTGCTGGGGCTGGGGAAACGGCAGCTGCGGGATCATCGACGGGATCATTGACCATACGGTGCGTACGGTAAGCTTGATTTGTGATGGGCAAGGAGGGCCCTCATATTCCATTTTCCGCAGCCGGGACGTTTGGTGTCCATGCGGCTACTATGGCTACTGGTCCCAGTGCCAGGGTGGAGGCTCCTGCAGTGTTTTGCCGGACTTCGCGAAGCTAGATACACGGGGACCTCAGTGTCCAGCCGACGGTGAACCACCGGACACCGGCAACCCTATCAGCGTGGCTACCGGGAACAAGTATCAGCATGAAATGGATCTGCCGCCTATCGGTCCCGCTGGTCTTACTCTGCAGCGCCACTACAACAGTATTCCTGACCCGGAGGTGCTTCCTTTTTCCGGAAGACTGGGGCCGGGTTGGCGGCATACGTATGATCGGACGCTCGTTATACTGACTGACCCGGCGCGGGGTGTGCAGGTTGCCACCGTATGGAGCGACACCGGACGCGTCGACGCATTCGAAAAGATCTCCGGTGTCTGGCGCTCAACCCTCCGCTCGAAGGCAATGCTCGATGAGCGGGCTGATGGCTGGGATTATCGTCGCCCCAACGGCGAAGTAGAAAGCTACGATATCAATGGTCGGTTGGTGGAGATGACCAATGCCCAGGGCCTGAAGCTAACGCTGACCTATGATGAGAAATGGGGAACACGCCTAGAGACTGTGGCGGATGCCTTTGGGCACAGTGTGAGCTTCCAGTACAGCTACGACGACGAGCGACTGTACGCGGTCACCAGTCCGACGGGGACCTACAAGTATAGTTACGATTATGCAGGCAACCTGGGCACGGTGACGTTCCCCGACGGTACGCCTGCCGACGATACGGACAATCCGGCCCGTACCTATCTGTACGAGGATCCCGAGCACCCCCATGCACTGACGGGCATCATCGACGAGCGTGGGGTCCGCTACGCAACCTGGGGCTATGACGACCAGGGACGGGCCATAGGAAGCACGCATGCGGGGGGCGCGGATGGGCTGAGCCTGACGTTCAATTCCGACGGCACCACGACTACTACCGATGCCAGTTCGGCCTCGCGCACCTATCATCTTGAGACAATTGGAGGTCTGCTTCGGCTGCATCAGGTCGACGGCGGTCCCTGCTCCTCCTGCGCCGCCGCCGACGCCTACACCTACACCTCCGAAGGCTTCGTCGCCTCTAAGACCACCGACGGCATCACCACCCAGTACGGCGACTATGACGCCTGGGGCAACCCAGGCTACAAGATTGAGGCCGTCAGTACGCCGCAGGAACGCCGTACCGACTACACCTATGACCCGCGTTTTGCCAGCAAGGTCGCGACCATCACCGAGCCCTCGGTCCTATCCGGCCACCACAAAGTCACCACCTACACTTACGATGACGCGGGCCGCCGCACCGGCGAGACCGTGACCGGCTACCAGCCCGACGGCACCCCGGTCTCGCGCACCACCACCTACGAGTACAACGGCCCTCTGGGCCAACTCAGCCAGGTCAACGGCCCCCTACCCGCGGACCAGCAGACCGGCGCCGACGATCTCACCGTCTACACCTACTACCCCGACGAGGAGGGGCAGGGCAACAACCGCACCCGCCTCAAGCAGGTCAAGCGCATGGTGGATGCTGGCAAATGGCTCATCGAGCGCGACAACCTCCAGTACACCGCCACCGGCAAGATCGCCAGCGAGGAACGCCCGACGCAGATAGATCCCGACACCGGCGAGGTCACCGCATACCTGCTCGTCACCTACGCCTACTATCCCGGCAACGACCGCCTGGAGTCCGTCACCCGCAGCGACGGCGCCACCGGCCGCACCACCCGCTTCACCTACCTGCCCACCGGCGAGGTGGACACCGTCACCACCGGCTACGGCACGGCCGACGCCATTACCCTGACCTTCGCCTACGACCCAGCCCGCCGGCTGGAGCGCATCACCGACGGGCTGGGGAACTACATCCAGTACACCCTGGACGGCGCCGGCAACCGGAGAGCGGAGCAGACCTATGACGCCCAGGGAAACCTGCACAAGCAGCTCGACCAGACGTTCGACACCTTTAACCACCCGGACATCCGGACCCAGGCGAACGAGACGCTGGACGAGGACTACTCGCCCTACGGGCAACTCACACAGCGCACCGATGGCGAGGGGACGGTCACCAGGTACGGCTACGATGCCCTCCGGCGCCTCACACAGACCATTGAGGATTTCGATGGCACCGACCCGGGCACCGCAGACGCGACCACCGGCTACGGCTATGACGCCCACGGCAATCTGACCTCGGTCACCGACTCCAACGGCAACCCCACGACCTACACCTACGACGACCTGGGCAATCTCCTGCGCCAGGACAGCCCCGACTCAGGCGTGACCACCTACACCTACGACGCGTCCGGCAACGTCGCGACCAAGACCGACGCAAAGGGCGGAGTATTCAGCTATTCATATGATCTGACAGGACGCCT
>CAYWTP010000099.1:0-11180 GCA_964461215.1 uncultured Ectothiorhodospiraceae bacterium | reverse complement strand
CCCGAACAGGTGCCGGTCAATGACGCCGGCATCAGCTTCGGCCAGATCGTGGAGTACGCCGCCGTTGCCGGCCACCACTGAATCGGATGCCTTGCCGGGACGAGGAGCGGGAAGTAATCTCTGCGCACCGACACGCCCCTGGGCCGAGGCTTCACCGGAACGCCGACCGTAATACCATGCTCGACAGCCACATCAGCCTCGCTCACGGCAACGGCGGCCGCTTCATGCGCGAGCTGATCGACGAAATCTTCGCCCGGCATCTGGCAAATCCGGCCCTGGACGTCCACGCCGACGCAGTGCCCATATCGCTGCCCGCCGGCGAGGTGATGATCACCACCGATGGCTTCACGGTTCAGCCCCTGGAATTTCCGGGAGGCGACATCGGCTCCCTGGCGGTGCATGGGACCACCAACGACCTGGCGGTTGCCGGCGCCCTGCCCCAATACCTCAGCCTCAACGTCTTCGTCGAGGAAGGCATCGAGATCGCCCTGCTGGAGCGGGTGATCGCCAGTCTGGCCGCAGCAGCCCGGGAGGTCGGCGTCCAGGTTGCCGCCGGGGACACCAAGGTGGTACGGCGCGGCGAAGGCGGGGGGATCTATCTGGCTACCACCGGCGTGGGGATCCGCGCACCAGGGCTGCGCCTGGGTCTGGACCGGATCCAGGCCGGCGACAGCATCCTGGTCAGCGGCCCCGTCGGGGACCACGGCATCGCGGTCATGCTGGCCCGCGAGCAATTCGGGCTCAAGGGGGAGCTGCGCTCCGACGCCGCCAGCGTGCTGCCACTGACCCAGGCCCTACTGGGGCTGACCGGGCTGCGCTTCATGCGTGATCCTACGCGGGGCGGACTGGCCACGGTCGCCCACGAGATCTGCCACGCCACCGGGCTGCGGGTGCGCCTGCACCAGCCGCGGATCCCCGTGCGCGACCCCGTGCAATCGGTGTGCGAGATGCTTGGCTATGATCCAATGTTTCTGGCCTGCGAAGGCAGGGTGGTGGCCGTGGTGGATGCGGGCCGGGCGGACCAGGCCCTGGGCCTCTGGCGGAGTCTGCCGCAGGGGCGGGAAGCCGCCATCATCGGCGCTCTGGAGCACGGACCGGCCCGGCTCGTCCTGGAAACGGAGCTGGGCGGCCAGCGTCTGCTCGAAGAGCTGGAGGACGATCCGTTGCCGCGGATCTGCTAGCTTGGGGCCGGTGGTCGCGGCACCGATAACCACACAGGCGACGGAGGCTGTCTTCACCCATGGGACCGGAATCCACAGTCCACATCGTCGACGACGACCAGGCGGTCAGGAGCTCGCTGCTGCTGCTCATGCGATCGGCCGGTCACAAGGCGGCCGCCTTCGAATCGGCGCAGGCCTTCCTGGAAAGCGGCGCTGCCTACGATCCGGGCTGCTTGATCCTGGACGTGCGCATGCCTGGGATGAGCGGGCTGGAGCTGCAGGAATACCTGATGGCCCGCGGGCTGTGCATACCGGTGATCATCCTGACCGGCCATGGCGACGTGCCCATGGCGGTGCGGGCACTGAAGGCCGGCGCGGTGGACTTCATTGAGAAGCCGTTCAAGAACCAGGCGCTGCTGGAGCGGGTCGAACACGGTCTGAGACTGGACCGCCAGAGGCGCCGGGAGGAGAGGCGCAGCATCGAGATCTCGCGGCGGCTGGCGCGCCTGACGCCCCGGGAGAAAGAGGTAATGCAGGGCCTGGTGGACGGCAAGACCAACAAGGCCATCGCGGCGGAGCTGGGCATCAGCACCAGGACGGTGGAGGCACACCGCGCCCGGACCATGGAGAAGCTTCAGGTCAGGTCCCTCTCGGAGATCGTACGCCTGGCCCTGGGGGACTGATCCACTGCCGCAGACCCACACCGCGCAACGGCGAGGTTCCGGGGCCGCCCCACTCCGCCGTGTGAGGTTCATGTCCGCGCGTATGTAGGGGGCCGATCACTGCGACAGAATGAAGCTAAGTAGATGTACGCATTCATTAGCATTCACTTTTGATCTATAAAGCTGGCTCGTCGACAGTCCGCTAATAAGTCAGGCATC
Source organism: uncultured Ectothiorhodospiraceae bacterium (assembly GCA_964461215.1). Lineage (GTDB taxonomy): Bacteria > Pseudomonadota > Gammaproteobacteria > JAABTG01 > JAABTG01 > CAYWTP01. The sequence continues at coordinate 9,139 of CAYWTP010000099.1, read as the reverse complement.
AGACCTGCCCGTGGTCGGGCGACCGACCCACTGCACACAGGCTTAGGAGGCGCACGATGGAGCACCGCTGGAGCAAGCGATACACCGTCGCCATGGAGGTCAGGCTTTACCACGGCGGCGGTGATACTACCCGGGCAGTCGCTAGAAACATCAGCAACCACGGCGTATTCGTGGAGCTTCCCGCCGCCGAGGCGACGGTAAACAGCGTAGTCGATGTGGAGCTTAATCTGTGCTGCCTGAAGACGAGGAGCGTACACCGGCTCCCGGCGCTGGTTCGACATGCCTCTGCGCATGGGCTCGGGCTGATGTTCATCGATACCGACTACGAGCTGATCCGCTGCTTCCAGGACGCGCTACACGCCACCAGGTCCGGCGGCGCCCTCAAGCAGGCAGCCGGAGCCGAGCACGGCTGACGGCCAAGCTCCCTCGGCCGGCCGCACCTGGCCTGTGCGGCCTCCTGCGCGCCTGTCAGCCGGTTGCTGCGACCGGGGCCCGCCAACATCCCCGGGTTGCTATGCAAAACAGTGCCGGCGACTTCGTGGTATAAACGTCGGACCGCCCAGCCACCCCGACTTCGGCCATGAACGACACCCGCCTGCGCAGTATGCTGGCCCGCGCACAGGAGAACGAGCGCAAGCTGCGCCGCTTCGAGCGCCTGGAGCTGCGGATCATCGGCGCGGAGACGTTGGCGGAAGTGTTCGGCGTGCTGCTTCAGGACTACCCGCGGATCTTCTCCTTGGACATCACCACCTTAGTGCTGGTAGACCCCGAGTATGAGATGAGGCATCTGCTGGAGACCGATGACAAGGCCCAGCAGCGCTTCCCCCATTTGTCCTTTCTCGGCGCCCGCACCGAGATCCAGCCGCTGCAGTCCCTGGGCACCGCGCCGTGGCTTGGCCCATGCGACGGATCCGCCCGTTCATGGCTGTTTCCGGTGCTGCCAACGCCCTTACAGAGCGTGGCGGTGCTGCCCCTGGTCCGTCACCGGCGGCATATCGGCGCCTTCTGCCTGGGCAGTCACGACCGCACCCGCTTCACGCAGGACAGCGGCACCGACTTTCTGAAGCGTTTCGCCCACATCACCGCCCTGTGCGTGGACAATGCCCTGTCGCACCAACGGCTGCTGGCCAGCGGGATGACGGACCCCCTCACCGGTACCCGAAACCGCCGGTTCTTCGATCAGCGCCTGCTGGACGAGATCCGCCGCACCCAGCGGGCGGACCGGCCCCTGGGCTTCCTGTTCCTGGACATCGACCACTTCAAGCGGGTCAACGACACCCACGGGCATCAGGCGGGGGACGCGGTGCTGCGGGCCGTCGCCGGCAGCATCCAGCAGCAGCTACGCGCCAGCGACGTGCTCGCCCGCTACGGCGGGGAGGAATTCGCTGCCCTGCTACCGGACGCCGACCTCAGCCACGCCCGGGAGGTCGCGGAACGCATACGGGCAGGCATCGCCCAGCAGGCATTTCAGGTTCCCGATGGGCAGGAGATCGGCATTACCCTGTCCCTCGGCGTCGCCACCTACTACCCGGAAGACATGCCGCAGGATCTTCCGACACAGGCGCAGAGACTGGTGGAGCAAGCCGATCGGGCCCTGTACAAGGCAAAAGAGAACGGCCGCAACCGTGTAGTGTGTGCAACAGTGGAGGGCGCGGCACGCGGCGCGCGCTCGGGAGGCCAATAGTCCCCGCCCGAGAGACAGCAGGCGGCCGCGCGAATGCGCAGCCCCCGGAAGGAATCACCGCACCGCGGGATGCGCGTCTTCGTCCTGGCCGCAGCCGCAGCCGGCACCTATGGACGCGCCGTTACGCAGCACGTCGCCAATAGTGGCACTCACCGTGCCGAGCACCAGCAGAAGCCAGAACTTGTAATCCAACAGGATCAGCCACGATCCCACGGCCATGCCGTAGATCACCGCAGTGCCGTAGGCCGCTACTGCCATAAACCAGAATAATCGCTGAGTCATCACTGCTAATTTCCTAGTGGCCACCTGAATATCAGTATATCATGTTTTACTAAACTAGATACCTCTGCCTGCCTGGATTGTGACGCAGTCAGCGCTGCCGCCGACCCCCAAAGGACACAAGCTAAACTACCTACATTAGGAATTCGGCAGAGGCTGGTGAAACCTGAACCACTTGTCGGCACGCTTCCGCGGCACGCTTTGCTCCGCATGAGATCATCGTCGGCATGAGCGGCCTGCAAGATCGTCACCGCTTGTCTCTGGTCCTGCTGGCGCTGGGGGCGTATGCCCAGATCGCCCAGGCCATGCTAGTGCGGGAAAGCCTGGTGGTGTACTACGGCAACGAGATAAGCCTGGGCGCGTTCTTCGGAAGCTGGCTGCTCTGGGTCGCACTGGGCTCCGTGGCGGTGGTCTACCTCCAGGACCGGGACTGGGTCCGCCGGCCCGTGCCGTTCCTGCGCCTGCTGCTGCTCGCCCTGCCCTTCGTGCTGGCGGCCCAGGTAATCGCCACCCGGGTGGGGCGCCTGTTCCTGGACGTGTCCTCGACGCAGTTCGTGCCCCTGGGGGAGCTTCTGAGCTCCACCCTGCTCATCACCCTGCCCACCAGCCTGGCGGTGGGACTGGCCTTCCCCCTTACCTGCCGGGCCCTGGGCAACCTCACCCCAGGCCCGGACGTCAATGGCGGCCCGCCCGAGGCCACGCACAGTACGGTGCGCCAAGTTGCCGGCCTTTACGTCTTCGAGGCCCTGGGTGCACTCCTGGGCGGAATGCTCTTCACCTTCGTGCTGCTGGAATGGCTGCGGGTCTGGGCCAGCCTGGGACTTATCGCCCTGGGGCTGGCCGCGGCCGCAGCGTCGCTGCCGGGCACCGAGACGCGAAGCCGGCGCTCCGCCCTGGCGGTCGGACTGCTTGGCCTGGCCGTTGCGGCAACACCCCTGGGCACGCTACTGGAGCAGCGCATGGAGGCCCTGCGCTTCGCCGTGCTGCAGCCGGGGCTGACTCTGCTGGACTCGGTGGACACCCGCTACGGCCACGTCGAGGTAGCGCGGCTCGGCCGTCAGATCTCCGTGGTCAACGACGGCCGTATCGCCGCCAGCTTCCCCGATCCCACCCGGGTGCAGCAGGACGCCGCTTATTTCTACGCCCAGGCCAACGGCGCCAAGCGGATCCTGCTCTTCGGCGGGGTGGAGGACGGACTGGCCGCGGAGCTGCTGCGCTACCCCGTTACGCGCGTGGAGGTAGTGGAAGAGGACCGGCGCGCCTTCGAGCATATCCGCCCGTATCTTGCCCCGGAAGTCCGCCGCGCGCTGACCGATCCGCGCCTGGTCGTGCACTTCGAAGACGGGCGACGCTTTGCGAACCGGCTGCCGGCCAAGCCCGTGTATGACCTGGTGCTGGTCCTCGCCGGTGATCCGGTCAGTGCCCGCAGCAACCGCTATTACACCGAGGAATTCTACCGGCGCATGCGCCGGAGCATGACACCGGGGGGCGTGCTGTGCACCTCGGTCAGCAGCGCCTCCAACTACCTGGGCCGGGACGTAAAGAGCTACAGCGGCTCAGTATTCCGCACGCTGGGTGCAATCTTCCCCCACCTGGCCATCGCCCCGGGCGACCAGCACGTGTACTGCGCCGCCCAGACCACGGGCCGCGTGAGTGAAGACCCCGGCGTGCTGGAGAGCCGGTACCTGGCCACACCGCTGGACGAGTACCGCTTTCCCCCGGTGTCCTTCTACTCGTTGCTGCCCGAAGAGCGCGTGCGCTTCGTACATCGGCAGCTTGAGCAGGAAGGGGGCGAGCTCAACACCGACGCCCGCCCCGTCACCTACTACCTGAACATGCTCCTGTGGGGAAAGTTCAGCGGCTCGGGCGTCGTGGCCGGGCTGGAAGTGCTGCGACGCATGGGACCTTGGCCTTACCTGGTTCCGCTGGTGGTCATGAGCCTGCTCCTGCTGCTGCGCGGCGCCATGGCCGGCGCCCCGGCGGCACGCCGGCGCAGCCACGCCGCCACTCTGGGCCTGGCAGTGCTCGGCTTCATCGCCATGGCCGCACAGCTCGCCCTGATCTTCAGCTATCAGGCCCATGTGGGCTCCGTGTTCGGCCGCATCGCCCTGCTCAACGGCATCTTCATGACCGGCCTCGCGCTGGGGGCGGGAGCCCCGGGACGGCGCCTGGCCGCCGCCCGCCGCCCGGGTCTGGCGCTGGCCGCAGTGATTGCCCTGGTGGCTCTGGCCCTGGCCGGTCTGCCGACCCTGCTGAGAGCCATGAGCAGCCTAGACGGTCCGCAGCAGGAGGCGGTCTATCTGATTCTGTGCGCCGCAGCCGGTCTGCTGACCGGAATGGGCTTTCCCGTGGGCGTAGGACTGGCCCACACCGATACGCCCAACGTGCTACGCAGCAGCGCGGTCATCGCGGGCGCCGACAACCTGGGCGGCGCATTGGGAGGACTGATCACCGGCGCGCTCCTGGTACCGATCCTGGGCGTTACCGGCACCGCCCATCTGCTGGCCCTGGCCGCCGCGGTGGTGCTGGTGCCGGTGCTCCACGCCGAAGCATCGTCGGCGCCCATGCCGGCGCTAGCGGTACGCAGCCATCAGGCCTTCCCTTATCCACTGCTGTCCTGGGGCCTCACCTTCCTGGTGCTGTGCGCGCTGGGCCTCAGCCTACTCGCCCGCGGCGTGGCGCCCGGGCCTGCCGTGCACTTCAGCGATGCGACCCTGGGCCGGAACAGCGGCTCCCAGCGCTTCACCCTGCACGAGCAGCCCATACCGTATTACCTGGGCTGGGACGGTCCCGCTCCCGCTCAGCCGGCACGGAAAGGGAACGCGACTCCTGCGGACACCGTTTCCCTGGCCACCGCGCCGGTCGCCGGCGACGTGCGCGGGCATGCGGGTCCTGTCAACCTGCTGGTCTCCGTGGACAGAAAGGGCGTACTGCGCGGCGTGCAGTACCTACAGTCTCACGAGACGCCTTCCTACATCACCGGCATCGACGCCTGGCTCGACGGCCTGGCAGGCCGGAACCTGGCCGGGAGCGCCCTGAGCCTGCAAGACGTGGACGCCATGAGCGGCGCCACCATCACCAGCCGGGCGGTCTTGAAGTCCATCAACCGGGCCGCCCGCGCCGGCGGCCAGACAGCCTTCGGCAAAACCTTCGCACCCGCTCACGGCGACCAGGAAAGCGCCGCCGGCAACGCCTGGACCCGCCCCAAGCTCCTGCTGCTGCTGGCCATGCTGCTGGCCTTCTTCCCGGTCTACCGGCGCGGACGGGACGGGCTGCGCCTGGCCTACCAGGCCGCGACCCTGCTGGTGCTGGGCGTAGGCTTCAACACCTTGGTCACCGAAGTCGACCTGGTGAACCTGTCCCTGGGACGCCTGCCGTCCTGGGACTCCAACCCCGAATGGTACCTTCTGATGGGCTTCGTGGCGGTGACGGGCCTGCTGTTCGGCCAGGCCTACTGCGGCTATGTATGTCCGTTCGGCGCGCTGCAGGAATTCGTGTCCCGGGTCGGGCGCTTGCTGTATCTGCGCAGCTACGCGGTTCGGGGCCTGGACCTGCGGCTGCGCTACCTCAAGTACGTGCTGCTGGCGCTGGTCCTGGTGGCCTCGTGGACGACGGGCGATCTCCTGTGGGCATCCTTCAACCCCATGCAGCACGTCTTCCACGGCGATCTCATGAGCTGGGTGGGGCTGCTCACCGTCGCGAGCCTGGTGGGATGCTTGTTCTACTACCGGTTCTGGTGCCGCTACTTCTGCCCCTTCGGCGCCTTCCTGGCCCTCAGCAACAAGCTGGCCCTGCTCAAGCGGCTCGGTCCCACCCGCCGCTACGAGCGCTGTGATCTGGGCGTACACGACGAGTATGACGTGGACTGCCTGCACTGCCACCGCTGCGTGACCGGGCTGGACTACGGCGTACGCGTCCGGTCCCGCAGGACGCGACATTCTTGATCCATGAAGGACGCGGTTCTGCTTTGACATAGTGGTCCCCGCCCCGGCTCAAGAGGGGGCCCCGAGATCTTTTCCGGGACCGTCGCCGGCAGGAAGCCGGCGATCGAGCCTACAGGGACGTATTTACGGCGTGTCCCGGAAAAGATCTCGGGACCCCCAGCCCGCCGAATATGACGACGTAGAGAGAGGCATGGATAAGGCCCACCAAGGGCCTCTGTGTTGGCTACACTTTAAGCATGGAAGCCTGGCCCAGGCATCTTCATCGCCACGATGTACGCCTGCTGGTCTTCGTACTGCTCAACGCCCTGTGCATCACGGGCTTCCTGTACAGCGGCATCCGCAGCGCTGCCGAGCAGCCCGGCGGCTGGCGCCGCATCGACACGGCGGCGGTCAAGGCCCGCATCGAGGCGGGTGATCTGATGGGCAAGGAGGCCTCCTGGTACCACATCGCCCAGCCCGGGCACGACAACGAGCAGTAGGCAGCATTCCCCGAGAGGGTGAGGCCCATGCCGGAAGTCGAGTGCGAGCTCTGTCCACGCCAATGCGTGATCCCGGAAGGAGGCGCGGGTGACTGCCGCGTGCGGGTGAACCTCGATGGCAAGCTGCGGGCCACGACCTACGGCAGGCCTTCGGCGGTCCACATCGACCCGGTGGAGAAGAAGCCGCTGTTCCATTTCCACCCGCGCACCGATCTGCTGTCCATCGGCACCGCCGGTTGCAATCTGCACTGCCAGAACTGCCAGAACTGGCAGCTCTCCCAGCGCGGCGGGGACGAGATGGAGCAGATCTACAAGGCCATGCCCGAGGACCTGGTCGCCAGCGCAGTGGACAATGGCTGCGGCGGTATCGCCTTCACCTACTCCGATCCGATCATCTTCTATGAGTACGTGTATGACACCGGGCTTGCGGCCCATGCCCGGGGATTGCAGAGCGTGTTCGTGACCGCGGGGTACATCAACAAGCAGCCCCTGCGCAAGCTGTGCACGGTGCTGGACGCCACCAACACCGATCTGAAGTTCTTTGACGACAGGGGCTACCGCGAGGTGTGCGGCGCCACCCTGAAGCCGGTGCTCGAGGCGCTGGTGACCTTCCAGGAGGAAGGCGTGTGGCAGGAGGTCACCCATCTGGTCATTCCGACCCTGAACGACGATCTCGCCACCATACGGCGCCTCGCCCGCTGGGTCCGCGACGAGCTGGGTGCGGACACCCCGCTGCACTTCAGCCGCTTCCAGCCCATGTACCGCCTGCGCAACCTGCCGCCCACGCCCGTCGAGACCCTGGAGCGGGCACGCAAGGAGGCCCTGGACGTGGGGCTGCACTATGTGTACATCGGCAATGTGTTCGGACACGAGGCGGAGTGCACTTACTGTCCGCGCGACGGCACTCTGTTGGTCCAGCGCACGGGCTTTGTCGTCACCGAAGTCAATCTAACGGCAGACGGGCGCTGCCCGGCGTGCCGCCAGATCATTCCGGGAGTCTGGACATGAGCAAGACTGGAGCCAAACGTTCGCCAATCACCGCCGCCGTCCCGTCGAGGGAAAGGTTCGGAAGACGCCGCTTCCTGCGCCGTCTGGCCGGTCTGGCGGGGGGCAGTACGGTCCTCTACCTGTTCCTGAAACGTGAGCCGGAGCGACTGCTCTCCCTGCGTGAGGCGGACTACTACCGGCCCCATGACCTGGCAGGCTGAGCTCATGTGGGCAAAAGGGATCGGCCTGGGCCTCGCGCTGGCTCTGGGGCTGCTGGCGGGATCGAGCACCGCTGCGGCGGATAGCCGGGAGTCCGTACGTCCGGCGGCCGTCGCGGGCACGTGGTATCCCGCCGATCCAGGGGAGCTGAGGAGCCTGGTGGACGGCCTGCTGGCGCAGGCGCCGGCCGCCAAGCACCATGCTCCCATACAGGCACTCATCGTGCCTCACGCCGGCTACCGCTACAGCGGGCCGGTGGCCGCAGCCGCCTTCAAGCGCGTGCAGGGCCAGCGCTTCGCCCGAGTGATCGTGCTGGGACCCTCCCATCGGAAGCGCTTCCACGGCCTGTCGATCGACGCCGTCGTCGCCTACGCGACGCCCCTGGGGCAGGTGCCGCTGGACTCGGCTGCGGTGCAGGCCCTGCGCCGCAGCCCCCTGGTCACGGCGGACCCCAGCGCCCACACCCGGGAGCATAGCATCGAGATGGAGCTACCCCTGCTGCAGCGGGCCCTTGCCCCCGGCTGGAAGCTGGTGCCAATCCTGGTGGGCGCCATGTCCCCGGAAGACTACGCCAAGGCAGCCGCGCTGCTGCGGCCAATCGCCGACGAGCGCACGCTGATCGTCGTCTCCAGCGACTTCACCCACTATGGCCCGCGTTTCGACTACGTACCGTTCGCCGTCGACGACGGTATCGCGCAGAGGCTGCGGGATCTGGACATGGGGATCTATGAGCGTATCGCGGCCCACGACCCCGGCGGGCTGCTCGCCTACAAGCGGCGCACTGGCGTCACGGCCTGCGGCTTCGATCCGATGATGATCCTGCTGAACCTGCTGGCTCCCGATACGCGGGTCGAGCGGGTCAAGTACGCCACCAGCGGCGAGCTCACGGGCGACTACCACACGTCGGTCAGCTACCTGGCGGTGGCAATCACGCGCGGCCCCTCCGATCCGCCGCCCGCCGGCGATCAGGGTCTGAGCCAGCCCCAGATGCAGGTGCTCTACGACTTGGCCCGCGCCGCAGTGGAGGCCAGCGTGCGCCCCAGCGCCGAGGCGATGCGCGCCTTGCGGGCCGCCGAGGACAAGGTGCCGGAAGGGTTGCACCGCCCAGGTGCGGCCTTCGTCACCGTCACCCGCCACGCCCGGCTGCGCGGCTGCATCGGCACCATCAAGGCCACGGAGCCCTTGTACGCGTCGGTGATGCACAACGCGGTGAACGCCGTGCGCAACGACATGCGCTTCAATCCCGTGACGCCCGCCGAGCTGGGAGATCTGGAGCTGGAGATCAGCGTGCTGAGCCCCATGCGTCCCATCGCCTCGCCCGACGAGTTTCGGGTGGGCAAGCAGGGAATCGTGCTGGAGAAGGACGGCCGGCGCGCGGTATTCCTGCCCCAGGTGGCGACCGAGCAAGGCTGGGACCGCGACCAGACCCTCGGCCACCTGGCTGTCAAGGCGGGCCTGCCCGCCGACGCCTGGAAGACCGGCGCCCACTTCCAGGTCTTCACCACCCAGTCCTATCCGGCGACGCATTAGTCCGATGGGTCGGCACA
>CAYWTP010000098.1:0-11234 GCA_964461215.1 uncultured Ectothiorhodospiraceae bacterium | reverse complement strand
ACACCGCCAGCGTGGCCATGGCGGCGAACAGGAAGGCGGTGCGTCCCACGGTCAAGATGCTGCCGCCCGCGATTGCCACCACCAGCAGCATCCCGAAGCCGCTGCGCACCCCCCCGCTCGCATACATCATTATGGTGATGGCCACGATGTCCGCCGTGACCTGGCCGACCATCTGAACGTCGAAGCGCGGCCAACGCCAGCGGATGGCGAAGCTGCTGGCCACCGTAAAGAGCAGGTACACCACGGCCGTGGCCAGAAACAGGTCGTGGTCGTACTGGCCCAGGGCCCGTGGGGCGACCCCCAGCCCGAGCAGGCTCAGAAACAGTGCGGAGAGCGTGGCCCGGTAAACATTAAAGAAGCGCAGGGGCCGCCAGGTATCTTGCGGATTGTCCCGGCGATCGCCTGGCCGCACCTGTGCCGTGCCTGCATCCATCATGGTGCCGCCAGGGCCCGCCGTCCGGCGGCATCGGCCACGCAGCGGTCATGTCCGTGCTCCCGGCGGCAGTCGCAGCCGTGCACGTGCAGAAGCAGTCGAACCAGTCTCATCTCGTTGCCGGCTCCCGGCGGACGAATCCTTGCAGGCACTTTGCTTACCACGGGTGTTTGCCGGACAATACCAACACGGCTGAGCCAAAGGATAACAAATCCCTCCATGAATCTTCACGAGCATCAGGCCAAGGCAATTCTCGCCGAGCTCGGCGTACCCGTGCCAGCCGGGGTCGTCGCCTACAACACTGAGCAGGCCCTGGCCGCTGCACGGGAACTGGGAGGCGACGCGTGGATGGTGAAGGCCCAGGTCCATGCCGGAGGGCGCGGCAAGGCCGGCGGAGTCCGGCGTGTGGGCGCAAGCCGGGACCTGGTCGCCGAGTGCGAGCGCCTGCTGGGCTCACGTCTGGTCACGGCGCAGACCACCGGCACCGGCCAGCCCGTGAACGCCGTGCTCATTGAACGCCCCACCGAGATCGCCGCCGAATTCTATCTCAGCCTGGTGGTGGACCGCGGCCACGGCCGCATCGCCGTTATCGCCTCGGCCGCCGGCGGCATGAATATCGAGGACATCGCTGCCACTGCGCCTGAACGCATCGTGCGCCTCTACGTCGATCCGGCGGCCGGTCTGCAGCCCTTCCACGGGCGGCGGGTCGGCTTCGCCCTCGGTCTCAATGAGGTCCAGCGCAAGGAGCTCGGCGGGCTTCTGCGCAATCTCTACTCGCTGTTTGTCCAGATGGATCTGAGTCTGCTGGAGCTCAACCCCCTGGTAGCGACCACAGCGGGAGGGCTGGTGGCAGTGGATGCCAAGATTCATGTGGACGACAATGCGTTGTTTCGGCAGCAAGCCCTCGGCCGGCTGCACGACGCCACCCAGGAAGACCCCAGGGAGACGCGCGCGAAACAGTTCGACCTCAACTATATCGCCCTGGACGGCAGCATCGCGTGCATGGTCAATGGCGCCGGCTTGGCCATGGCGACGATGGACCTTATCAAGCTCCACGGTGGTGACCCTGCAAACTTCCTGGACGTCGGGGGAGGAACCACGGCCGAGAAAGTCGCCGAGGCCTTCAAGATCATCCGTTCGGATCCCAAGGTCAAAGCTATCCTGATCAATATCTTCGGCGGCATTGTCCGCTGCGACCTGATTGCGGAAGGCATCATCCACGCCGTGCGCGAGGTCGGCATTGACCTGCCGGTCGTCGTGCGCCTGGAAGGCACCAACGCGGACAAGGGCCTTGCCATGCTGGGCGAGAGCGGGCTGGACCTGGTGTCGGCCGAAGATCTAACGGACGCAGCCAGGAAAGTCGTCGCCGCGGCGAGGTAGCGCGATTCGCAAGGTTGGCGAGACTGGCGGGGTTGAACGCGCGCTAGGGCCGGGACACCAATCCAATTACCTCTAACTCTTCACGAGTCACGAATTACGATTCACCTCCCACACCATGTCCATCCTTATAGACAACAACACCCGCGTCATCTGTCAAGGCTTCACCGGCAAGCAGGGCACGTTCCACTCGGAGCAGGCGATTGCTTACGGCACCCGCATGGTCGGTGGGGTTACCCCGGGCAAGGGCGGGCAGACCCATCTGGGACTGCCCGTGTTCGACACGGTCTACCAGGCGGTGCAGGAAGCCGGCGCCGACGCGAGCATGATTTACGTCCCGGCGGCATTCGCCGCCGACGCCATCCTGGAGGCGGCCGATGCCGGGATCCGCGTCATCGTGTGCATTACCGAAGGGATCCCGGTTCAGGACATGCTGCGGGTCAAGGCAGCACTGGCCGGCTACCCGGATACGCGCCTCATCGGTCCCAACTGCCCCGGAGTCATCACTCCTGGGGCCTGCAAGATCGGAATCATGCCGGGAGCCATTCATCGCCCCGGCGTCGTGGGCGTCATCTCGCGCTCCGGCACGCTCACCTATGAGGCCGTCTATCAGACCACCCGCATCGGCCTGGGTCAAAGCACCTGCGTCGGCATCGGCGGAGACCCCATCCAGGGTATGAGCTTCATCGATTGCCTTGAGCTATTCGAGGAGGATCCCCGGACCGAGGGCATCATCCTGGTAGGAGAGATTGGCGGCAGCGCCGAGGAAGATGCCGCTGACTTCATCCGGGAGCGGGTCCACAAGCCCGTGGTAGCGTATATCGCAGGCGTCACCGCGCCGCCCGGGCGGCGCATGGGCCACGCCGGGGCCATCATCTCGGGGGGCAGCGGCACCGCAGAAGCGAAGTTTGCGGCGCTGGAGGCCGCGGGCGTGTGTACCACCCGCTCCCCCGCGGAGATGGGTGCGCGCATGACCGAGTGCCTTAGCCGTTAGCGATCCCCGGATGTGACAGCGCAGCCGTGCCCCGCGTAGGCCAGCCGGCAGTGCCCTAAGCCCACGCGCGGTACTCCGACTCGCCGCCCATGACACGCTCCCGGCCCCAGGAAGGCATCCTGCGCATCGCACTGGCTCAAAGCAACCTGCTCGTGGGCGACGTGCGTGGTAACGCGGACGCCGTCATCGCCCTGGCCAGGCGCGCCCGCAACGAGCTGGGAGCTGACCTGGTGCTGTTTCCCGAGCTGGCCCTGACCGGCTATCCGCCCGAAGATCTGCTGCTCAGGCCTGGTCTGTATCCGCGGGTGGACGAAGCCCTGCGGACGATCAGCCGGGAGGTAGCCGGAATCACCTTGGCGGTGGGCTATCCACACCAGGATTCACAGGGCATCTACAACGCGTGCGCCGTACTCAGGGACGGCGCCATCGTGGCCCGCTACTTCAAGCAGAAGCTACCCAACTACAGCGTGTTCGACGAGAAGCGCTATTTCCGGGAAGGAAGCGCTCCGTGCGTGCTGACAGTGGCCGGACTGCCGGTCGGAATCACCATCTGCGAGGACATCTGGGATACCTCTCCGGCACGCCAGGCGCGGGCGGCCGGCGCCCACTTGCTGCTCAACATCAACGCCTCACCGTATCACGTGGGCAAGGAGGCCGAACGCGAAGCCGTGGTGGCACAGCGCGCGCGGGAGAACGACCTGCCGGTGGTCTACCTGAACCTGGTGGGGGGCCAGGATGAGCTCGTCTTCGACGGCGCCTCCTTCGCAAGCAACGCCGACGGCACTGTGGCCTTCAGAGCACCGGCCTTCGAAGAGGATCTGTACCCGGTGGAAGTGTCCCTGGTTGGGCAGCCGCAAATCCTGCCCGGGCCCCGGGCCCCCTTGCTGTCGGAGGAGGAAAGCATGTACCGGGCGCTGGTCGTCGGGGTACGCGACTACGTACGCAAGAACGGCTTCGAGGGCGGAGTCGTCGGGCTCTCAGGGGGCATCGACTCGGCTCTGACGCTGGCCGTCGCGGTGGACGCCCTCGGCGCCGATCAGGTGGAGGCGGTGCTCATGCCTTCCCGCTACACGGCCGGCATGAGCGTGGAGGACGCCCGCACGCAAGCGGAGATCCTGGGCGTAAGCTACCACGTCATCCCCATAGAGCCACCCTTCAACGCTTTCCTGGAAGCCCTGGCGCCCGCCTTGGCCGGCACCACCCCGGACACCACTGAGGAGAACATCCAGGCCCGCTGTCGGGGTGTCATTCTCATGGCCATCTCCAACAAACGCGGGAGAATGGTCCTTACCACCGGCAACAAGAGCGAGATGGCGGTGGGCTACGCGACCCTTTACGGGGACATGGCGGGGGGATTTGCTCCGCTGAAGGACGTGCCGAAGATGGAGGTCTATCGCCTGGCCGAGTGGCGCAACCGGCAGCAGCCGGTGATCCCACGCCGGGTAATCGAGCGTCCGCCGTCCGCCGAGCTGGCGCCCGACCAGAAGGACGAGGACAGCCTGCCCCCCTACCCCATACTGGACAGCATCCTGGAGCTGTACGTGGAGCTGGACCGATGTCCCGAGGACATCGTAGCCGCGGGCTTCGACCCGCCGACGGTGGCGCGGGTAGTGGGCATGGTCAACCGCAACGAGTACAAACGCCGCCAGGCGGCGCCCGGAGTACGTGTCACCCGGCGCGCCTTCGGTCGCGATCGCCGCTATCCAATCACCTCTGGCTACCGTTGATGGCTAGCCGCGGGACGTATTGGTACGTCGCCGGTTCCGGTAAACTGATAGCCCTTTGCAGAAGAACGAGGTTCTCAACATGAAGAAGATCGAAGCCATTGTAAAGCCGTTCAAGCTCGACGATGTGCGTGAGGCCCTGTCGGAGATCGGAGTCACCGGCATGACCGCCACGGAGGTCAAGGGCTTCGGCCGCCAGAAGGGCCACACCGAGCTGTACCGGGGCGCCGAGTACGTGGTGGACTTTCTACCCAAGGTAAAGATTGAGATAGTCATCGCAGACGACAAGGCCGACGCCTGCATCGAAGCCATTACCCAGGCCGCCCGCACCGGCAAGATCGGCGACGGCAAGATCTTCATGGCCTCGGTCGAGAAGGTGGTACGGATTCGCACCGGCGAGGTGAACGAGGAGGCAATCTGAGCCCGCGCCGACGCCGCAACTACTTGACCGTGAGCTTTTCCACCTCGGCGATCCCGGGGTGGTCCGGATAGTTCAGCTTCAGCACCCGCAAGGCATCCCTGGACAGGTCGTCCAGCTTCAGGACCTTGTAGGCCTTAGCCATAATGACCAGGGCTTCAGGTACCGCGGGGGTACGGTCGTAGTTCTCGATCACGTAGCGGGCACGATTGGCCGCCGCCAGATAAGCACCCCGGCGCATGTAGTAATCGGCCACATGCACCTCGTGCTCGGCCAGATTGTTGCGCAGGTACAGCATGCGCTGGGTCGAGTCCTTGGCATACTTGCTGCCGGGGAAACGTTTGACGAGCTCCGAGAAGTCCTGGAACGACTGCAGTGCCGAGCCCGGATCGCGTTGTGACGCATCCTGGGGCAGATAGCGCTCCACGATTCCCCCGCCCCGGTTGAAGTTGGCCAGGCCCTTGAGATAATAGGCGTAGTCCACGTGGGGGTGCTGGGGATACATCTTGATGAAACGGTCAGCGGCGGCAATCGCCGAGTCCGGCTCATCGGTCTTATAATAGCTGTACGCCAGCTCCAGCTGTGCCTGCTGTGCATACTTGCCGAAGGGATAGCGCGATTCCAGGGACTCAAAATACTTGATGGCCTTCTCGTAATCCCCTTCGCCCACGGCGGCATGCGCCTCCGAGTACAGCTTCTGGGCCGACCAGTCTGCCGTCTCGTCGACCTTGTCCGGGAGCAACGAGCAGCCGCCAATCGCCCACGCCAGCAACAGTAGCGCCATGAAGCCAGTGATCGTTCTCATCCGAGTAGGGTATCCCATGCCCCAGGGCCCGGTAAAGGCGCCCCGTGGCTGAGCCTGGGGCGCTCACCGCACGCATTCCGCAAGCGCTTGCGGGGCAGCGCCTGGACCAGGCGCTGGCGGCCCTGTTTCCGGATTATTCCCGCTCGCGGCTGCAGCAATGGATACGCGACGGTCAGGTCCGGATCGGCCACGCCAAGCCCCGGCCCCGGGACAAGGTGTGGGGCGGCGAGCTGGTGGAACTCAGCCCTGTGGTGATGGCCAACGAGCGCTGGGAGGCCCAGGACCTGCCGCTGAATGTGGTGTACGAGGATGAGGATCTCCTGGTCGTGGACAAGCCGGCGGGGCTGGTGGTGCATCCGGCCGCGGGCAACCCCGATCGCACCCTGCTCAATGCCCTGCTGCACTATCGGCCAGGGCTCGAGCGGCTGCCGCGTGCCGGAATCGTGCACCGCATCGACAAGGACACGTCCGGGCTGCTCGTGGTAGCCGTGAGCCTGCGGGCACACAAGGCACTGGTGGAACAGCTCAAGAGCCACGCCATCGTGCGCGAATACCAGGCCGTGGTCACCGGCCTGATGACCGCCGGGGGTAGGTTGGAGGCGCGGGTCGGCCGCCACCCGACGCAGCGCGTGCGCATGGCCGTGGTCGCGAGCGGCAAACCGGCCGTTACGCATTACCGCGTCCTGCGGCGCTATCGGGGACACACGCACCTGCAGGTACGTCTGGAGACCGGTCGCACTCACCAGGTGCGGGTCCATATGGCCCACCTGGGCTTTCCTCTGGTCGGCGACCCCGTCTACGGCGGCCGACTGCGGCTTCCACAAGGCTGCACCGATGCCTTGGCGCAGACGCTGCGAGGATTTCGGCGCCAGGCCCTGCATGCCGCCAGGCTACAGCTGCACCACCCCGCCAACGGCGAGAGTTTGGCATGGAAGAGCCCTCTGCCCCAGGACATGGCCGGCCTGCTAATGGCCCTGGCCCGGGATCAAGCGGAGGTCGCACCCGCGCCCGCCTGAGCCGGGTCAGCCGAGGACGGCACGGAGCGCCGACCTGCTCAAGGTACCGCCTAATTGACGGTCCTTCCTCCGGGCTGCCGCACCGGCTATGCTGGCGGGGACCCTTACGAGACCTGCGGCAGCAGAGATCGCATGTCTGAGCCGAACCTTGCCCTGGTGGTCCCTGACTGGCCCGCCCCATCAGCGGTGCGTGCCTTTGGCACGACCCGTCTTGGCGGCGTCAGCGCCGCACCCTACGCCAGCCTGAACCTGGCCCACCACGTAGGCGATGCGCCAGCCGACGTCTCCGTCAACCGCTCGCGCCTGGCTCGCGCACTGCGGCTACCCGCCGAGCCGGTCTGGCTGGACCAGGAACATGGAATCCGCGTTGTTGACGCCGACGCAGGGCCGTACCCACGCGCCGACGGCAGCTTCACCAGCCGCCCCGGCACGGTATGCGCCGTGCTGACCGCCGACTGCCTGCCGGTCCTGCTCTGCGACCGCCAGGGCCACCGGGTCGCCGCCCTGCATGGCGGTTGGCGCGGCCTGCTCGCGGGCGTGCTGGAGGCCGGCGTACAAGCCCTGACCCGTGATGGCGATCCGCTCATGGCCTGGCTGGGACCGGCCATCGGACCCGACGCCTTCGAGGTGGGGCCGGAGGTTTGCACGGCCTTCCTGGACCGCGATCCCGGCTGCGCCGATGCTTTCCGCCCGTCGCGGGAAGATCGCTGGCGTGCCGATATCTATGCCCTGGCCCGTCGGCGCCTCAAGGCTGCCGGAGTCTCGTCGATCCACGGCGGGGATTACTGCACCTACACCGAAGGCTCACGCTTCTACTCTTATCGCCGGGACGGTGCCACGGGGCGCATGGCAAGCCTCATCTGGATTGCGCCGGCCTCCGCGGCCGAAGCCGGGCCTGGCTGAAGACCCTGCCAAGAAGCGGATGCCCGCACCGCCGGCCCATACGGCGACTGCCGGCAAAACGTCGGCCGGAGGTGCTATCCTGTGCGCCGCACGTCGGCCCACAGCCGGCCGTGACTGCTTGTGTTCCTGGACCGATCTCGGCGGATGCTGCTAGTGGCCTGCGTGTCTGTGTTAAGCCTGGCTCTTGTGCTTGGCTGGCTCTTGGCGCGGGCCGGTGAACGGGCCCACCGCGTGGATTGGGGCAGTGCCTGGCTCAACCGCCTCGACGGCATCAACCGAATCCTGTGCCGGCGCTACCACCGGCTCCGACACGACCCGATTGGTCTGCCGTCGCACGGCCCCGCCCTCGTTGCCTGCAATCACGTGTCGGGCCTCGATCCCCTGCTGATGCTCGCAGCCACTGAACGGCCCCTTAGGTTCCTCATTGCCCGCGAGGAGTATGAACGCGCGGGCCTCACCTGGCTTTATCGTGCGGTTGGCTGCATTCCCGTCGACCGGGGCAGCCGCCCGGAGAACGCCTTGCGGGCGGCTCTGCGTACACTTCAGGCGGGCGAGGTGGTCGCGGTGTTTCCGCACGGCAGGATTCACCTCGACAGCGATCCGCCCCGCAAGCTCAAGCCGGGGGTGGTCTGGCTAGCACGGCAGGCGCGCTGTCCGATTTTCCCCGTGCGCTTGAGCGGGATTCGCGCTCAAGGGCAGGTGATGCGGGCCCCCTTCATCCCCAGTCGGGCAGTGCTGAAGGCTTTCACCGCGCTGGATTGTCAGATCGCTGATCAGGAGGACTGCCTGAGGGACCTGGGCGCCATGCTGGACGCGAAGTCGCCGCCTGGAGTTGAATAAGCGGGCCGGGATAGATCCGGCAGGGGCCCCTCGGGGAGCGCTCGGAAGGGTACCGTCACTGATCGGCCAAGCGGGAGAATCGAGTTGGATAAGACCACCACTCTGGGCGAAATGCCGGGTTTGAGCTTCCGCCGCAGCGTTGAACACATGGTCGACCGCGCACTGGCCCTGCTCACGACCGAGCTGGAGCCCGGCGTCGCCGAGGCCATCAAGGTCTGTGACGCGGTGATTCAGGTTCGCTTTCCGGTCAAGATCCGGGGAACGGTGGAGGTCTTCACCGGCTGGCGCGCCGTGCACAGCACTCATCGCCTGCCGGCGAAAGGCGGCATCCGCTACGCACCTCACGTCGACCAGGACGAAGTCGAGGCGCTGGCGGCCTTGATGACTTACAAGTGCGCTCTGGTGGACGTTCCCTTCGGCGGCTCCAAGGGCGCTCTGATGATCGACCCCCAGAAGTACGACCGGGACGAGCTTCAGATCATCACTCGCCGCTTCGCCCGCGAGCTGGCCCGTAAAGGCTTCTTGAGCCCGTCGCTGAACGTGCCGGCACCCGACCTGGGAACCGGCCAGCGGGAAATGGCCTGGATGGCCGACACCTACAAGCAGCTGTTTCCCGAGGACATCAACTACGCAGCCTGCGTCACTGGCAAGCCGGTACACCATGGAGGCATTCGCGGGCGTACCGAGGCTACCGGGCGTGGGGTCCAGTACGGTCTGCGGGAGTTCTTCCGCCATCCCGAGGACGTGCGGCTGACAGACCTGGAAGGAGGGCTGGCGGGCAAGCGCATCGTGGTCCAGGGACTGGGCAACGTGGGCTATCACGCGGCCAAATTTCTGTCCGAGGAGGACGAGGCCAGGATCATCGCCATCGTCGAGCGCGACGGCGTCATCATCGACGAGAAGGGACTGCCGGTCGAGAAGGTGCGCCAGCACATGAACGAGAGCGGGGGCGTGAAGGGCTTTCCCGGCGCCATGTACAACGCCCACGGCCAGGGCGCGCTGGAGATGGAGTGCGACATCCTCATCCCGGCGGCTCTGGAGAGCCAGATCACGGGCGACAATGCCGGGCGCATCCAGGCGAGACTGGTAGCCGAGGCCGCCAACGGCCCGGTGACCTATGGCGCCGACGAGATCCTGCGCAAGCGCGGGATAACCGTGCTGCCCGACGCCTTCGTCAACGCCGCCGGCGTCACCGTCTCGTACTTCGAGTGGGTGCGCAACCTGTCGCACATTCGCTTCGGCCGCATGGAACGGCGCTTCGACGAGACGAGGGGCCAGCACATCGTCAGCGCCCTGGCAGCCCTGACCAACAGCAATGTGCCGGACTGGATGCAGGCTGGAATCATTCACGGGGCCGATGAGCTGGACCTGGTACGCTCGGGCTTGGACGACACCATGCGCTTGGCCTTCCAGCAGATCAGCGAGACCATGCACTGCCATGAGAAGGTGGAAAACTACCGCACCGCAGCCTACCTCATCGCGGTGAACAAGATCGCCCGCTCGTATATGGATACAGGGGTCTATTAGGCCTGAGGCTGTAGGCTGTAGGCTGTAGGTAAGAGACTATCTCGCGCACAGACGCGGAGGCGCGAAGCGAAGACGGTCCGATACCAGCCACAATAGCACGAAGACACAAAGCAAGATTTACGTTGTTCGAACTTTGTGCCCTTTGTGCCTTGGTGGTGAATTCTTCCCTCCTCACCCACTCAACCCCTTTTCCGTGGGTTCCGTGGCCGATGTCATTCCCTTCGGCGGGCACACGACTGCATGGACGCAGGAGGTAGAGCGCTGCTGGGAGCAGGCGCCGAGCCCGCCCTACACCTCACCGCTCACGCCTCAAGCTTCAAGCCTCAAGTCTCAAGTCTCAAGTCTCAAGTCTCAAGCCTAAGACACCGCGACCCCTTGATTCTTGGCTTCAAACCCACATCTTTTAGGCTGAAATCAAGCACTCGCAACAGGAGCCCCCGATGCGCATGGACAAACTGACCACCAAGTTCCAGATGGCTCTGGCCGACGCCCAGAGCCTTGCCGTGGGCCGCGACCACCAGTACTTGGAACCGGTGCACGTCATGACGGCCCTGCTGGATCAGGATGGAGGCAGCGTGCGCCACCTGCTGACCCAGGCAGGAGTCAACGTGACCCGCCTTCGCTCCCAGCTCGGCGAGGCGCTGGACCGCCTACCTCAGGTGCAGGGCGTACCGGGCGAGGTCCATGTCTCCAACGACCTCAGCCGGGTGCTCAATCTCACCGACAAGCTGGCCCAGCAGCGTAAGGATCAGTTCATCTCCAGCGAGCTGTTCGTGCTGGCAGCCCTCGAGGACAAGGGAGCCCTGGGGGATGTACTGCGCGGAAACGGTGCGGCCCGCGAAGCCCTGGAGCAGGCCATCCAGAACGTCCGCGGCGGCCAGAAGGTCGACGATGCCAACGCCGAGGAGCAGCGCCAGGCCCTGGAGAAGTACAGCATTGACCTAACCGAGCGGGCCGAGCAGGGCAAGCTTGACCCGGTCATCGGGCGCGATGACGAGATCCGGCGCGTCATCCAGGTCCTGCAGCGGCGGACCAAGAACAACCCGGTGCTCATCGGCGAGCCCGGGGTAGGCAAGACCGCCGTTGCCGAAGGCTTGGCGCAGCGGATCGTCAACGGAGAGGTTCCCGAGGGGCTGACGCACCGCCGGGTGCTGGCGCTTGACATGGGCTCCTTGATCGCCGGAGCCAAGTTCCGGG
>CAYWTP010000097.1:0-11235 GCA_964461215.1 uncultured Ectothiorhodospiraceae bacterium | reverse complement strand
TGCCCGACCCGGTGGGGCCGGTGACCAGGACCATGCCATAGGGCTGGTCGACCATTTGATGCCAGCGCTTCATGTCGTGCTGGGAGAACCCCAGCCTTGCCACCCCCTTGACCAGCACCTCGGGATCGAAGATGCGCGCCACCAGCTTCTCGCCGAAGGTCGTGGGCATGGTGGACAGGCGCAGCTCCACCTCCTTGCCGGCGGGGGACTTGGTCTTGACACGCCCGTCCTGGGGCCGGCGCCGCTCCACCACGTCCATGCGGCCGATGGCCTTGAGGCGGCTGGTCACGGCCGCGAGCACGGGCGGCGGCAGCTCATGGACCAGATGCAGCACGCCGTCGATGCGCAGCCGAATCCTGCCGGTGCTGCGCCGCGGCTCCAGGTGGATGTCGCTCGCCCGCTGCTCGAAGGCGTATTGCAGCAGCCAGTCCACCACCCGCACCACGTGTTGATCATTGGCGTCCGGCTCTCCCGCCTTGCCCAGCTCCATGAGCTGCTCGAAGTTGCCCACGGTGGACACAGGGGCCGCGCTGCCGCTGCGGGTCGCCCCGGTGATCGACCGGCTAAGACGGTAGAACTCGTCGCGGTAGCGGACCACGTCCGTGGGGTTGGCCACCACCCGCTTGATCTCCATGCGCAGGATCCCCGACAGCTCTTTGACCCACTGCTGCAGGAAAGGCTCGGCCGTGGCCACGGTGAGGCGGTCGTTGCCCACTTCCACCGGCAGAAAGTGAAAGCGGGTGGCGTAGGCCAGGGAGACCACCTCGGCGACGGCGCCCACGTCTATCTTCAGGGGGTCAATGCGCAGGTACGCCAGCCCTGCCTTGTCGGCGAGCCAGCGGGTGAGCTGCTCCAGATCCAGGGCTACCGGCGGCTGGCTGGCGCTGGTCCATTTCTGGTCGGCGACCTGGACCAGGGGATGGATATCCTCGGAGCTCCCCCGCTGGGCGGCGAACACGAGCTGCTCGAACTGTCCCCGGCCGATAAGGCCGTCATTGCGCAGCTCGCCCAGCACCCAGCCCAGGGTGAGCTTCATGTCCTGCGCGGCGGTGGTGCTGGAGGTAATCACGGTGAGATGGCCCGGCCGGAGTCGCTTGCGCTGACTATAGGCGTGGCTCCGGCGACGGGCAAGCCGTTGGGTCCGGCCCCGTGGTGGGGCTATACTGCGGCACCCTCGACCCGGAAGGAGTGCTACATGCCGTCATTTGACGTGGTTTCGGAGGTTGACCAGCACGAGCTGAGCAATGCCGTGGACCAAGCCAACCGCGAGATCGGCAACCGCTTCGACTTCAAGGGCAGCGACGCCCGAATCGAACGCGCGGACCAAGCCCTGAGCCTGGAAGGGCAGAATGAGTTTCAGCTCAATCAGATGCTTGATATTCTGCACGCCAAGATGGCCAAGCGGGGCCTGGACATCGCCTGCCTGGAGGCCGGCAAGGTCCAGGTGAGCGGCAGCCGCGCCCGTCAGGAGCTCAGGATCCGGCAGGGCATCGACCAGGAGCTGGCGAGAAAGATCGTCAGGGTGGTCAAAGACAGCAAGCTCAAGGCGCAGGCCGCCATCCAGGGAGAGCAGGTGCGGGTGACCGGCAAGAAGCGCGATGATCTGCAGGAGATCATCAGATTGTTACGTGAGCACAAGTATGATCAGCCTCTCCAGTACATCAACTTCCGGGACTGAGGCGGACTTGCAGCCCGCCGCACATTTGAACTTGGAAGGGCGTCCCGAAGTCTGAACAGGGAGCAGCGGGCCGGCCGGCCTGGAGCGGGATGGCACACCCATACGCGGAGATACTACAAAACCATGTACGCACTACGTTTTCTCTCACTGGGCGCGCTGTTGCTCGCGACCCGGCTGGTAGCCGCCGATCCGTCGGTGCCAGCGGCGGTGACCCATGTGCTGGCGACACTTCTTCCCGGTACCGCGCCCACCAGCGTCAAGCCCGCGCCGTCGGGAGGTCTGTATGAGGTTACCTATGGCCCGCAAATCGTGTACATCTCGGCCGACGGCCGGTACCTCTTCAAGGGCGACATCCTGGACCTCAAGGATCACCGCAACCTGACGGAAGACCAGCGCAGTGGCGCCCGGCTCAAGGCCTTGGATGCGCTGGGGGAAGACAAGATGGTGGTGTTTGCGCCGGCCAAGACGCGGCATACCGTGACCGTATTCACGGACATTGATTGCCCCTACTGCGTCAAGTTCCACCAGCAGGTCGGCGAGCTCAATCGCGACGGGATCAAGGTCCGCTACGTGGCTTTCCCCCGGGCCGGGATTGGCTCGAAGTCGTACCGGGAGGCGGTAACCGTCTGGTGCTCCGATGACCGCCAGCAGGCGTTGACGGACGCCAAGGCGGGAAGGAAGCTGGCGCAGAAGAGCTGCGACAATCCCGTCAAGGAGGAGTATGAGCTGGGCCGCAGCTTCGGTGTGAGCGGTACCCCCACGCTGGTGCTGGACAACGGCGACGTGCTTCCCGGCTATGTGCCCGCTAGGCAGCTCGAAAAGGTCCTGGAACAGGGCGGAACCTGAGCCTCGCGCACCGCAGGCGAAGCTCAGGTGGCGGAGCGAGAATCGCTCGAACACTTCGTTCGCCACACCCTGGGATGTCGTTGTCCCGACGAGGTTTTTCGGCGCATCGAAGACGACCGCCAAGCCTCGGCAGGCCCGATCCCCCTGAGCCATCGCATCGACGTAGGGCGGCGACTCCTGGTCTACGTGCTGCGCAGCGACGATGCGCAGTGGCTGCGTGCAAATTTGGCCACGGTGTTCGAGCATGGAGGGCAGGAGCGCGACCGCGAAGGCTTCAATCGGCTGCGGGTAGTGATCGCAACCTCCGACCCGGATGCCGTGACCACGGGGACCAGCGGCTTGTTTGACGCCCTGGAAGCTCGGGACGACCGCATGCATCTGCACGTAGTGCGCAAGGATATGGCAGCCCTGTGAGAATCTTCCTGACCATGATTATCGTCATCGCCGCAAGCACGGGCGCCGGCTTCGCCGTGCGCAGCCGCGACCCCATCGCCGCAGTCCTGCTATTCCTCTTCGCGGCGGCTGCTGCCGCCGTGCTGGCCGGTGCCTTCTTCGGTTGGTTCGGGCCCTGAGCGAGCGCCGGCCATCGGCGACATCGGTGTTCAAGGCCGGGCCGGGCACGGCCCCGAAACCCCTAGCCGATTACGGAGACCCTGGGCGCGCACCTTGCGTGTGGCCACACCTTTTTGCCCTTTGGTCACCCTGGCCTCTACTCTACTGTTTGTGGTTAATCCCCTCTTTCGGCTCAGCGTAGCCCGTCGACCGAACTGATCTGCATGCTCACCACCTGGCCTTTCTCCAGGTGTTCCACCCGCACCGGGAGGTAATGCAGGGCGGGGGCGCACCACAAGGTGGTCTCGCGCTCGTTGGATTCGTGCTGGCGCCGGACCTTGACCGTATCCAGGCTGCCCAGGGGCGTGTCCAGGGTCTCGTGACCCAGCACCTCCAGGTGGTAGGTCTTCACCTTGCCGCCGTCGGTGAACGTGTATTCCAGGTTGTTGCTGCCGTCGGCCAGGTCCCGCATCAGGGCCAGGAAGTAGAGCAGCTTGTCCAGGGTTCCGGGCTTGACCTCCAGGGTCCAGGTCTCGCCCCGGCTGGTGTTGTACGCCACGCCCTTGGTCCAATCAAAACGGATGCTGACCCGGCGTGGCTTGCCGCCGGTGCGCTCGTAGGAGTAGCTCAGCGGCCGCAGCGTGCTGCCCTCGTATTCCCAGACGGTGCGCTCCACGCGCTTGCCGGACAGAAACAGAGCCCAGAATCCGTCGGCCTTGCTCTCCGTCTGGAACACGTAGCGGTGGTCCCCCTGGGGCGTGAGGGACCAGCGGGTAGTGCCCAGATTGGCGCCGTGACTATGCACGCTGTAGCTGGCACTAAAGCGCTCGGGCAGGGGACCGGCCCCGACCTGCGTGGTCAGGGCCAGCCCGCAGATGAGCAGCAGAGTCCGGTGCAAGATCAGGGGCCCAGTGACGACATGGATGGTGCTCTTCCAGGCGCTGCCTACCAGCGGGCGGGTAGCGGAGCGCTCAGCTCGGTAGGTGGACCTGCCGGGGTCTGCGACTCATCGTAGTCTTCCCGTGCCTCGGGTTCAACACGCCGGGCGCTGAAGGTGACTATGCTAAACTGCGTCGGTCCTCACTCGCGAGCGGACTGCCGACCCATGAACTCCCTGCCCCTGTCCATTCCCAACTTCGACACGGCGCGCGTGCTGGTGGTGGGCGACGTCATGCTGGACCGGTACTGGTACGGGGCTACATCGCGCATTTCCCCCGAGGCCCCGGTGCCCGTCGTGCACGTCCAGGACGTGGAGGAACGCCCGGGAGGGGCCGGCAACGTGGCCGTCAACATCGTCTCCCTGGGGGCCACGGCGGTGCTCGTGGGAGTGGTTGGCGAGGACGACCTGGCCGATGCCCTGATCCGGCTGCTGCACGGGCACGGCGTCGAGCCGCGGCTTCAGCGCCGTGCGGGGCGCAAGACGGTGGGTAAGCTGCGGGTCGTCAGCCGGCATCAGCAGCTTATCCGCCTGGACTTCGAGGACCCCATGGCCGGTGGGGCTATCGCCCTGGATGACATGGAGCTGGCGGCCCTGCTCGTTGAGGTGGGAGCCGTGGTCCTGTCGGACTACGGCAAGGGGGCGTTGACCGAGGTCCGGGGCCTCATTGCCGCCGCGCGGAGCCTGAATCTGCCGGTGGTCGTGGACCCCAAGGGCGCCGATTTCTCCCGGTACCGCGGCGCGACCGTCATTACCCCTAACCTGGCCGAGTTTGAGGCCGTCGTGGGCCGGTGCGAGGATCTGGACGTGCTGGTGGAGCGTGCCGAGACCCTCCGAGGCACCCTGGACCTGCAAGCCCTGCTCGTTACCCGCAGCGAGCACGGAATGACCCTGGTGCGCGAAGGGTTGCCGGCGCTGCATCTGCCGGCCCACGCCCGGGAGGTCTTCGACGTTACCGGTGCCGGCGACACCGTGGTGGGCGTGCTGGCCGGGGTGCTGGCTGCTGGCCTGGACCTGGGCCAGGGCACGGCGCTGGCCAATCTGGCGGCAGGGCTGGTCGTGGGCAAGCTGGGCACCGCCAGCGTCACCGTACCCGAGCTGCGCGGCGCGCTGCACGAGCAGACTCCCGGGGGCTCCGGGGTGATGGACGAGGATCTGCTCCTGGAGGCCGTGGCCGCCGCCCGGCAACGCCGGGAGCGCCTGGTGATGACCAACGGCTGCTTCGATATCCTGCACGCCGGACACGTGCGTTACCTCATGCAGGCGCGAGGCCTGGGCGACCGGCTCATCGTGGCGGTGAACGATGATGCGTCGGTCAAGCGCCTCAAGGGCCATGACCGGCCCATCAACCCGCTGGCCCGCCGCATGGCGGTGCTCGATGCCCTGGCCTGCGTGGACTACGTGGTACCCTTCGCCGAGGACACCCCGGAGCGGCTGATCTGCCGGGTCGTTCCCGACGTGTTGGTCAAGGGGGGCGACTACCGCCCGGAGGATATTGCCGGCGGCGATTGCGTCCGGGCCGGGGGCGGGCGGGTGGCCGTACTGGCCTTCGAGGACGGGATCTCGACCAGCGGGATCATCGAGGCTATCAATCGCTCCGCGGTGCGGAGAGAGCAGGGGGTGGAGTCGCAATGATCATTGTCACCGGCGGGGCCGGATTCATCGGCAGCAACATCGTCAAGGCGCTGAACGGGCGGGGGCGGCGCGATATTCTGGTGGTGGACAATCTGAGCGACGGGACCAAATTCCGGAACCTGGTCGACTGCGACGTGCACGACTACTGGGACAAGGACTCCTTCTTCAACCACATTTTGGCCGATCACGATTTTCCCGAGCCCGTGGAGGCCGTATTTCACCAGGGTGCCTGCTCCACGACCACGGAGTGGGACGGCAAGTACATGATGCACAACAATTTCGTGTACTCGAAGGCCCTGATGCGCTTCTGCCTGAACCGAGAGCTGCCGTTCATCTACGCTTCCAGCGCCTCGGTCTACGGCGGCGGCCGCGAATCCTTGGTGGACCGCACCCACGAGCGCCCCCTGAACGTGTATGGCTACTCCAAATTCCTGTTCGACCAGTACGTGCGGCACGTGCTCGCGAACACGGCCTGGAGCCAGGTGGTGGGCTTGCGCTATTTCAACGTTTACGGGCCGCGGGAGTTCCACAAGGGGGGCATGGCGAGCGTGGCCTATCACTTCAACAACCAGATAGCCGGCAGCGGCAAGGCTCGCCTGTTCCAGGGCAGCGACGGCTATGCCGACGGCGATCAGCGTCGGGATTTCGTCTACGTGGACGACGCCGTTGCCGTAAACCTGTGGTTTCTGGACAACCCGGGAAAGTCCGGGATCTTCAACGTGGGCACCGGCCGCAGCCAGACCTTCAACGACGTGGCGAAGGCGGTCATTGTCTGGCACGGGCGCGGCGATATCGAGTACATCCCCTTTCCCGAGAACCTCACGGGCCGCTACCAGAGCTATACCCAGGCCGACATCTCCGGCCTGCGCGAAGCGGGCTACGACAGGCCTTTCAAGTCGGTGGAGGAAGGTGTGCCGCTGTACCTGGACTGGCTGAAGCAGAACGCCGGTTGGTAAGTGCCGAGCGCTGGGTGTTGAATGGGTGGGGCGGGTGCCGCCGCGGACACTTCAGGGGTAGACGCATCCCAGACTGCCCACCCCTTGCGCCGTCCACCACGCCAATTTTCCATAACCCATACCCCGTTCCTTCCGTGCGCCATCTCTACAGCCTTCTCCTCTTCCTCTACTTCCCGTTCGTCTTCGCCCGGCTTGCCGTGCGTGGCTTTGCGGATCGCGGGTACTGGGCACGCTGGGAGGAGCGTATGGGCTACGTCTCGCTGCCGGAGACGGGGACGCCACGGATCTGGATCCACGCCGTGTCGGTGGGCGAAACGCAAGCCGCGGTGCCGCTGGTCAATCGGCTTGTACAGCGTTACCCGCAGGTGCGTGTCCTGGTCACGACCACCACACCCACTGGGGCGGCACGGGTCAGGGCGCTGTTCGGCGAGACGGTGGAGCACGCCTACGTGCCCTATGATCTCCCGGGATCGGTACGCCGCTTCCTGGACCGTGCCCGGCCGGTGCTGGCGGTGTTCATGGAGACGGAGCTCTGGCCCAACACCTTCTTCCATTGTGCCCGCCGGTCCATACCGGTGATTGTCGCCAACGCCAGGCTGTCCGAGCGTTCCGCCCGGGGCTACAGCCGGCTGGGGAAGCTCGTGCGGCCCATGCTGGCGGGCGTCACGCGGATCGCCGCCCAGGCGCCGGAGGATTCTGCACGCTTCGTCGCACTCGGGGTCGACCCCGCCAGGGTGAATGTGACGGGCAGCGTCAAGTTCGACATCACCCTGCCCGCAAGCCTCAAGGAGCAAGCGCAGGTGTTGCGCCGGCGATGGGGTGTGGACAGGAACGTGTGGATTGCCGCCAGCACCCACGAGGGCGAGGACGAGAGTGTACTTGACGCCTTTGAGCAGGTGCTCGCCAGGCTTCCCGGCAGCCTGCTGGTGCTGGTACCCCGGCATCCGGAACGCTTTGCCCGTGCCGCCGCCCTGGCCCGCCGGCGCGGCCTGCGTACCACCCTGCGCAGCCAGTGCGCGGAAGACTGTAAGGACACCGACATCTACGTCGGCGACACCATGGGCGAGCTGCCGCTGTTCTACGCGGCCTCGGACGTGGCCTTCGTCGGCGGCAGCCTGGTATCCTCCGGCGGCCACAACATGCTGGAGCCGGCGGCGCTGGGTGTGCCCGTGATCATGGGGCCGCACGTGTTCAATTTCGCCGCCATCAGCCGCCTGCTGCTGGAGATGGGCGCGGCCAGGCAGATCCACGACGCGGCGAGCCTGGCCACCGCCGTGATTGAGCTGCTGAGCGACGCCAATCTGCGCCACGGCATGGGGGAGAACGGGCGCCGCATGGTTCAGGAGAACCGCGGCGCGCTGAACCGCCTGATGCAGGTGGTGGAGCCGTATATTGAAGTAGTAAGGGGTAAGGCGTAAGGCGTAAGGCGTCGAGGATGGTGAGTGCGGGGGGCCGCTTACTTGAGGAGCGCCGACACGGCCTTGAACTTCTCGTGCTTGGCATCGCGCAGCCATTCGAAGATCACCGATTCGGTGTTGGTCACGGTCACTGCGGCGTGACGCAGGCGGTCCATTGCGTTGCGATGGTTCTCGGGGTTGCGGGAGCAAACGGCATCCTCGGCCACGAATACCTGAAACCCGCGACTGCTCAGATCGAGCGCCGTCTGGAGCACGCAGACGTGGGACTCCATGCCGGCCAGGACGAGCTGAGGACGCTTGTCGATGTCCAGTCCGGCCACGAAGCCTTCGGCGCCGCAGCAGGAGAAGCTGGTCTTGGCAAACAGCCTCGTGTCCTCGGGCAGCCGGGCGGCAATCGCGGGCACGGTGCTGCCCAGGCCCCGCGGATACTGCTCAGTGGCGGCGGCCGGCACTCCCAGGAGCTTGGCGACCTCCAGCAGCAGCCCCAGGTTGCGGTAGATCCGCTCTCGGTCCGCCTCGGCCATGGCCGAGGCCAGGCGCGGCTGCATGTCCACCACGATGACCTGACTCGCCTGCGCCAGGCATAGCGGCGAGGCGTGGCCTGCGGGCCGGGCCACGCTACTGCTTCAGCCAGGCGTTGACCTGAGTCAGGTCGTCCTCTGCAACCGTGCCGGCAGCCTGCTTGAGCTGCAAGGTATTGAGTATGTAAGCATACTTGGCGGCCTTGTAATCCCGGCGGGCCTTGTACATCTCCTGCTGTGCCACCACGACGTCCACCGAGGTGCGGGTGCCCACCTGGAACCCGGCCTCCGTGGCTTCCAGCGCCGTCTGGGTGGAGGTCAGGGCCTGCTTCAGGGCCTTGACCTTGGAGATGGCGGCAAGCACGCCCAGGAAGGACTCGCGGGTCTGGCGCTGGGTGGAGCGGCGCGCCACCTCCATGTTGTCGACGGCTTGATCGTACAGGTGCCTGGCCTCTTCCGTGCGCGAGGACACCAGGCCGCCGCTGTAGAGCGGCACGTTGAGCTGTAGCCCGATGGTGTTGGTGTGGGACTGGCTGCCCGGGATGGTGCCCCCGAGGCTGAAGGGCCGCGGTCCGGAGGAGGTGTATTCGTGGCTGCCCACCAGATCCAGCGTGGGGTAGTGCCCGGCCTGGCGCACCTTGATCTCATCCCCGGCGGACTCCACGGCGTAACGGCTGGCCAGGAGCTGGAGGTTCTGATTGAGGGCGGTCTCGGTCCACCGGTCGATGTTGTTGGGCTCGGGGCTGACCAGCGGCACCTCGGCGCTGAGTGCCGAGAGCGAGCCATGGTACTCGCCGCTGACCTCGCGCAACGCTTCCCTGGCGTTGGCGAGCTGGTTCTCCGCCGCAATTTCGTCCGCCACGGCCAGGTCGTAGCGCGCGCGCGCCTCCTCCACGTCCGTGATGGCGATGAGGCCGACCTCGAAGCGCTGCTGGCTCTGGCGACGCTGCTGGCCGATGGCGGTCTTGGAGTTGCGGGCATACTCGAGGTTGTCCGCGGCCGAGAGCACGTCGAAGTAGCGGGTGGCGACGCGGATGATGAGGTCCTGGCCCGCGAAGGCCAGCTCGGCGTCCGCCTGGTTGATCCGGCTGTCGGCCTGCGAGAGCTGCATCCAGCGGTCATAGCGGAACACCGGCTGCGAGATGCTCAGGGTCCAGCCGTGCGTGTTGTAGTTCCTGTTGCCGTTGGTGCCGGTCTGCTCATTCCAGTCGGTGCTCGCACCCAGGTTTACGCTGGGCAGCAATCCCGACCTGGCCTGCGGCCTGGCCTCCTGGGCCGCCCGGTTGGCCGCTTGTGCCGCCTTGTATTGGGGGTCGTTCTGGACCGAGAGCCGGTAGACCTCCGAGAGGTCGGACGCCCACGCCGGCGCCAGGCAGCCAAGGCCCAGTATCAGGAAAACCCATCGAGTGAGGTGTCTTTTCATTGTTGGTCCAAGAGTAAGGGAATTCTTAGAAGGCGGGCTAGTAGGTCTTCATGCTGGAGTCCACGTCCCGCGCCCAGGCGGCGACGCCGCCTTCCAGGTTGATTACGTTGCCGAACCCGGCCTGCTCCAGGAAGCGGGCCACGGCGAAGCTGCGGACTCCGTGATGGCAGATCACCACAGTCTCCCGGGTCGGATCCAGCTTGTCCAGCGACGTTGGGATCTGGCGCATGGGTAGAAGCTGCGAGCTCTCGATGCGGCACGTCTCGAACTCCCACGGCTCGCGCACGTCCAGCAGCAAGGGCCGGGGTTCGGCTTGCTGCAGATACTGCTCGAGCTCGGTGGCGCTGAATCGGCGCATCAGCCGTGCCTAGAACACGAACCGCTCCGGGCGGGGTGCACCCTCCAGGGCGGGCAGGTCGGTGTCGAACAGACTTTCCCGGGACCAGTCGGAGTCGCCCACCCGCGTGACCACCAGGGCCTCCATCACCGGGGAATCGCCGACGATGACGAACAGCCGCCCGCCGGCCGCGAGCTGCTTCGCCAGTGCCTCCGGAAACAGGGGCATGGAGCCCGTCACGGCGATGGCATCATAGGGCTCGTGGTCGACCCAGCCGTGGCTGCCGTCGCCCACGTGCAGCGTGACGTTCTCGATGCCGTGAGTCGCCAGGCGTGCCTCGGCCGCACTGGACAGCTCGGGCGAGATCTCAACGCTGTATACATGATCGGCCAGCCGGGCCAGCAGGCCCGTGACGTAGCCGCTGCCCGTGCCGATCTCCAGCACCGTGTCGTGGGGCTGCAAGCGCAGCTCCTGCAGCAGTCGGGCCTCCATCTTGGGCGTCATCATCACCTGATTGTTGCCCAGGGGAACGTTCATGTCGGCATAGGCCAGCCGGCGGTAGGCCTCCGGTACGAACTCGTCGCGCGGCAGCCCGGCAATGGTGTCCAGCACGCGCTGGTCCAGCACGTCCCACGTGCGGATCTGCTGCTCGATCATGTTGAAGCGGGCTTGCTCGAGGTTCATGGTCTGGTCCTTAATGGGAAGCTGCCGGGCCGGCAAGCCGCCGGAGCGCTTGCAAACGAGGTGCGTATTATATAGGTTTGACGGGCAGTAGGGCTAGATTCTAACCCTTCGATTTTTCAGGAAATTAACCTTCGTTCGTATGGGCTGCTGCAATCGCGTGGCTTTCTCCCCGAGCGCGCGCGCCATACGCCGGACTCTTTTCTATTCGATGCGAACGGAAACGCTCGTGGTACCATGAGTGCAGTTCC
>CAYWTP010000096.1:10861-11944 GCA_964461215.1 uncultured Ectothiorhodospiraceae bacterium | reverse complement strand
GGCGGTAGCCGGGCTTCGGAATTCATCAATGCTGGCGCGCTTGATGGTCCGAAATTCCTCCTGCATCTGCGGATCTCCGGCCACTGCCGCGAGCTGCTTCAGGCGGTCCAGCTCCGTGAGCCAACCGTGGTGGACGTGGCGGCTGATGAGCCGGCTCAGGCCGGGGTTGGCCTGGTTGAGCCAGCGGCGCGGCGTGATGCCGTTGGTGATGTTGACGAACTTGTCCGGAAAGATGCGGTGGAAGTCGCGGAACAGGGTATCCTTGAGCAGACGCGTGTGCAGGGCGGCGACCCCGTTGACCTTGTGGCTGCCGACGATGGCCAGATGCGCCATCCGAATGCGCCGGTCACCGGCTTCGTCGATCAATGAGACCCGGCGCAGCAGCTCGACGTCGCCGGGAAACCGGTGCCGCACCTCGTTGAGGAAGCGCAGGTTGATCTCGTAGATGATCTGCAGATGCCGTGGCAGCACCGACCCGAACATGTCCACGGTCCAAGTCTCCAGGGCCTCGGGCAGCAGCGTGTGGTTGGTATAGGCAAAGGTAGGCACCGTGATCCGCCAGGCCGTATCCCAATCCATCTGATGCAGGTCCACGAGGATACGCATCAGCTCCGGTATGGCAATCGCCGGGTGCGTGTCGTTGAGCTGGATTGCCACTTTGTCCGGAAGTTCCAGGAACGAGTCGTGGTGCTTGGAGTAGCGCGACATGATGTCCTGCAGGGACGCGCTGACGAAGAAGTACTGCTGCCTCAGGCGCAGCTCGCGTCCCATCAGGGTGGTGTCGGCCGGATACAGCACCTTGGATAGATTCTCCGATTCGGTCTTGTCCTCCACCGCGCGGATGTAGTCTCCCTCGTTGAAATACTTCAGCTGGAAGTCACGGCTGGCCTTGGCCGACCACAGCCGCATGTTGTTCACGGTGTTGTTGCCATAGGCCGGGATGGGAGTGTCGTAGGCCATGGCCATTACGTCGTCGGTGTCCACCCAATGGTGGCGCAACACGCCGGTCTCGTCGGCGTACTCGACGGCGCGGCCATAGAATTTCACCTGGTACAGGATCTCGGCACGGGGGAATTCCCAGGG
>CAYWTP010000096.1:9332-10851 GCA_964461215.1 uncultured Ectothiorhodospiraceae bacterium | reverse complement strand
TCAGCAATTGCTTGAAGATGCCGTAGTCGTAGCGGATGCCGTAGCCCATTGCCGCCAGGCCCAGGGTGGCCATGGAGTCCAGGAAGCAGGCGGCCAGTCTGCCCAGGCCGCCGTTGCCCAGGGCGGCGTCGGGCTCCTGGCGCCGGATGTTCTCCAGGTCCAGCCCCAGCTCGTCGAGCACCTGCTTGAACTCGTCGAAGATACCCATGTTGAGCAAGCTGTTGGATAGGATCCTGCCGATGAGAAATTCCAGGGACAGGTAGTAGACACGCTTGGCGTCCGTGTTGTAGTAGCTGCGCATGGTCTCCATCCAGCGCTCCATCAGGCGCTCGCGCACGGCGTAGGCGGCGCTCTCCAGCCAGTCCCGCTCGGTTGCCGTGAGCACATCCTTGCCCACCGAGTAGACCAGCCTGTTGGCGAGCGAGCGCTTGATGGCAGCGGCGTCCATGCCCAGATAGTCGTACTTGAAGATGCTGGCCCGGGACTTGGCGGTCATTGTCTTCCCCTGGTTTGTTGGTGGTCGTGGGACCTGCTTCTTGCGTCAGGCCGCAGGTCGGAGCGGCGGCTGCCGCCCCGCGTGCACGGCAGATGATTGTTAGTTCAAAACCGGCGGCAGGTAAATGTCCGTCGTGTTGCAGAGCTTCCCGGGCGGGCTTAACATGCGCCCAGACCCGACGCCGCCCGCCGGCCCTGCCTGCCGGGCCATCCCCCGGGTCCCGTATTGCCGCCACCACATCACACAATCAGTTCCAGAGAGGAGCCCAATGGAGAAGCTCTCGCGCGTGACTGCTGTTACCCTTGCCCTGGCCTGCTGCGTTGCCTATGCCGAATCCGGCAGACCCTGGCTCGCGGACAAGCCGATACCTCCTGGACCCATCCGGCCGCCGGCGGCTGCTGGCGCCGGGTCATGGTCTCCGTCCGGGTGGGATCAGGGGTATCCTACGGCACCGGACTATGCTCTGCCGGTCGAGGCATACCCGGGCGCCGGCAATCCCGAATATGGTTATGGAATGCCTGCCCAGTACCGGGGGCGGCTCTATGAGTCGGAGGCCTACGCACGCAGGCGAGGCTATGGCCGGACGACCCCCGGGTGGGGCGGCCCGGGCGGGCAGGCCGGACTCTATCCACCGGGGCAGGGCTATGCCGGAGGGTACTATGGCGCACCGAGCGCAGGCTACGGCTACCAAGGAGCTGGGTATCCGCCCGCGGGCTACGCGGCGCGGAGTAACGGTGCGTTCCCGCAAATGCCTTATGGCGCCAGCCGCTATGGTGCTCCGGCTTATGGTGGGACGGGTTACGGAGGTACCTCGGGTGGATATCCGCCATACTCCGGCGGCGACTACGGCCCCGAAGCTCAGGCAGCCTACGCCGTCCCGCGCTCCTACGCGGGGATGGGCGGGTCCTATGGTCAGGGGGCTTACGGCTCGGTGGGTAATCCTGCCTATGCCGGCACGGCAGCCGGGTACGGGCAATCCGGGCCGGCGCTTGAAGACGCCCGACATCGTGTTCGCGGGCAAGG
>CAYWTP010000096.1:0-9322 GCA_964461215.1 uncultured Ectothiorhodospiraceae bacterium | reverse complement strand
CGGCACAGTACACCCAGCCCGTACCGCCGTCCTCGGCCGGGATGACGCAGTTTGGCGAGGCCGCCGGCGAGGTGTGGGAGGGCCCATCCGCAATGCCCGCTCCGGCTCAGCGTCAGAATTCGCTGGCGGCGGGTGCGCGCGCACCGCTCCAGCCTGCTGCTGCCGCCGCTTCCAACCCCGAGCAGAGCGCAACATCGGCGAAAGCTGCCGCAGCCGGTGTCCCGGCTGTGCCTCCTGCGGCGCCTGTGGCCAAAGCGTCCTCCGCCATTGGCAACGCAGCGCAGGTCGCTGCCGACGAGCCTTCCCGCCCCGCGGTGCCGCCGGCGCCGGGACCAGCCCAGCAGGTAATTGCCGCCCCGGAGACCGCAGTCGCCGGGGCCCATCCTGCGGCGCCTGGACCCGCGGCGTCGTCTGATGCTGTTACGGTGCCGGCACATGGTACCGTGCCGGGCGGCGTCGCGGAGCCTGCGGCGGGACCCGCCGGCCATCCTAACGGCACTGCGGTCTCGCCGGCCCGGGACAAACAGCCGGCGCCGGCTGTTACGCCCACCGGGCAGGCCGAGCGGGTGAGTCCGCCGTCCGCCGAGGCACCCAAGCCAACGGGCTTTCAGACGAGCCTGGAACGGTCCGTGGGGATGGCGCCGTCATTCCCGGTCCGGGTGCGCTGGATCTGGCCCGCGACGCCGGGACTGATTCGAGCATAGGAGGCGCGAGCAGAGATGGGACCCATACCAGGTTGGGAAAAGATTCTGATCGGCATTCTGGCCGTCCTGGTTCTGCTGTGGTTCCGCCCCGGCATCAAGGCGGCCATGGAGCAGACCCGCGAGGCGAAGCAGAAGGACTGGGCCGGCGTGCTGATACCGCTGGGGGCGGTGGTGCTGTTTGTGGTTCTCCTCATCGCCATGGCGAGACACTGAGTTGGCCTGCGGACTGTGGCCCGTAGACCTTAGATTCAGACCTATTGCGCTCTCATAGGTTAGTTCTTAAGCCAAGTACGCGGTGTCCATGTAAGGTTTGCAGGACCGTGAGCAGCAGGGATGCTGCGACCGAGCCCACACGGACGTGTTCACGGCGTGTCCTGCGGGCCTCACATGGACGGCACGGCCTAAAGATCCTACGTATGATTGCGGCCTAACCTCGCCACGCTCGCTATTCGCGCCAGTCCCGGCGGCCGATCAGGTTGAGCGTGGCCCTGCCTTGAGGGCGCCGTCATCGATGAACAAGCTGAGCCGGCCGTCCAGCATCGCCGTGAGCTCGTCGCCCACCAGAGCCTTCTTCCAGCCCCGCAGCAGCGGCGTGTCAGCGTCTCCCTGCACCAGGCGCTCCACTTCCTTGCGACTGGCCAGTGCGGCTGGATTCAGATCGTTCTCTACCCCACGCAGCCGGACCACGGCCATCAGGGCATCCACCAGCGGTTCCTGCCGGGGACTCGGCCGGCTGGTGCGGGCACGCTTGGGCGCAGGCGCAGGGGGCATGCTGCGGGCCGTGCTTATCAGCTCCAACAGGCGCTGGCCGTGGCGTTTGAGAAGACCCTCCGGGAGGCTCCGGAGGCGGGCCAACTGGTCCAGGCTGTCCGGAAGCAGTCGGGCGACGTCGAGCATGGCGTCGTCGCGCAGCAGCCAGCTTCGCGGGCGATCTGTGTCCCGGGCGGTCTGCTCGCGCCACGCCGCCAGGTGCTGGAGCACCGAGAGCTGGGGACCGTGCAGCCGATCGGCGCCCCGGATCCTGCGCCAGGCGTCTGCGGGGGGGGAGGCGTAGCGGGCCGGATCGCTGAGCGCGGCCATGTCGTCGCCAAGCCATGGCAGCCTGCCCCGGGCCACGAGCGCTGCCCGCAGGCGCTGGTAGAGCTCCACCAGATAGACGACGTCGTCCGCCGCATAGCGTATTTGCTCCGCCGGCAGGGGGCGTCGGGTCCAGTCGGCGCGGGTATGGGCCTTGTCCAAGCGCACGCCCAATACCTCTTCCACCAGGGCGGCGTACCCCATCTGATCGGGATACCCCAGCAGCGGGGCCGCGACCTGAGTGTCGAACGCTGGAGACGGCACCGCACCGCGCAGGTTGTAGAAGATCTCCAGGTCCTGACTGCAGGCGTGCATGACCTTAATGATGGCGTTGTCGTATAGGACCGCCATCAGCGGATCCAGGTGCTCCAAGGCCAGCGGATCGACACACGCCACCACGTCGGGGGTAGCCACCTGCACCAGACACAGGCGAGGAAAATACGTCTTCTCCCGCAGGAACTCGGTGTCCACGGCCAGCCAAGGAGCACCGGCCAGATCCCGGCATACATCCACCAGGCGCTGGGGCTGGTCTACATACAGGACGTCCCGGGGCGCTTTCATGGGCGGGCAGCATACCAGCCTGAAGCCGTTCTGCCGAATCGGTTACCATAGGCCTCGCGGCGGCGCCTCCGCCGCGCCCGTAGAGGGACCAGATCCCAGGTATCTCTATGAATCCGAGAGCGACGACTAGCGAAGCAGTGCAGCTGCGCCGGCGGCGGGCCTCGGCGGCG
Organism: uncultured Ectothiorhodospiraceae bacterium; assembly: GCA_964461215.1. Classification (GTDB taxonomy): domain Bacteria; phylum Pseudomonadota; class Gammaproteobacteria; order JAABTG01; family JAABTG01; genus CAYWTP01. Next base: position 6,810 of record CAYWTP010000096.1, on the reverse strand, counting down.
GGGGCGACCATTGTCCTCGTGCTCCTGGCCGGCTTAGGCGGCCCTGGGCTGCTGTCTGCCGCCGACTTGGGGCCTCAGGACATGGCCAACATGATGCAGGGCATGTCGTCCATGATGAAGCTATGGAACGCGTTCTCAAGCTCGGGCGGGTCCGGCAGCGGCACTCAGTACTGGCCCTCCGGGTCGGCGGATTCGTACCTGTGGTCCGGCCTGGGCGCAAATGCCTGGCCGGGCCGCTGGGGTGCTCCCGGGCCCGGGTTGCCCCCGGCGGTGCCGCCCGTACCCCGTTTCGGAGGCTACCCGGGCTTTGGCGGTGGTGCACCGTGGGCCGGTGTGCCAGGGCCTTGGGCAGGACGCCGCTATGCTTACGCAAGCGGCCTCGATGGCCTGTGGCAGGGCAGCAGCGGAGAGGTGCTGGCCATTCGGGGTAAGCGCTTTCGTCTCACGGCCGGGAAAGGCCAGCAGTTGGACGGAACCTTCATGCTGACCGACAGCCGCTTGATCGCCTACATCCCGGCGCTGGACGAGACCCGTCAGTATCGCTTCGAGCGGCGCGGCGACATGTTCGCGCTGCAGGACGAACAAGGACAAATCCTGGTATTCAAGCGCCGCTAGGCGCCCCCCGCATGCTGCGTATCACCTCCCGCATTGCCATCGACGAAGGGGAGATCCTGTTTCAGTTCGTGCGCGCATCCGGTCCGGGCGGCCAGAACGTCAACAAGGTGGCCACGGCGGCGCAGCTACGCTTCGACGCGGCCAGCTCGCCTTCGTTGCCCGAAGACGTGCGGAGCCGGCTGCTGCGCTTGGCGGGGAGGCGGGCGACCGCCGACGGCGTTCTGATCATTGACGCGCGGCGTTTCCGCACGCAGGAGCGCAACCGCCAGGACGCCCTGGACCGCCTGACGGCGCTGATCCAGCGCGCGGCCGTGCCCCCCGTGCCGCGTAAGCCGACACGTCCCACTGCGGCGTCCAAGCGACGGCGTCTGGAGGACAAGCGCCAGCGCGCCCAGTCCAAACGACTGCGCCGGCCCGTGGACCGCGGGGAGTGAAAAGCGCCCCGCCGAAGCGGGGCGCTCTGATGCATCCGTGCGCCGGAAGGCGTTCAAGGGGTCTATTCGACCTTGATCGTGCGGCGCTTGGCGACTTCCACCTTGGGCAGCGTCAGCTCCAGCACGCCGTCCTGGAACGCGGCCTTGGCACGGTCTCCGTCCACTGCCGCAGGCAGCGCCACGGTGCGCAGATACTCGCCGCGGGAGATCTCGCTGCGATAGTAGTCGCCCGCTTCCTCCTTCTCCTCGTGATGCGTCGTGCCGCGGATGGTGACAGCGGTGTCTGTCATGGACACGTCCAGATCCTTCTTGTCCACTCCAGGCAGCTCAGCCCGGATCAGGATCTCCTCGTCCCGGTCGAGGACGTCCACGCGAGGCAGCCGGGCTTCGACTCCCGTGCCCAGCTCGCCCCACGCGGGCAAGTCCCAGAGCCCGGGGCGCAGCCAGCCGCGCGGCACGAAGTGCTCGAAGAGTCGATCGAACATACGATCCATCTCCTCGAACGGGGCCAGCGCATGGGTCGGGCCTCCCGGCGTTCTTCCGACGGCCACCTCCTTCTGAGGGGTCTTCTTCGCAATGTGAGCAATCTTGGTCATGGTGATACCTCCTATCTCTAGACGTGATAACGATGCCCCGCACCGGGGCTTTCTGCTTATAAACATAGATCCGAACGATGCGGAATCAAGCCTCCTGGATCATGAAAGTTGTCTGTCACGTGTATTGGAGAATCAATAACTTATAATTGACAAGGGGTTTCTTCCCTGCGGGCCGGCTGCGCCGTTCATACCGGCGCTGCGCCCGCCCAGCCGAGCGCACTACCGTTACGGTACGGCGCGACGAAATACGCATCGTGCAATGGAAAAGAATTTCCCCGCGGAGGGAAAATGTAACAAGATGTTCCAGAGACAACGTTGCTGCGCGTGAACGCGCGGTGAAAGCGGGAGGACTGCGGGCCGTGGCACAAGCGCCGGATAAGCTACTCATCGTCGACGACGACGCCGGGCTGCGCGACCTCCTCACCCGTTATCTTGCGGGGGAGGGCTTCGCGGTGGCGGCGGTGCCGGACGGGCCGGCCATGGATGCATGGCTGGAGAGGGAGCATGCGGATCTGGTCGTGCTGGACCTGATGCTCCCCGGTGAAGACGGCCTTGCGCTGGCGCGCAGGCTGCGCAGCCGGGACGACGTCCCTATCATCATGCTCTCGGCCAGGGGCGAAGACGTGGATCGAATCGTGGGGCTGGAGGTCGGGGCCGACGACTACCTTGGCAAGCCCTTCAATCCCCGGGAGCTGTTGGCCAGGATCCGTGCCGTCCTGCGGCGGCGGGCTCCCGGAAGCCGCCCGCTTACCGGCGCCCGCAGCGCGGGTAGCTATACCTTCGGTCCTTTCCGCCTCGACCTGGAGGCCCAGCGCCTGCTGCGCGACGGCGAGGAAGTGCCTCTGACCACCGGCGAGTTCACGCTGCTGCGGATCTTCGTGGAGCGGCCCAATCGGGTCTTGAGCCGCGACACGCTGGTCGACCTGATCAAAGGCTATGACCGCAGCCCCTTCGACCGCAGCATCGATGTGCGGGTGGCACGACTGCGCGGCAAGATCGAGAAGGACAGCCACGAGCCACGGTATATCCGCACCGTCTGGGGCGAAGGTTACCTGTTCGCGCCCGACGCAAGCGAGACGTGAGCGTGCTGCATGCCCTGGCGCCCAGAACGCTGTTCGGCAAGGCGGCCCTTACTCTCACGATTGCCTTTGTCTACTTCGCCCTGTTCACGGTCACGGCGGTCATTTATTACATCCAGATCCCGGTGGCGCGGCGTTCGGCCGATGACCTGGCGACCTTTATCGTGCTCGCGGCCCGGACCTGGGTCGCGCTGCCGGAGCAGGAGCGCACGCGCTTCAGCAGCGAGCTGTTCCGCAGGCACGGCCTGGCTCTCACCACCGAGCCGTTCATCCTGCGGGCCAGTCCTACCTATATTCCATACCTGTACATGCTGGAGCACTCGTTGGTGCAGCGCACCGGCGAAGCGGTACCGGTGCAGGCGAGCATGCTCGATGGCCAGCACTGGTACTGGGTTGTCCTGAAGCTTGGGGACAGTACCGTGCGGGTGGGATTCCCCTCCAGCCGCATCGGCACCCGGGTGCCCACGGCCCTGGTCATGGTGCTGCTGGGGAGCACCGTGCTGGTGCTGCTTACCGCCATGATTCTGACGCGGCGGATCGTTCGGCCGTTGAGTCTGCTGTCAGAGGCGGTGGGGCGCGTGGGCAAAGGCCAGGTCCCGGAGCCGTTACCGGAGTCGGGTCCGGAAGAGATCCTGAACCTGACCCGCCAGTTCAACCGGATGGCGCTCGAGGTACGCGAGCTGGTGGATAACCGCACCACGCTGCTGGCGGGGATCTCCCACGATCTTCGCACCCCCATGGCCCGCATGCGTCTGGCGGTGGAAATGCTCCACCGTCGCGAGGACCGGCAGCTAATCCAGGGGATGCGGCGCGATCTGGAGGAGATGAACCGGCTCATCGGTCAGGCTCTGGCGCTGGGTCGCGATCTGCGAGCTAACCGCAAGGAGCCTTGGGACTTGGCGGCGCTGGTGGCTGAAGTGGTGGCGGACGCCCGGCGCAGCGGCGCGGTGGTGCATTGGCAGCCGCCAGCGGTGTGCCGGCGCCATCTGAATCCGCTGGCCCTGCGCCGGCTACTGGTGAACCTGGTGGACAACGCCTTGCGCTATGGCGCGGGAGTTCCGGTGACGGTGGCGTTGGAGTGTGAGGCGGGGCAGGCGCTGGTCCGGATCATGGACCGCGGTCCGGGGATCCCGGGGAGCCAGCGGGAAGCTGTGTTCCGGCCGTTTCATCGCCTGGAGGGCTCGCGCAGCACCGACACCGGGGGCAGCGGCCTGGGCCTGGCTATCGTGCGCCAGCTTGCCGACGCCAACGGCTGGGAGGTCGCGCTGTTGGACCGGGACGGCGGGGGCACCGAGGCGCTGGTGCGCGTTCCCGGCGCGGAGGTCGCTCCTGCTATGGAGGGGGCCCCGGGATGATGGCTTACCTCGCGGCCATGCTGCTGCTGGCGATCGCCAATGGCGCACCGATTCTGGCCAGGGGCCTGCTGGGAGACCGGCTGGCCTCGCCGATGGATGGAGGCTTGTGCTTCATCGACGGCAGGCCTTTGCTGGGGTCCGCCAAGACCGTGCGGGGCGTGATGGCTTCGGTGCTGGCCACGACCACGGCAGCCACTGGGCTCGGTCTGGACTGGAGTCTGGGCGTCCTGGTGGCCACCGCCGCCATGTTGGGAGACCTGAGTTCCAGCTTCGTCAAGCGGCGCCTGGACCGCCCCCCGAGCAGCCGCGTGCCGGTCCTGGACCAGCTTCCCGAGGCACTGCTGCCACTCGTGGTCCTGCGCCAGCCCCTGGCCCTGGAATGGTGGGAGGTGGCGGGGTTGGCCGGAGTGTTCTTTCTGTTCGACGTCCTGCTCTCACCGCTGCTCTACTGGCTGCGCATACGGCGGCGGCCTTATTAGGCCGCTGGGGGCTGTAGGCCATTGGCTTCAGGGGTGATTCGCCGTGTGAGGTTTGCAGGACCTTGGCAGCAGGGATGCTGCGATCGAGCCTGAAGATCCAACCTGTGAAGGGGGGTTGCGCGATAGGAGCGACACCCTGCTGCGATGGCCGGCGGCCGGGGGGGGGCGGCTTTGTGCCCGGCGTACCGGATGGGCCGCCGTGCTTCCTAGCCCACAGACCATAGCCTACGGGCTGCCGTCTGCTGCCTGACAGGCCGGCTCCAGCCGGTGCAAGGTGATCTCGGGCGGGCAGTTCAGGCGCACGTTGACGATGGAGGTGCCGGCGCCTACCGAGGTGTAGCCGAGCATGTGGTGATACTGCCAGGTTCCGGCGGCCATGTAGCGGGGACAGCGGGCGTCCCAGGTGATCGGATAGCCTCCGGGCAAGCAGATCTGGCCGCCGTGGGTGTGGCCGCAGAGCATGATCGTGAAGTCCGAATGGGCCGCCAGGCGATAGGTTTCAGGGGTGTGGGAGAGGAGGATGGAGACGGCGTCATGGGGTACGCCGTGGGCCGCCTTCTCCAGATTGTCCACGCGGTAGTAGTGGGCGTCGTCGATGCCTGCGAGGTAGATGGTCGCACCGCCACGCTCGATGGCCACGGACTCGTTGAGCAGCATCCGGATCCCCATGGCTTCGAAACCCGGCACGAAGCGGATGGTGTCATGGTTGCCCAGCACGCCGTAGATGGGCTCCTTCAGATGCACGCGTACCTGCTCCATTCCGTGGAGCGCCTCGTCGTGCGGGCCGAAGGTGCGGGCGCGGTAGTCCCCCGTCATCACGCACAGATCGTAGTCCACACCCCATAATGTCTCGATCAACGCATGGGTGGCTGCCGGGTACATGTCTACGTGCAGGTCACTGAGCTGCAGGATAGTGTAGCCCGCAAACGGTGCCGGCAGGTCGGGGATGGCGAGCACGTTCTCGCGGACCCGGATATCCAGGGTGTTGCGCCGCCCGCGGCGGTACAGGCCCACCAGGCGCAGAGTGTTGCGGATGACGGAGTGGACGGAGTACCAGTTCTCCAGATGGAAGAACCCGATTCCCTGGCCGACGACGACGGCTTCGTAGTCTGACTCGATTCCCAGGCGCTGCTTCAGGTGCACCCGGCCCAGACGTTTCTCCAGCGCTGCGTAGGTGTCTTGGTCCATCCTGCTGCGGGTTTGCGGTCTCCGTTCTCAATCATAGCGGACGGGACCCGATCTCCCTAGAGCGGGCCAGGCCGCCCAGCCGCGCCGGTGCTCAGTCAACGGTTGTGGCGGGGGCGATCTCGCCGGAACCGCCGCGTGCCGCGGCGGTTCCGGTGGGGTTCGAGGTACGGATCCATTCTCAGCCCCCGGCCCCGGCGGGTAGGGGGGCAATGGCGTCATCGGACACAGCGGATCTGTTGTCCCGAGCGGCCAGGTAGGCGCACTCATTGAAGACCTGCCGGGTACAGTTGCGGCAGATTGTTCTGTCCAGGCGCCGGCTGATCTGTGCCAGAGCCTCCTTCTTGGAAGCGAACAGATTCTCTTCACCGATCTCTTCCGTGTAGCCGCCGCGCTTCAAGGGCGCGCGCACGCCTTCCTTCGGGTTGACCAGATACAGCGCACCACCTTCGGCCTTGAGCTGGCGAGCCTCCTGGGCCAGGAACTCGGCGCCGGCGACGTCCAGAAAATTGACGCCGGACGCCACGATGGCGACGTGCTTCTGTGACGGGTTCTGACTGTGGAAGTAGCGCAGTGAATCCCGTACGTGGTTGACGGCGCCGAAGAACAAGGAGCCGTCGACCCGGACGATCTTCAGCTGGGGGCACTCGGGCTTGCCGTGCGCCAGCGTAAACTGGCGGCCAGGATGGGCCGGATCGGGGATGCGCGCCACCACTCGCGGGCGCGAGGTGCGGCTCAGATATATCACCAGGGACAGAATGATCCCGAGCAGGATAGCGAACTCCAGCTCCAGGAACAGGGTGGCCAGGAAGGTGGTCACCATGATCGTGGTCTCGGAATGGCTCGTCTTGATGATCTTGCCGATGTGATGAAAGTCAATGAGGCCCCAGGCCACCAGAAATAGGATCCCGGCCATGGCGGCGTTGGGGAGGTAGGCCGCCAGCGGAGCCACCAGCACCACCACGACCACCAACAGGGAGCCGGCGAACACTGCCGCCATCGGGGTCTTGGCGCCGGCTTCGTAGTTCAGGCCGCTGCGGTTGAAGGAACCGGTCGCCACATAACCG
>CAYWTP010000095.1:0-12074 GCA_964461215.1 uncultured Ectothiorhodospiraceae bacterium | reverse complement strand
TGGACATGGTGCTGCTGATGTCGGTGAACCCGGGTTTCGGCGGCCAGAAGTTCATCCCGGCAACGCTGGCAAAGCTCCGGGAGGCCAGCACGCTGATCCGTGAAAGCGGCTACGATATCCGGCTCGAGATCGACGGCGGCGTCAAGGTGGACAACATCCGTGAGATCGCCGAAGCCGGTGCCAATACCTTCGTGGCCGGCTCAGCCATCTTCGGCGCCGGCAAGGACACCGATCCCAACCGCTATGATACGGTCGTACGGGCCATGCGAGCGGAGCTGGCGAAAGTCGGCGGTTGAGGCTTCGAGCTTCGGGCCTGAGCTGAAGCCCAGGTGCAAGGGACAAGGCTCGGGGCGGGAGGCTGACCGGTGGTAGCTGGCGGCACGATACAATGTCCAACATGCCTCAAGCTGTAGCCAACACGCCGGCGGACGCCCCGTCGCGAAGGCGGGAAATGCTCCGTGTCCGGCCGGCTATGGTCCTGATCGATGTGGACGGAACCCTGGTGGACAGTGTTCCGGATCTTGCCTATTGCGTGGACCGGATGATGGCCGAGCTGGATCTCCCCGGCCGCGGCGAGGCCAGCGTCCGCACCTGGGTCGGCAACGGCGTGGAGCGCCTGGTACGCCGCGCGCTGACCAATTCACTGGATGGTGAGCCCGACGACGCCTTGTTCGCGCGGGCCTACCCTCTGTTCCTGGACCTGTATCAGGAGAACACCAGCAAGCGCAGCCGGCTCTACCCCGGCGTGATGGAGGGGCTGGCCTTCCTGCGTTCCGCAGGCTTGCGCCTGGGGTGCGTCACAAACAAGGCGGCCCGCTTCACCGAGCCGCTGTTGCGGGATCTGGGGATACCGGACTACTTCTCCATCGTTATCAGTGGCGACACACTTCCGCAGAAGAAGCCCAGCCCGCTGCAGCTGCTGCACGCGGCCTCGCACTTCGGGGTAGCGCCGCAGCAGTCGCTGATGGTGGGCGACTCGGTAAGCGACGTGAAAGCCGCCCGGGCCGCCGGCTTCGCCATCGTGTGCATGAGCTATGGCTACAACCACGGGGTGGACATCCGGCAAGCGAGCCCGGACGCGGTCATTGATTCTCTGGAAGAGCTTCGGGAGCTCCTTCCCGGGCCTGTATCATGACACCCGAACGATTCACGTCGCTCAGCCGCCAGGGCTACAACCGCATCCCGGTATTCCGCCAGATCCTGGCCGATTTGGACACTCCGCTGAGCACCTACCTCAAGGTCGCTGACGGGCCGTATTCGTATCTGTTCGAGTCGGTGCAGGGGGGCGAGAAATGGGGCCGCTACTCGATCATCGGCCTGCCTAGCCGGACCCGGCTGCGGGTGGCGGGCGATCGGATCACGGTCGAGACCGATGAGGGTGTGGCCGAAGAGGCAACCACGCCGGATCCCCTCGCTTGGATCGACCGGTTCCAGTCCCGCTTTCGGGCCCCGGACATCCCCGAGCTGCCGCGCTTCACCGGCGGGTTGGTGGGCTACTTCGGCTACGACACCGTACGGTACGTCGAGCCGCGGCTAGGCCGCTGCCTCGACCCGGACCCGCTCGGGGTCCCGGAGATCCTGCTCCTGGTGTCCGACGAGGTGGTGGTCTTCGACAACCTCAATGGCAAGCTCTTCCTCGTGGTCCACGCCGATCCGGCGCAGGCCCGGGCCTGGGAGGCCGCCCAGGAGCGTCTGGACACTCTGGTGCAGCGGCTGCGCACCGCGACCCCCGCCTACTCGTCCAGCGCAAGCTCCCAGAAGGTGAGCGAGGCCGACTTCGTATCGGGCTTTACCCGGGAGGGTTTTGAGGCGGCGGTAAGCCGGATCAAGGACTATATCGTGGAGGGAGACTGCATGCAGGTGGTGCTGTCGCAGCGCCTCTCGGTTCCCTACCAGGCCTCTGCCCTGGACCTGTATCGGGCGCTGCGCAGCCTCAACCCTTCGCCTTACATGTTCTATCTGGACCTTGCGGATTTCCACATCGTGGGCTCGTCTCCAGAGATCCTGACGCGTCTGGAGGACGGCGTGCTCACCGTACGCCCCATCGCCGGAACGCGTCCCCGCGGCGCGACGGAGGCCGACGACCAGGCCCTGGAGAAGGACCTACTGGCCGACCCCAAGGAGCTGGCCGAGCACCTGATGCTCATCGACCTCGGACGCAACGACGTTGGCCGGGTGGCCGAGGTCGGCAGCGTGCACCTGACCGAGAAGATGGTGATCGAGCGATACTCCCACGTCATGCATATTGTCTCCAACGTGGTGGGCCGACTGCGCCAGGGCATGAGCGCGGTCGATGCCCTGCGCGCCACCTTTCCCGCCGGCACCGTCTCCGGCGCCCCGAAGGTGCGCGCCATGGAGATCATCGACGAGCTGGAGCCGGTCAAGCGGGGGGTCTACGCGGGAGCCGTGGGCTATCTGGACTGGCGCGGGGACATGGACACCGCCATCGCCATCCGCACGGCGGTAATCAAGGACCGGACCCTGCACATTCAGGTCGGCGCCGGTATCGTGGCGGACTCGGTGCCGGCCCGCGAGTGGGACGAGACCATGAACAAGGGCCGGGCCATCTTCCGCGCCGTCGCCCTGGCAGAAGCGGGCCTGGACGCAGGTTCCAGGCCGTAGGGCGGAACCGCTGGCGGGTTCCGCCAAGCCACCTCTCAAGAAAAGACGATCTCGCGCCGAGACGCAGAGGCGCAAAGGTAGAAGAAGTGAGGTGTGAGGAGCTTGGGGCCACAGGCCTGTGGCCCCTCATACCTTGCGTCCCGGGCGGGCTCCGAGGCAAGTTCCTTGGCTGACTGAAGGCGGACATCGTCCGCCTCAACGATACCCAAACAGCATGGTGTAGATGATCAGGGCGATCAGGGTCAGGCCTATGCCGAGGAATGTGAAGCCGAAGGTCCTGGAGACCCGATCCAGCATCGTCGATGGGGGCTTCATCATCTTCTCGCCCAGCTCGCCGCGCTCGGTCAGGATTTCATACTCCTCCGGGCGGTCGACCCTGAGCTCCTCCAGCGAAATGCGGCCGGTGAAGATGACCGGATCCAGGGGGAACTTGTCCGGCCGGAAGTGGCCGTTGAAGAAGTGGATAGTGAAGATGAAGCCGACCGCCAGCAAGGCCTCGTCGCTGTGAATGATGGTAGCCACGTTCACCGACCAGCCCGGCAGCAGCCGGGTGAACAGCTCCGGGAACCACAGCACCAGGCCCGTGCTGCCGATGACCATTACGCCCCAGAAGACCGCGAAGTAGTCGAATTTCTCCCAGTAGGTGTAGCGGCCGTACCGGGGCCGTGGCCCCTGACCGAAGAACCACTTCAGGGAGGCCATCAGCTCCGGCAGATCCCTGCCGTTGAAGAGAATCGAGTTGGGCCCCGTTATCTGCTGCCACCAGGTGTTGCCCGACTGCTGCTTGCGCCGGCGCACATCCCACAGGTGGACCAGGAAGACGACGATCAAGGTTATGGCGCCCATGCGGTGCAGGATCCCCATGGCCTCGAATCCGCCCAGGGCCCGGGAGACCGCTTGCGCCCAGCCCATGTAGGAGAATTTCAATGCCATGCCCGTCAGGGCCAGGTCGAAGAAGCTCAGAAGCAGAAACAGGTGCTGGAGCCGCAGCAAGGGGTCGAAGCGGCAGTAGACCCGCTCGCCGTGCGCCGCAATCAGCGCCTTGTGCGCCCGCCACTGCTCCCGGTCCAGCCACAGTCGCACCAGCCAGGCCAGGGCATGGAGGAGCGCCACGGCCAGCGTGCCTATCAGGAGGATGGTCATGCCCCAGAAGGACCAGAACAGCCACGGATACTCCTTTGGGTCATGGTGCGTGGCGTGGGTCAGATAGCCCGCAAACTGCCTGTGTGAGCCGGGGTGACACTTGCCGCAGGTCTGGACCACGTGATCCCGACTCAGGGTCGATCCGGGATCGTGGGGGGGCAGGATGTTGTGGGTGCCGTGGCAATCGGAGCACTTCGCGACGGCATCCGCCCCCAGTCGGGAAACCTTGCCGTGGAAGGTGTCGAAGTAGGTCTCGGCCTCCTTCTTGTGGCAGTGGCCACACTGATCCATCACCCGGGTCCGGAATCCCGGCTTATCGGTTCGCGAGATGGTGTGGGAGGAATGGCAGTCCTTGCAGGTGGGCAGATCGGCGGCGGGCGCCTGGCCGTTTCCCGGCCAGTGAATGCTGGTCCTGAAAGTCTGCTCGATGCCGTCGTGGCAGTGCCCGCAGGTATCGGCGATGTGCCGCGGATTGACCGTCGATTCCGGGTCGCTCGGCGGCAGCTCGTCGTGGCTGCCGTGGCAATCCACACAGGTTGCAGCAACCAGCAGGCCGCTCTCCACCAGACCCTTGCCGTGGATGCTGTCCTCGTACAAGCGCACCACGTCGCCCCGCTCGGAGGCGATTCGCAGGGCCGCCCGCTCGCCCGCCCGGTGGCACTGACCGCACAGCTTAGGCTGGTTGCGCGGGAAGATGGGGGACTCGGGCAGCTTTTTGCTCAGGATGTAGTGGCTGCCATGGCAGGTCCCGCAAGTGGGGGCGTCGTGGTCCCCCTTGGCCTCCAGACGGCCGTGAATACTGGCCTGGTAGCGCTGTACCTGTTCGGCATGGCAGATCCCACAGTCCACCTTGCTCTTGATGGTCGCGCAGGCCCGGACCTTGGAGGGTGTCACCTCCGTATGGCACTGGGCGCAGGCCACGTCGGCGTGAGCACTCCGGTTGTAGCGCTGTAGGTCCACGTATAACGAGACCGGCTTGCCGTCGCGCTGCGCCGTCGCAGTCAGGGTCCGGTCGCCATGGCAGCTCAGGCAGTCGGCGTTGGCCGACCCAGCCGGATACAGCACGTGCCGGACCTTATGCGGAGCGTGGCAGTCGACGCAGACCGGGATCTTGTGGGGCTCCTCCTGCCACAGGCGCCCCTCGATGACCTTGCGGTGCACCTGCGCGATCTGGGCGTGGCACTGGGTGCAGGTAGCCACGATGTTGGCCGCGTTAATGGTGGACTCGGGGTCGGTGTGGGAACGGACGTTGTGGGCCGTGTGACACGACGTGCAGACGGCGGTGACGGTCAGGCCCTGCCTGAACAAGCCCTCGCCGTGGATGCTCATCGAGTAGTTGGACAAGATGTGGGTCTGGGGGATAGCGTGCGAACGGGATACCGGCGAGCCCTCCCGGTGGCACCGGCCGCACAGGGCCGGCACATTGACGACCGCCGTGGGCGAGTCGGCCTCCTTCGGCGAACGGATGTCGTGCTTGCCGTGACAGTCGCTGCAGCGCGGGGCCGTGGGATCGCCTGCCGCCAGGGCGCGCCCGTGCAGGCTGGCGTCGTAAACCTTCTGCACCCCCGCGTGACAGCGCCCGCATTGCACCGGTTCCACCGACTTCTTGTGGGGAATGCCCGAGCCCTTCAGATCCTGGTGACAGACGGTGCAGGCGAGCTTGCCGTGCACCGATTGCGCGAATGCGCTCTTGTCCACCTTGAGCGAGATGACCTTTCCATCGACGCGCATGGACAACGCGCGGCTATGGCAGAGCAGGCACTTCTCGCTCTGCTGGGCCATGGCGACACCGACCGCCAGCAGCCAGAGTAAGGCGATGGCCAGCAGCCGGGGACCACCTCCCCCCCGGGCGATGGCCCCATCTCGGTATGAAAGCATGCGCAACCCCTCCCGTAGCAGGCAACCTAGGCCACCCCACACCAGGCTGTCAAGCGGTTCAGGCCTGACGCACCCATCACTCCTCATTTCTTCTGTCTTCGTGCCCTTCGCGCCTTTGTGGTGAGCTCCTCGCTCCTAGTAAATGGACGGCGGGCGAAAAGCCGGTATGATGCCGGTTTTCGCTGCACGGGCGCCGGTAGTGCGCCTCACGATACAGGTGGTTGGGCCTCATATGCTCCTGATGATCGACAACTACGACTCCTTCACCTACAACCTGGTCCAGTATCTGGGTGAGCTGGGGGCCGAAGTGCGGGTCTACCGCAACGACCAGATTACGCTGGCAGACATTGAGCGCATGGCCCCCGACCACGTCGTGGTCTCCCCGGGACCCTGTACGCCCAATGAAGCCGGGATCTCCATGGAGGCCATCCGCGGCCTCGCCGGCAAGCTGCCGATACTGGGCGTGTGCCTGGGGCACCAGAGCATCGGCCAGGTCTTCGGCGGGCGCATCGTGCACGCCGGCCGGATCATGCACGGAAAGACGTCGATGATTTACCACAAGAACGAAGGCGTGTTCTCAGGCCTGGAGAATCCTTTTCAGGCCACCCGCTACCACTCGCTGGTCATCGACAAAGCCACCCTGCCCGCCTGTCTGGAGATCACCGCCTGGACCGAGACGCCTTCAGGCGAGGTCGACGAGATCATGGGCGTACGGCATCGGGAGCTGCAGGTGGAAGGCGTTCAATTCCATCCCGAGTCCATTCTGACCCGCCACGGACATGAGCTGTTGAGGAATTTCTTGAACTACACGTAGAGCATGGAGCGTAGCAGGTGAAACGCAAGAGCCGGCTCACAAACCGCTTCACGTCTCACGTCCTTACGTTTCACGTTCTACGTTTCACGGGGAGCGCAGCGACCATTGGACATGCCACAAGCCATTCGCGCGGTGACTGAGCGCCGGAACCTTGCCCGCGAGGATATGACTTCCGTCATGCATACGATCATGACCGGGGGGGCCACCCCGGCCCAGATCGGGGGGTTCCTCATCGGGCTGCGCATGAAGGGGGAAACGGTCGAAGAAATCGCGGCCGCGGCTGCGGTGATGCGGGAGCTGGCCACCGGCGTTTCGGTTTCCGGCGAGCACGTGGTGGACATCGTGGGCACCGGTGGAGACGGGGCCAGCACCTTCAATATCTCCACTACCTGCGCCTTCGTGGTCGCGGCCGCCGGAGGAAGGGTGGCCAAGCACGGCAACCGCTCGGTATCCAGCAAGTCCGGAAGCGCGGACGTTCTGGAGGCGGCCGGAGTGCGCCTGGAGATTACCCCCGAGCAGGTCGCACGCTGCGTCGACGAGGTGGGCGTGGGATTCATGTTCGCCCCTCGCCACCACAGTGCCATGAAGCACGCCATCGGTCCCCGCAAGGAGATGGGCGTGCGTACCCTGTTCAACCTGCTGGGACCCCTGACCAACCCAGCCGGCGCTCCCAACCAGTTATTGGGGGTCTTCAGCCAGGACTGGGTGGAGCCGGTGGCCCGAGTGCTGGCCGCCCTGGGCAGCCACCATGTGCTCGTGGTCCACTCCCAGGACGGCCTGGATGAGATCAGCATCGGCGCCCCCACCTTGGTGGCCGAGCTGAAGGACGGCGCGGTGCACAGCTTCACCGTGTCGCCGGAGCGCTTCGGATTGCCCCGCAGCGACGTCAAGTCCCTGGCCGTGGAGTCGGTGGCGCAGAGCCTGGCCACCTTGCGGGCCGCGCTGGACAACACCCCGGGCCCGGCCCGGGACGTCGTCGTGCTGAACGCCGGCGCCGCGGTCTATGCGGCCGATCTCACCGACAGCATCGAGGCGGGAGTAGACATGGCCGCCCGGGTCATCGCCAGCGGCGCGGCCCGTAGGAAGCTGGACGAACTCGTGCGACTGACGAAGAAATTCGCCACGGAAGGTGGTGAGGAGTGAGGGGTGAGGGCGGGCCCGGCGCCCGCTCTCGGCAGCGCTCTTCCTCCTGCATCCATACAGTCGTGCGCCTGCCCAGCTACAATGCTTCGTTAGTTCTGAGGTTTCCTTCGTGTCTTTGTGCCTTTGTGGTCGATCTTGGCGCCTCTGCGTCTTTGCACGAGACGATTCTCTCAGAAAACGCCTTTTCCGTGGACTCCATGGCTAGACCAATCTGTTGAACCAAACGGATGAACGACACACCCGATATTCTGCGCCGCATTCTTGCGCGCAAGAGCGAAGAAATAGGCGAGCGCAGTCGCAACGTGCCTCTGGTGGAGCTGGGTCAGCGTGTCCCGCAGGCACCCGCGGTACGTCCCTTCGTGCCGGCCATCCGCCGGAGGCTGGACGCTGGCCAGGCGGCGGTCATTGCCGAGGTCAAGAAGGCCTCGCCCAGCAAGGGCATCCTCAGGCCGGACTTCGATCCGGCCTCCATCGCCAACAGCTACGAGCAGGGCGGCGCTACCTGCCTCTCGGTGCTCACCGACCGCGATTTCTTCCAGGGGGACGAGGCGTACCTGCGCGAGGCCCGCGCCGCGTGCGAACTCCCGGTCCTGCGCAAGGACTTCATCATCGACGACTACCAGGTCTACGAGGCCAGGACCATCGGTGCGGACTGCATCCTGCTCATCGTGGCGGTCCTGGATGATCAGAGGCTGCTCGACCTGGCGGACGTCGCCACCGGGCTGAATATGGACGTACTCGTGGAAGTCCACGACCGGCAGGAGCTCGACCGCGCCCTGGCCCTGAAGACGCCCCTGCTCGGCATCAACAACCGCAACCTGCGAACCTTCCACACCAGCTTGCAGACCACCCTGGACCTGCTGGGACACATCCCCGCCGACCGGATCGCGGTGACCGAGAGCGGGATCCACACCCCGCAGGACGTGGCCCTGATGCGCAGCCATGGCGCAAATGCCTTCCTTATCGGCGAAGCCTTCATGAAGGCCGCGGACCCGGGCGCCAAGCTACGGGAGCTGTTTGCTGTGGAGGTGAGGGGTAAGGAGTAAGGGGTGAGGCGAGGGCCGGCTCGGCGCCTGCTCCCAGCAGCGCTCCACTTCCTGCATCCATGCAGTCGTGCGCCCGCCAAGAGCCGGAAATTTGGCCACGGAACACACGGAAGGCGTTGAAGAGAGGTAAGGGGCAAGAAGCTGGGCGCTGGCAGCTTGATACCTGATGCGTGAAGAATGGAGAGTGACCACGAAGGCACAAAGGACACAAAGATCCGTTTGCTTCTGGATCGCCTTCGTGCCTTTGTGGTTATTCTTGGCGCCTTCGCGTCTCTGCGCGATATGGTCTTTGCGCTACAGCCTTAAGCCTACAGCCTCAGGCCTTCCGTCTCAGCGCGCCCCGTATACCACGATGGTCTTGCCCTTGACCCAGATGAGGTGCTTCTCCTCCAGATCTTTCAGGACCCGTCCCACCATCTCCCGGGAGCATCCTGCGATGCGGCCCAGCTCCTGGCGGGTCACCCGGATCTGCATGCCGTCGGGGTGGGTCATGGCGTCGGGCTGCTTACACAGATCCAGCAAAGCCCGGGCCACGCGGCCGGAGACGTCCAGGAACGCCAGGTCACCCACCTTGCGGCTGGTGTTGCGCAGTCGAAGGGCCATCTGGCCGGCCAGGCGGAATAGGACTTCGCAGGAATCATTGAACAGCGCCTGCAGCTTTTCGTAGCTGATCTGGGCCAGCTCGCAGCGGGTGCGCGCCCGCACCCAGGCACTGCGCTTGCGCTGCTCGTCGAACATCCCGATTTCGCCGAAGAAATCGCCCTCATTGAGGTAGGCCAGCACGATCTCGTGCCCGTTGTCGTCCTCCATGAGCACCGACACCGAGCCCTTCAGAATGAAGAAAAGCTCATCCGAGTGGTCACCTGCGGTGATAATGACGGTCTTGGGCGGATACACGCGCCGATGGCAGTTGTCGAGAAAGCGCTGGAACTCAGCGCTCTTGCCGATGCCGATCCTACTGGGAGGTATGGTAATTCCGCTGGCCACTATTCGTGCCCCTGGCTATGTGCCCGTCGCCACTAAGTGTATGCAAGGCGCTACAGGTTGTCGAACTATGCTACGCTGTCGCCGGCGACGGTGGGGTGGAGCAGCGTGATGAAGGCGCGTGTGAAGTGGGTGGAAGAGATGACTTTCATGGGCGAATCGGGCAGCGGCCACAGCGTAATCATGGACGGTCCGCCCGAAGACGGTGGGCGCAACCTGGGCGTGCGTCCCATGGAAATGCTGCTGCTGGGCATGGGTGGATGCACCGCATTTGACGTGGTACACATCCTCAAGCGTGCAAGACAGCCGGTGACGGACTGTATCGTGGAGCTGGAGGCCCAGCGAGCGGCAAAGCCGCCGAAGGTGTTTACGGCAATCCACGTGCACTACATCGTCAGCGGGAACGGCCTGAAGGAGGCCCAGGTGCAACGCGCGGTGCAGCTCTCCACCGAGAAGTACTGCTCGGCCTCCATCATGCTCGCCAAGACAGCCCAGATCACTCATGACTTCACCATCGCGGATGCGGGCTAGCGTTCATACCAGCGTCCCCCCTCATCTATTCCACGGTCAGCCCCGCAACCCACGTCTTGCCGGTGCAAGCCTGATGAGAGTTGGCGAGCTACCGCAAGGCCTCCACGGCCCGATTGACCAACCCATGCCCGTCGTCACCTTTGATCCACTCGGCAACGCCGAAGCTGGCGGTACAAACCGGCCCCTTGCGCCCGTGAACAGCCTGCGTGGCGTCCAGGCGCTGATATAGCTTGTCTACCAGCAGACCCGCGGCTTCACTGCCGGTTTCAGGCAGCACCAAGAGAAACTCCTGCCGGTCCCAGCGGGCGATGATGTCGGGCCAGCGGGTCTGATCCCGCAGCAGCCGGCTGATGTCCAGAACCCGCTGCTCAGCCATCGCCTCGGAGGTCTCGCCGCGCATGCCCAGACGCAGGAGCACCACCGACAGCGGATTGGCGTAACGCCGGCTGCGGGCTACCTGGGCCTCCAGCTGGCACAGGACCGCCCGGCGGTTGAGCAGCCCCGTGGTCCGGTCGGTCGACACCTGCCCGTGCAAGGCCTGCTGCAGCCGGCCAACCTGAATGCGCAGGCGTTCGGCATCGGTGACGTCCAGGAAATAGTGAACTGCGGCCGCCTGGGCGTTGCCGGAAATGGGGTGGCGAACATGGTGCAACCATTCCGTGTCGCCTTTGCGGGGTCCGCTCAGCTGACAAATCGGGCCGCCGGGAACCCAGACCAGCGGTAGCGCCTCCAGGGTCCGGCCCACCACCTCACCCGCCGACTGACCAAGAAGTACCTCCAGGGTTGCGCTGACCCACGCGATCGTGCCGTCCCGCGCCTCGACCGCGATGCCGGCGGGCGCCTGGTTGAGGACCATGGCGACGGCGTCGGCTTCCAGAGGTGGTAGGGATGGATCCTGGCTCGGTTCAGGCATGTTCTGTCCGTCGTCTGCGGGCGCTTGGTGTTGCATCTGCGGCAGTCCTCCCATGTGTTCCAGAATATCGGACCCGCGGCGCCTTCCTTTAGGACGTAGGCTGCGGAGGCTAAGGGCTGAAGAGATAACCACAAAGGCACAAAGGGTTCAACGTAGAAGGGACGCAGTCGGAAACTGGACTCCAAGCTGTACGCTGTAGGGGAACGATTATCTCGCGCAGAGACGCTGAGACGCTGAGAGCAACCACAAAGGCGCACCGAAGACACGAAGGAAACCCAAGAACAAACAAGGCGTTGTCACTTCATGGGAATTTCTTTCCCCTCACTCCTCACTTCTTCGCCAATACACCTCAGGAACGCCTGCTCCAGGTCGTCGGCCTGGAACCGCTCGCGGCACTCGTGGGAGGGGCCGACGAAGCGCCGCTCATGGGCTCGTCCAGCACCAGCAGGTCCCGGTCGCTCAGCAGACATGCGGCCAGGCCCAGCTTCTGGGACATGCCCTTGGAGAAGTCCCGTACGGGCTTCTGCAAGGCCGCGGGCTCCAGATCCAGCTCAGCCAGCACCTGAGCAACCCGGGGCGGAGAGAAAGGTACGCCGTGCAGTCGCAGCATGTAGCGCAGGAAATCCCGGCCGGTCAGGAAGTACGGCGGCGTGAACCGCTCCGGCAGAAAGGCGAGACCCCGCCTGGATTCGGTGCGCAGATGGCTGATCCCGAAGATCTCCGCAATCCCGCCGTCCAGGTCGCAGAAGTCGAGCAAGCCCTTGATCAAGGTGGTCTTGCCGGCTCCGTTCAGCCCCACGAGCCCGAAAAACTCGCCGCGCTCCACCGCCAGGTCCACGCGATCCAGCGCCGGCTGCAGCCCGTACCGCTTGGTCACGGCCTGGAGGCGCAGAGCCGGAGGATTCACTGCTTGCCTTAGGACGTTGATCGAAATTACCTTTCCAACTTGGTCGGCGGTTGCAGTTGGACGGCGCAGCCCCATTCACTGCCGAATTTCTGG
>CAYWTP010000094.1:0-12082 GCA_964461215.1 uncultured Ectothiorhodospiraceae bacterium | reverse complement strand
CAGCTAAGCTTTCGTTAGGCCTCGGCCGCTGCGTGTTATCAGGCCCACCATCGAAGGTGTAAAGCTTATCGACAACGTCGAGTATAACGAGTGTCCGCTGCGGCGAGGAAGATGTTGCCGCGGCATCCTGTGGCCGGTAGATGCCTCGCGAGTCAAATTGCTGGGTGTCGTGGTTTTCAGACATTTTCGATTGCGCTGCGCCGTCGCCGCGCCAGCCCGCCGAGTGCGGCCAGGGCGCTGACGAAGAGCGGCAGTGCTGCGGGCACGGGCACAGTAGAGATCCTATCCATGGTGAAGGTCCCGCCGGCGCCGACGAAATGGAAGCCGACGATCATGAGCGAGATGTTCGACAGGTCCACCGGGAGGCCCGAGTAGTCGATCAACAGGCGGGTGGGCGTGGATTGCAGCACGCCACTGGGTAGATCGAAGGGTACCGTAGCAGCGGTGCCGCCGGGGGCAATGAAGGTGACCTGGCCGGACGCAGTGCTACTGAGGGTATCGTAGCTGGCGAAGTCCAGGGCCATCTTGCCTCCCCCGGTGAAGTCCGCCGGGGTGTTGCCGAAATCGTACCACATGTCGACAAACGCTCCGGGTTGATCTGCCGAGTCGAAATAGAGATGCCAGGCGGTGTCCCCGGCAGCCGGGCAGTCGGTTCCGACGCAGGAATAGGAGGGGTGGTATGGCGAAGTATCACCATTGTCAAGCTGGAGACCGAAGCTCCGATCTGCGGTACCCAGGGCGGTGTCGATGGTCCCGTTGGGCACGTGTTCTCCATTGAATACCGTCCCATACGTGGCGGGGGGGAGCGGCAGGTCGAAGGTGTCAGCGAAGTGCGCCGTCGCCGCCGGGGCCGCGGGCGGCGCAAGGGCCGCAAGTCCGCCAGCCAGGACCAGGGCCACGGCCAAGCCGGCGTGGCGGCGGGTCTTGCTCAACGGAAGGCAATAGTGCATCGGCTTAGCTCCGTTGTTGTTGGGTCTCCAAGCCACGCAAGTAGAAGGCTGGCGCTTCGACGCGGGAAGCGTCCGTTTGGCTGGTAAGGCCCGAGCGAATACTGCATGGTCGAACAGCCTTGTGCGCTAAAAGTACCATCCGAATTATCGCGGCGTAAAGCGCCGGCCCGGCGGAGAAGGGGGGAGCCGTTGTCTGGCGCGGGAGTGGACGCTCGAGGATGACCCTGATCCCGTGTTTCGGCAGTGTGCTGAACCTGGGGCAATGCCGGGGATGGTTTACCTGACTCGCGTGCGGGCCGCCGGCCCTGGCTTGCTCGGACCCAACGACCTTGCAGTCAGCGACGCCAAGTGTTCGACTACCCAACGGTCGGCTGGTGCGTTCATTAAGTTAAGAGTCCGTGAAACGTCCGGCCTTTGCTCTTGGTTAAAGCCCACGAACGAGAAGGCGAACGCGACAGCACTTTGCACGCGCATGATCTTCCGACAGGCAGGAATTCATGCGTTGAACAACGCCCAGTCTGCGCGCCAGTACGCGGATTGACCTGATGGGGTAGTCTATATTTTCTTCCGTCTTTTGTTCGGAGGGGCTAGAGTTGCCGTGTAAAGGAAGGCCGCGGAGGAAGGAGCGATGCCAAGGATGGGGTGAATCATATTGCCGAGCTATCCACACCATGTGATGCAGCGTGGCAACAATCGGCAAGTGGTAGTCGCTAGTGAAAGGGACTTTCCCCGGTACTTGGAGGACATCAGAGAACTAGGACATAGGGTCAGGCCTTGTCTTGTGCCCCACCTGGGTGAAACAAGGACGCCAGCCACCTGGACGCTGTGGAAGGGCATGCAGAGCACGGGTGCGTTTGCGCGCGCGGGTTCTTGCTAGGCCGCGCTCTCGGCACTGTAACGAGCCAGAAGTCCGGTACGCACTGCGTGGCGGTAGGTGCGGGCGAAATACCACCCGGCGAGCAGAAGATACAGCAGCGTCAGACAGCTACCCCAAGCCAGCGCCGGGGCCGAAAGATGACCGCCGCCTACCACGGCGCGCAAGTTCTCGAACACGTAGGCTGGCGGCAGCGCGGCGGAGACATACTGCATCCAGGCGGGCAGCGTCGCGATGGGGTAGAACACCCCGGCAAAAGGCGAGATCACGGCCGGTGCGGGCCAGATGAACCATTCCGCGGCTGGCCCCAGCCGCAGCACTACGGCGCTGCTGAAGATTCCGAGTGCGATACCGCACAGGAACAGTATCAGCAGCGAAGGAACGATCGACAGCCCGTAGGCGAAAAATGACAGCCCGAAGACGGCCGTGGCCAGTACGAGCATGATCGCCAGACCGGCCGAGCTGGTCAGGATGCTCGCGGTGATCAGGCCGCCGAGGTACTCGGAAATGCGCAGCGGCGTTGCGAAGAGGTTGAGAAAGTTGCGCGACCAGACATCCTCGAAAAACGCCATGGTCACCCCTTGCATCACGCGGATGAGAAAATCCCAGAGCAGCACCGCGCCCAGGAGGCGTGGAACGAAATCAAGACCCGATGCCGTTACGCTGTTGAGATACCGCGTGATGAAGCCCCACAGCACCATGTCGACGGCGATCCACGCGAACACGGGAAACAGACGCGCGGAACTCCCCCGCATCAGGTAGAACAGGCGCAGCACGATGGCGAAGGTTCGGGTGATGGACATGCGGATCAGGCATCCTTCAGCGTAAGCGGCTCTCGCGCCACGGTGACGAACAACTCCTCAAGGGTCTTCCTGCCGTGCTCGCGCGGCAGGGTGCGGGGATCTCCTTGGAGCAGGATGCGGCCGTGCGACAGGAACAGCACGCGATCGCATACCGTTTCGACCTCGTACATGTTGTGCGACGTCCACAGGATGGCGGCGGAATCGCGCGTGGCGAACTCGTGAATTCGCACGCGGATGTCGTGGGCCGCCACGGGGTCGAGCGAGGCGGTCGGCTCGTCCAGGAGCAGCAGCCGCGGGCGATTGAGCATGGCCTTGGCCAAACCGGCCCGGGTCTGTTCGCCCGACGACAGCAGCCCGCATTTTACATTGCGGAACCGTTCGAGTTCGTACTGTTCGAGCAGCATGTCGATCCGCCCCGCCAGACCGTGAACGCCATAGATGAGCCCGAAGACACGCAGGTTCTGAGCTACGGTGAGATTGCCGGGCAGCGGCGTGTAGACGGCTGCGAAGTTGGTGCGCTGCAGTGCACGGGAGCGGTCGGTGCGGATATCCAGGCCGTCGACCATGACGTCGCCCGAGGTGGGCTCCAGTACGCCCAGGATCATGTTGATGATGGTGGTCTTGCCTGCGCCGTTGGGGCCCACCAGGCCGACGATCTCGTTATGGCTGAGCGAGAAGGAAACCCCGTCCACGGCAGTGGTCGCGCCGTAGGTCTTGCACAGGTGCTCGACGGTCAGCACCGCGGGGCGTTGCCGCGCAGGGGCCGCCGCGATCGTCGGTTAAGCCGGCGCCGAGGCACGCATACCGTCGACCTCATGAATCAAGGGATTAAGATGCGCGGTAGCTTTAGTCCGGTCAGGCATGCTGTCGGTCTCGCGGGGCTCGGGCAGGCCCCACAGCGCGGCCGGCGCATCCGGGGCGAGTACCCGATGGCGTTCCGGCGGCTGTTGGATCTCGTCGTAGCCGTAGCTCTCGCATTTGCAGGGTCTTCAGGGCAGAACGCGTACTCAGCCTCTTGCGAGGATCGGCACGGAGATTACACCGCCGAGGGGCAGCACGCTGTCCAGGGGGATGTCCGGGTTGTACTGGCGCAGCGGCCACAGGGGAACGCCGTAGCGCTGCTCGGCGAGGCGCCAGAGGGTGTCGCCGCTCCGGACCTTGTGCTGGCGCATGCCGGCGATCCGGACGGTCTGGAAATAGCTCGTTTCCAGGGCGACGTGATAGGCGGCGTGCCGGCGCTCGAAGCTGGCCTTGGAGGTCTTGGTGAGATCCAGCTTCAGACGATGGCCGATGACGACGAGCGGACCGTGCTTCAGCCGATTGATCTTGCGCAGGTGCTTGCTGGGAACACCCAGCCATTCGGCATAGTGGCCCAGAGTCTCGGCGGCCTGAACGATGATGGCGCCGTCCTCGTGCACCCGGCAATCGGCGGGGTCGGCCGCCAGCTCGGGCTGGCAGGCCCTCCTTGCGCAGGATGGCTTCGATGTGAGGCTGCCACTTGCTGGCCCGGGCCAGGCCGCTGTTGAACCGATTGGCCTGCCCGCGCTGGAAGCGCACGCGCTGCGCGGCCGCCGCCAGCTGGGCAGCGCTTGCACTCTTGCCCCAGATCCGCAGGGCCCGCCGTTCGGTTTCGGTGAGATTGGAACGTTTCCCGGACGCGAGCGCGAGCAGTGCCTTGCGGTAGCGCTCGCGTGCTGCCTCGATGGCCCGGTCCTGGGCCGACGGTGAGGCGTCCGCGTCCAGGCGCAGCGCTTCGTAGACGACGTCGAGGCGACGGTCGTCGTGGATGAAGCCGCTACCGGTGTCTATCTCGGTGTGGACGCGTGTCCAGAACGACACGGCGGGCGCCAGTGCCGGAGGCCTTGGAAAGGCTTTGTGCGCAGGGCCGTTCCCTGCGGCGGCGGTTGCGCAACCCAACACCAGGTAGAGAAGCAAGACCAGATAGCGGACTGAGGTAAACATGGCCGGCTGCCCCGACGTTGTCGATCACCGCGCGCCTCCGCGGCCGGGTGGGTGCTCGGGTCGTGTATCGACACCGGCGGACCGGCCCGCCCAGGGCATGCTACCAGGACACCGCAAGATTCTAGCGCAGAGTGAAGGCGCATAGCTGTCCCGGCGCAAATGAATCTCCCGTGACCGTTGCGGCCGTGTCCGCGAGCCGTCCGGGCCAGTCAAACGAGAACACCCATTGCTTATGTGCGGGCAGTGTGGCCTGGCAGGACACGTCCGGAGCCAAGGGTAGGGACCGTCAGCCGGCCCGTCTGGCGTTTGGAAACGGCAATACGAGCAGGCAACGGAAATCGCAGGTTCAAACCAGCGGATCGGCAGGACGAGATTGCGCCCAGGCTGTCGGCTGCGCTCGGGCGTGGTGTTGCAGGGGGGCTGCGTCGGCTAAATAGCTGTTCCGAAATACGCGACAGACTTGCCGGCGCGGCGCTCCGCGACACCGGTTCGCCGATTGATCGACCATTCGGAACAGCTATTTAGAGCACCCGTCCCCTCGAGGACGGGGCGCGGGGCGGGTACCCGTCAGGTGGCCGCGGGCGCGCGGCGCCGGCGCGCGGCCACGCCGAACACCCCGAGGCCGGTCATCATTGACAGCCATGGTGCGGGAAGCGGCACGGACGGCACGGACGTGGGCAGCCCGTAGGTGCCGCTCGGGCTGACGAGCGTGTATCCGCTCGGCTCCGAGAGCGAGAGCGTGCCCGTGTGGAAACCGTCGATGGTGCCAGAGCCGGCTTGGTCGTGGTCGAAGATATCGATGTTGGCATAGAGCATCGCGGTCAAGTAGAACGGCGTGCCCGGCGTCACGTCGAGGCCTACCGTCAACGTGCCGGCCGCCGCGCCACCGGCGTTCTTGTCGACGGTGTAAGTGCCGTTCCCGAACGCATGGGGCGTCGCGCCGGGCGTCGGCGCGATGAAATCGAGGTGCGAGCCGACGAAGGTGGAAAGCTGCAACGGATCGAGCGCCGCCTGCAGGTCCCCGGTGAACGTGCCCTGGGTATTGGACACGAGGTCGATCGTCCCGTCGAAAGAGAACGAGGCCGTGACATGGACCATGCCCGTGCCCGTACCGGTGCCCGTCGTCGGGAACAGCGTGAGATCGGACGAGGAAAAGCTCGCCGAGGCGAACGCCGACGATTGGCCCGACGCGAGGTCGGGGGTGGGTCCGAGATCGATGGAGGCGAGGACGCGATCGATGCCGGTGAGATCGTTGGCGCTCGCCGTCGCCGTGACCGTGCCGTTCAGGCTGGGTACGCTCAGCGCCGTGCCGGTAGCGACGGCGCTGGGGCCGGACCCGGATGCGGTGACGGTCTTGAAGTTCGACACCAACGGATCGCTGTTGCCGGAGCTGGTGTAGACGAAGGTGCCCGCGAGCCCTGGCCGGGCCAGCAGCAACGCGGTTGCGGCCAGCACCATGCGGGCCGTCCTGGTCGGGAAGACGGGGGTAAGAAGCATAACGATACCCTCTCGTGTGGTCGTACACCGTGCGCCGATGGCGCGCCGGTTGGGGGTGCACGACCCGGACTATAGCGAATCGGTGGGTTCGTTGAGTTAAGTTTCCGTAAAACATCGTGCGTTTGCTCCTATCACGCCCACGAACGAGAGGGTAGTAGGGAGGGTAGAGACACCCATGACTTGCCCTCGGGGACCAATCCGGTGCGGGCACTCGACGTGAATTGCAAAGCCGGAGGGGAGAGGCACATTCGCACTTTGCACGCGCATGATCTTCCGATAGGCAGGAATTCATGCGCTTGACAACGCCGAGTCTGTGCGCCAGTAGGCGGATTGACCTGAGCAGGTAGTCTATATTTCTCCCTTGGTAAGCCGCAGACTCAAGTCGGCAACGACGGCCGGATGGTGCGGCATCCGCTAACCGATCCGCTGAGAAATTGTGCCATGAAAACGAAGACTGTCCGGCTGCCTGCGCTGGGGCTGGTGCTGATGTCCTGCATGCTTTCACCGGGTATTCCTGTCGAGGCCGCGGTCGTGCTCGACCAGGAGAGTAATCCCGGGACCACCACTCTAGGGGTGTTTCTCGAGGACGTGAGCAGCGCGGCCGGCGACAACGCCTTTCAGGCCCAGACTTTTACCGTTGGTATAGGCGGGACACTCGATCATGTGGATGTGCTTCTGGGTGCGGCCGGCGCGAGCACTGGCACCTTTACCTTCGAGCTGCGCACCACCAAGGTGGACGGTAGTCCCGACTTTGTGTCCGCGCCACTCGCGAGCGTCTCTACACCCTACAGCTTAGCTGCGGGCACCACCGCATTCTCGACGGTCGATTTACGTGCCGCGACCATCCCGGTCGCGCCGGGTGATGTGCTGGCGGTGGTCGGCCTGTCGGGCAGCGGTATTGCAACGGTCGGGGACCCCGCAGCGAACTGGGTCGGCAGCGACGCAAATCCCTACGCCGAAGGTGCTTATTACGCCGCATTCTTCGGTACCCCCGACACCTTGGCCGTTGATGCCAGTGCCGGGATCGACCTCAGCTTCCGTTCTTTCGTGGACACAGGGTCGGTTCCAGTGCCTGCGGCGGGCGGACTGCTGCTGGCGCCCCTGATCATGTTGGGCGCTCGAGTCCGGAAGAGGCCGGTGCGACCGGGTGCTTGATTCGGGGCTTACTGGGTGGTTGACCTAACCGGGTAGGTGTCGTGATAGCCGCCTCGTAACGGGCGGCAATACACACCTCTCATCGGACCTGCCCTGCACATCCGCCTCCTTGTTGGGATTGAAAGGAACGTCGTTGACGTTGATCGCCACGATACGCTCGTTGGTTGTCGCGTCGAACACCGCCAGATAACCCGTACGCTGGGCCAGCCGCTCGCCGTCCATGAACTGCTCCTACCGCCGTCCCTCGAAGACGATCGGCGCGAGCAAAGGTTGGCCGACACGGCTCTTGCTGCGCGTAGGCTTGGCCGGGAGGGCTGGGCCGGGGTGCGCGTTTCGCCCATGACCGGACTCGCCGTCACTTCCAGGGTCATTCGGCGATGGCTGCGCCCGCTTCCGGCGGGGCGAAGGCATCGCGCAGGGTGTCGGCCTGGGACTCGGCGAGCTTCTCGGCCTTGCGCACGAAGCGGCGCTTGTAGCGCAGGTTGCGCCGGAGGGTGATTGGAACGTGGGTGGCCAGGGTCAGCGCCAGGGCCACCAGAGTGGCCCAGCCGACGTCCAGCCAGAACTGGTTGGCGGAGGGCGCGGCCACAAAGGCGCCGATGGCCTCGGCCCAGCCGAAGCCGTACCAGGCGGCCGCGCCGATGACGATGAGGTTCACCAGCCACGGCGTGCCGTTGGAGTCCCACAGCCCGTAGTGGTTCGCCTCCCGGGAGTTATGGTTGTAGACGCTGACGAACTGGATACCCCGGATCAGGCGGGCCTCGTTGATGCAGGTGATGAGGTTGCCGGGGCGGAAGCGGTGCTCGGCGCCGTGCAGGTCGTAGATCTTCTCCTGGCCGTCGTGGGTGACGAGGTACAGGCGGCCCTTGGTGACGGACTCGGTGGTGACGTAGGTCCGGCGGTCGCCGAAGCCGTCGTGGGTGGTGTGCAGGGTCTGCTTGATCTCGGTCCACATCCCCTTAGCCGTAGAGCTCGCGGCCCCAGTGATAGGTGAGCGCGTACATGCGCTCGCTGGCCTTGTCGCGCGTGCCGGTGATCTCGATCACCTTGCGCCGCAACTCCAGGCCCGCCTTGTCCAGCTTGGCCTTGGCGGCGCTGAGGCGCCGGCGGTACTGCTCGCTCAGGATGACGCCGGAGTTCAGCTTGAGATTGTGCCGGTCGAGATCGCGCTGGACCTCGTTGTAGATTCTCTGGTACTCGTGGGCCAACTCGGCGGCGTGCCGAGCTTCCTGCTCGGTGGCGTCGATGAGTCCCGGTGTGAGTGGCTCGTCGGCCCCTGCGGGCGCCGACACGGTCAGCATGAACGCGACGACGCCGCGCAGTAGCGGGCGCCTCAGGGTTGAAATCATGGCTGTTCTCCCATCCACCGGCGGTGGATCCGGCCGGCTCCCCTTACCAGGGCACAGCCTACACGGCCGACAGGCGGACCTGCAAGAAAGCGGGCAGGCACCGCATGACATGGCCCGCGGCTCTTCTCGCGAGCCGGCGTACTCCCATCACGCTCGACGCCTACTACACCACGAGATCCTCTACCATCTCCTCCGGGCTGGCGCTGGAAGAGAACAGCCCGCCGGTTGAATACTTGACAAATCTGGCTCTGGCCCAGCTTGGTCTGACGTCGATCTTGATTGCGTCCTTGGTGGATTTGAGTACCAGATGCGTCTCCAGTGTTACCTGGTTTACGCCAAGATCACCGACGGTGACCGTTCCGTATCTGTCGGTATACATACCGAAGATGCAGTTTCGATTGCTCCACGACTGCGTGAGATGGACTTCGGCGCGCCCGTGCTTGCCTTTGATCACCCGAATTTCGTGGGAGTCGTTTCCGGAGATGACAATCTTCTTCTTATTGTGATGAATCACCGCGTCCGCGATTGCCTGGCCATTCAGTTGTCCGTTCAGGCCCATCATCAGTCCGCCTTCGGTTGCCTGGTTGGCCAGCATGGAGATGGCGAACAACATGTTGGCGTCATTGCCGAATGCCTCTTTGATGCCGTCGAGATCCGCCTTGTTGATCCGTCCGTTCGGCCGCTGGATTGTTCCTCCATGTCTGTCGGGAAATTCCTTTAGGCTTGTTCTGTCAATACAGTCTTCCCAGAACTGCTTGCAGACACTCCAGCCGTTTGCCCGGTGTTCATACTTGGCGTTTGTAAAGGGCATCGTCTTGATGCTGCGCGAGACGATCCCGTAAGGGTTTGGGTCATACTCTAGCCTCACGTTGTCGCTGACATCATTGAGCACCTTCGGTAGCAGATGCTTGATCCAGATTCGATAGGTCTTGTTCTTGGTGAGCGGAGTGTTCAATCTATATGCCATGGCGCACCTCCTCGTTACGGCCAACGCGTTCGGGCGCCGCTTGCAGGCCGACGTGGAACCGGCCGCAACCCGATCGCGCCGCTGAGGCATGGAGAAGGTGAGCTGGAGGGGAACGGCAATGGACCGGATCGGTACGGCGACAATTCAGAGAACACGCCGGGCAGTGCAATCCCTTTCAGGCGCCCTCTCGCCTCTACTCGCTCTATTGATCGCATAGCACACTATTCACGTCACTTCTCGCGAAAGGCAGTGGTTGTTGACATGCGTCAGTTGGGAGCAGACAAAGCTCAGCCCGCATACCTCACCGGGTCGTCAACGGACCGACGTAGGTTACTGAGTCAACGACGAACTTCGTGAGCTTGGGTGGGGCGCATGACCGACACACTGTCTACGGTCCGGCGCCAGTCCTCACCGGCGTTCGCCTTGCTGGTCGACGCCCTCCGCAATCGGAGCTAAGGCCGTCGATCGACATGGCGTTTCCAACCCGGTCGTTGGTTGGAGCTGCAGCGCTCTGCTCCATTGACTGGGGAATTCCGTTCGCTGTTTGAAGAGGGCGGGTGGTGATGGACGTCGCTGCGGAGCGACCGGCTCGAACGGCGTTCTCTCCCACGACAGAGAGCACACAGGACACAGAGTCTCCCCGCCTTCTCAACAGACCGCCAGGGGCGTGGCCGGCAGGCGCGTGGATGCGGTGAAGGGACGGGCGAGATCTGGGGAGACACGCGGGCCGGGACTCGACGGCAGGCCGCGATGGTTCGATACTGAGAGTCAGCGGTGGTGCACACGGAGAACTTGCATGGGTACACGTGGCCAGAGGGAGCGTCGACGCCTCGGGCGGATTGTCCTAATCGGGATGCTGGGGCCGCTCGCCGGCGGTGCCCAGGCGTCACTGGAGTGCAAGCCCACCGCGCCGGACATGCTGGGGCCGTTCTACGTTCCCGACGCACCGCTCACCAAGCACCTTGCGGCACCGCAGGAGGCCGGTGAGCGGCTGGTGATCTCCGGGCGGGTAGTCGGTGGCCCGGACTGCGTGCCCCTCGCCGGCGCGGTGGTGGAAGTCTGGCAGGCCAGTGCCTCCGGGCGCTACTACTTCCCCGGTGCCGAGGGTGGCCCTGAGCACGCGCATTATCTGCTGCGGGGACAGATCCTCACCGACCACGAGGGCCACTACAGCTTCGAGACGGTGCTGCCGGCGGCATACGACCTCGGGGACGGGCATTTCCGGCCGCCCCACATCCATTTTCGGGTGACCCACCCCAACTACCTGCCTCTGGTGACGCAGCTCTATTTCGCCGGCACGCCGGGAGCACCTGCCGATCCCTTCGGCAAGAACTCGCAGGTGATCGCGCTGAGCCGGGAAGGGGAGAAGGAGAACAAGGCAGCTCCTTTGCATGGAGAATTCAATATCACCCTGCGCCCGCGTACGGTACCGAAGCCTTAGCGCGGATAGACCTACGTTTTCTGTGTTGATAGAGGCGCCAATCGGGCAAGAATCCTACTCATACACTCAACTTTAAGCCGTGCCGGGACCGGCGGCCCCGAGGTTGCGAGGAGGTTCTCATGCTTGCCAAGAAGCTGCCGGACTGCCGGCCCTGCCGGATTCCCGCCGAGTGCTACAACCTTGCCCGCCTGGTGGGGAGGGCCAGCCCGACCGGCTCCGTGGCCCTGGTGCTGCCCGGGCTGAGCGACAACGTGCTGACCTTGGACGGCCGTCACTGGTCCTGCTGGAACCGGCGCCTGGAGGCCACGCTGTTGAGCTGGGACGCCTTCCGGCAGGGCGCGCGCCGCAGCCTGCTCGACCCGGTCGACTGCACATTGACCGTCCATCACTCCTACAGCCGCACCATCATCCACCGCGTCTACGACAGCTTGATCGAGCGCCTGCGCCGCGAGCTGGCGGGCAGGCGGGCGGCGCCGGGCCGGGCTACGCTGCATGCGTGGCCGGGCGGGGTCGCCGGGCCTTCCGGCGGGTAGCCTTTGCCCACCGTGCCAGACCCATAAGAACATAAAGCTTTACTTATACTTAAAGACCATGTACTCTGTGCGGCTATTTCGCGCAGGGATGGGGTCCGGCGACCGGTTGTCCTCCTCGCGCTTGGCAGCAACGACCCTACTCCGACCTCGGTGGCGGGTCACCACGAACTGAGGGGATGTCTACATGGCACTGGACCAGTCTGCACGCTATTCCGACCTTAGCCTGAATGAAGCCGACCTGATGGCCGGCGGCAACCACATCCTGGTTGCCTACAAGATGAAGCCCAAGGCGGGTCATGCCTACCTGGAGGCCGCCGCCCACTTCGCCGCCGAGTCCTCCACCGGGACCAACGTGGAGGTTTCCACCACCGACGACTTCACCAAGGGCGTGGATGCGCTGGTCTACCACATCGACGAGGCTACCGAGGATATGCGTATTGCTTATCCGTTGGAGCTGTTCGACCGCAACGTCACCGACGGGCGGATGATGATGGTGTCGTTCCTGACCCTGACCATCGGCAACAACCAGGGCATGGGCGACATCGAATACG
>CAYWTP010000093.1:0-12086 GCA_964461215.1 uncultured Ectothiorhodospiraceae bacterium | reverse complement strand
CCAGGTGATGTTGTACAGGTTGATGGGGTCCAGATCGCGCCCCTCGTCCACGGCGTTGTAGACCGCAACCCCACTGCTCATGTGCTCGATCAGCTCCCAATAACGGGCTTCCTTCTGCTGCAGCTCGTCTTCCAGGCGCTTGCGCTCGGTCAGGTCGAGGATGAATGCGACCGATTGTTCCCGCTCGGGCTCCACCAGCACAAAGCCCACGAGCACAGGCACGCGGGAGCCGTCCTTGCGGATGTACTGCTTCTCGTAGGGCTTGCACGCGCCTGCCATGCGTGCCTGAACGACACGGGCCTGGTCCACGGGCAGAAACTCGGGGGGCGTGATGTCGGTCCCGCGGATCGCGCCGTGCTGCAGCTCGGCACGGGAGTAGCCGATGGTTTGGAGAAACCGGTCGTTGGCATCGTGCACCTGTCCGTGCACGTCGCCGAACAGCATGCCCACGGCGTCGGATTCGAAGAACGCGTGCAGCTTGCTCTCGCTTTGTTCGACCGCGCGCCTGTCGCGCACCACCAGAACGTAGATGAGCAAGCCGGTGACGGTCACGAAGGCCCAGCCCTTGATGGTCTGGAGCAGACTTGCGGTGAAAGGATTCGGGGCGAGGGCTTCGACCAGGTGATCGGACAGGGCGATCCAGGCCGCGGCGAGCAGGACATACAGAATCGCCACTCGTGCTGCCGACAGCTCCGGGCTGGCGCGTGCCGTATTCGCGGGCCGTTTCATCAATGCTGCGTCTGCTGCCGCTGCAGTGTCGCCGTCGGCGGAGCCGACAGCCGGCGGGGAGAATCCCGTACGCCGGTTCGCAAGTCCGCTGTGAATTATGAGCTATGCGCGGGATCGCCGCCAGGCGCGCGCAGAAGAAGCTTCAAGCTGAGGGAATCTCCGGCAGTGTGGATGAGGCGGGCAGGCCGGATTCGTACCAGCTCCTGCTGGCGTTGACCATGCGCACCACGGAGAGCATCACGGGGACCTCGATGAGCACCCCGACGACCGTAGCCAGTGCGGCTCCGGACTCGAAGCCAAACAGCCCGATGGCGGTGGCTACGGCCAGCTCGAAGAAGTTGCTGGCCCCGATGAGTGCCGACGGGCCGGCCACGCAGTGGGCCACGCCCAGGCGGCGGTTGAGCAGGTAAGCCAGGGCGGAGTTGAAGTAGACCTGGATCAGGATGGGAACGGCCAGCAGAGCGATGACCAGTGGCTGGGCGAGGATCTGCTCGCCCTGGAAGCCGAACAGCAGGATCAGAGTGGCCAGCAAGGCCGACAGGGACGGTACGTGCAGCCGCTCCAGTGTCCGGTCCAGAACCGGCTCACCGCCGCGTGCGAGCAGGCGGGCACGCCACCACTGGCTCAGTGCGACCGGCAGGACGATGTACAGAAGCACCGACAGGAACAGGGTCTCCCAGGGCACGACGATGGCTGACAGCCCCAGGAGCAGACCCACGATCGGGGCGAACGCGACGATCATGATGGTGTCGTTCAGAGCCACCTGGGTCAGGGTAAAGTTAGGCTCTCCTCCGCTGAGCCGGCTCCAGACGAAAACCATGGCCGTGCAGGGCGCGGCGGCCAGCAGAATCAGCCCCGCGATGTAGGCGTCGATCTGGCCGGCGGGCAGATACGGGGCGAACACACCGCGGATGAACACCCACCCCAGCAGCGCCATGGAGAAGGGCTTCACCGCCCAGTTTACGAACAAGGTGACGCCCACGCCTTTCCAGTGCTCCCGGACCCGATGCAGGGCCGAGAAATCGACCTTCAGCAGCATGGGGATGATCATCAGCCAGATGAGCAGGGCCACCGGCAGGTTTACCCGGGCCAGCTCCAGTCGGCCGAGGCTCTGAAACGGCGCGGGCAGCCAGTGGCCAAGGCCGATCCCGGCCACGATGCACACCAGCACCCAGGCCGTGAGATAGCGCTCGAAAAAACCCATGGCGGCGCCCGCCGCCTGCTTGCCGGCGATTTCACACTGTGCGCTCATTGGCCTCCTCCAGGCTGCTGCGGCCGATGGCATCGAGCTTCTGCTGCAGGCGCAGTCGGTCCAGGCTGGCGATGGGAAGGGACACGAATACCTTGATCCGGTTCTCCAGTTCCCGGAAGGCCCGCCGGTAGGCGCTCATGCGGGTCGCCTCATCACCGGCTACTGCGGCTGGGTCCGGCACGCCCCAATGGGCCGTCATGGGCTGGCCCGGCCAGACGGGACAGACCTCGGCCGCGGCGTTGTCGCAGACCGTGAAGACGAAATCCATGGCCGGCGCCCCCGGTGCCGCAAACTCGTCCCAGCTCTTGCTTCGCAGCCCGTCGGTAGGCAGATGGACCCGCCGGAGCAGCTCCAAGGCCAGCGGCTGCACGGATCCGCCGGGATGGCTGCCGGCGCTGAAGCCCCGGAACCGGCCTCGTCCCCAGTGATTCACCAGGGATTCGGCCATGATGCTGCGGGCGGAATTGCCGGTACACAGGAAGAGTACGTTGTAGCTCGCGTCTGACATGGGCGAACGGGCTCCAGTGGAATCATGCAGGATTGAGAAATGCCCTCAGGCGCAGCAGCGCGCGCCCGGCCGGCTCGGCATTGCCGCTAGCGTACAGCGATCCGAGGCGAACGGCTCTTCGTCGCGCAGGCCCTGGGCCGTCGCGGTCAGCACGGCGATGGCCCACGCCGGCAGCTCCGGATGCAGCCGGTAATAAATCCACTGCCCCTGGCGGCGATCGGCCACCAGCCCCGCCGCACGCAGCGCCGCGAGGTGCCGGGATACCTTGGGCTGGATGAGGTCCACGGCGTGGATCAGCTCACACACGCACAGCTCACCTTCGCCGTGCAGAAGCATCAGACAGCGCAGCCGCGTAAGGTCCGACAAGGCGCGGAAGAACTGCTCGGTTTCAAGGTGCATGGGGCATTAATATACGGTGCAACGTATATACGCGCAAGCATATATAGACGCTGACGCGCCCAGGCTATAGACCCCAGGCTGTTGGCTGTGCACCAAGAAGGGAAGGCTGTGGGATGTCCGAAGCCTCTTGCTTGCCGCAGGTAGGAGCGGGCGAAAGCCAGCGAACGGCTTTGGCATGGCTTGGCGTGTGTTCGCGCCCTTGCGCCCGCTCCCACGAGGCGCCCCAGGTCCGTCATTGGCGGGCAGGGCCAGGGCAGCCCTTCCGTGCAGTCTCCAAGCCTCATCCCTTACGCCTCATTCCTCACTTACCCCCTCAAGATACTCCCGTACCGGCGGTGCGAGCCGCTCCTTGAGCGCCTGCTCGGGCTCTACGAACTGGGCCCAGATCACCTCCCGTTTGTCGATCTGGATCCGGTCGTCTGTCAGATCGGCTGTGAAGAAGGCGATGTGGTCGCGCATGTACTCGAAGCGGCTGGGGATCTCGGTGACGAAGCGAAGCTGTGCAGGCTTCAGAGCGATGCCGACCTCCTCACGCATCTCCCTTAGCGCCGCGGCAGCCGACGATTCGCCGGTCTTCACGCTCCCTCCGGGCAGGACCAGCCAGGGCTGGTACGAGTTGCGGACTAGCAGCACCCGGCCGCGATACCATAGCGCCACCAGGGCGCCCCGATGGCGCGGGCGCACCACGATCCAGTACATACGCAGCATTCGGTAGGCGAGCCAAAGCCCCAGATGCCACAAGCGGTCGACAAGGGAGAAGGAGGGGGACATCGGATGCCTGAAGTGGGGCGTGAAGAGCGAGAATTCACCACAGAGGCACAAAGGGCACCAAGGACAAGAGGAGCGGCTCGCTCAGGATTCTTCTCTGCGCCCCTGTAGTCAATACTGTGAGCTGAGGTTCGCCCCTTTCCACGTATCCCGCCCCGAGGCCTTCGTTCCACTACCTCTTGGCCCCTTACCCCTCACACCTCACTCCTCACGCCCTTCACGCCCTTCACGCATACACCACCACCCCGTCCCGGCGGGGGTCGCCGGCGCCATCGAAGTGGGGGCCCGCGGGATCGAAGCTGGCGGTGTGGGCGCCACCGAAGAATAGGTTCTTTTCCTGCCAGATGCGGGCGTTCTCGAAGCCTTCCACCAGGGTGCCCACCGCCTCGGGGCGGAAGCCGCCCTCCACGTTGAGCAGGCCGTCCTCGAAATGAATGCGGGGACTGACCACGGCGTCGGGTATGGCCATGCCGAAGTCGACCAGGTTAAGCAGCACCTGGAGCACGGCGGTGCGGATGCGGTTCGAACCTCCGGAGCCGGTGGCCACCACGGCGCCCCCCGGCCGGCGCAACAGCGTGGGCGACATCATTGACGACAGGCGGGTGTTCGGGCACCAGGCGTGGAATCCGTCCGGGTGCAGGTCCTGCTCTCCCAGCATGTTGTTGAGCATTATTCCGGTGCCGGGCACCATCTGCCCGCAACCTTCGCCGTTGGAGACCGTCATGCTGGCCACGTTACCCGCGGTGTCGATCACGTTCATGTGCGTGGTGCCACGGAAGCTGCCGGGGCGGCTGGCGATCTCGCGGCGGTAGAGGTCCACGTGCTCTGGCCGCAACAGCTCCGTGGCCATGCTCCGGCGGTCCCGGGTGTTTAGCATGGATTGCATGCGGGCATGGTTGGTCAGGTCCATGACGCGGGCCAGCACGGCCAGATGCTCGGCACTGCCGAAGCCGGCGGCGTGCAGATCGTGGTCGCGCAGCAGCTCCAGGGCGAAGGCGATCAGCATGCCTCCGCACGCCGGCGGCGGGTTCATCAGTAGCTGCGCACCGCGGTAGGCGATGGTCAGGGGAGCGAGTCGGGCCACCTCGTAGCCGGCCAGATCCTGCTCCCGCAGACAGCCGCCCCCTTCCCGGCACTCGCGCACGATGCTGCGGCCTATCTCCCCCTGGTAGAACAGCACTTCGCCCTCCCGGGCCAGGGCCTCAATAGTAGACGCCAGCGCCGGCAGGCGCAGCGTCTCTCCTTCACGGACCAGACGCGACGGGTCGTGGGGGCTGGCGTAGACCTCGAGGGACGAGGCGCTGTGGGCATAGATGGATTCCACCACCCGGAACACGTAGCCCTGAAACGGCGTGATGTGTACGCCCTGGCGGGCCATGGCTACGGCGGGCTCCACGATTTGAGACAGAGGCATGCAGCCCAGATCCCGGTGCAGGCTGAACAGCCCCTTGATGAGCCCCGGCGTGGCGACCGAGCCCAGGCCGATGTGGAATTCCTGGGTGACCGTGCCGAAGTCGGCAAGGATGGGCTGAAAGTCCAGGTCTTGGGCGGGCGGCCGGTGTCTGGGCGTGTGAGCGAAGCAATCGTAGACCCGGTCCAGGCCGCCAGCCGTATGGGCCAGCAGAAAGCCGCCGCCCCCCAGCGAGCTCAGCACCGGCTCGGCGACGGTGGAGGCAAAAGCGGCGGCCACGACGGCATCGAAGGCATTGCCTCCTTCACGCAGCACACTCGCGGCAGCCTCGGCCGTCATCGTGTGCCCGGCCGCCACGATGCCCCTGATCACGGTGCGGGATAATCCCGGGTGTGGATCATGGAGGGCGGCGTCAGGGCATCGGTGAGCAGGTGAAGCGGTCCAGGTACGCGGTTTCGGCGGAGCGCCCGGTCATCGTGGTCTCGAAGGTCTGGCCCGCAGCCGTGATCCAGAGCCGCTCGCCGCGGTGGAATATGCCCTTGGCTGCCAGCAGGGTCCGGGGAATGTCCTTACTCTGCGGCGCTTGCATGATCAAGCAGAGCCTCTCTCCCTCGACCTTGCCGGCGGGCCTGCAGGTGGCGGCGGTGGGATGCTCGGCAACGCGGTTCACGCCTATGGTCAGGCGTTGCGCGGACTCGCGCCGCATCCAGCGCAGGAATCCAAGCTCCGGCCGCGGTCCTTCGGGGTCCCCCTCGCCGACGACGATCGCGACCACATCCCCCACGCGCAGATCGTCCGGCACGCGGCCTTCCTTCACCAGCTTGTAGCCCTCTGGTGACTCGTCGCTCACCATCCAGGTCTCCAGGCCGTGCTTGGCCTCGCTCTCTGAGCCCAGGGTGGAGACCTGGATTCCCGCCGTGTCCTCGTGCAGCCTCTCGGCCAGGCGCTGGGGATTGTCCAGAGAATAATGAACCGACTCGATGGCAAGGGCCACGGCAACCGACCGTGTGGTGCTTGTCCGGGGTTCATGCCGCAGCCGCATGCCCTTGAAGCGGGGAATGATCTGCGCCAGCAGGCGTCGGGCCTGGTCCGCCTGAAGCTTGTGCCGGGCGGACACGTTCTCGTTGATCTCGTCGCGGACCGCGGCCCGGATGACGGGTATCAGGTCCAGGATCCGACGGTCATCGCTGCCGGCGGCCGGCGCCCGGCTGCACGGGAGGGGGGGGGAATCCTGGTCCAGGTCGATCACGAAGTGTCCGGCCGGCAGCTCGCAGCGTCCGGACTTCAGGATCTGCGCCGCTGCCGCGTAACGCTCCAGGAGCTGGAAGACGCGCAGTGCTTCGCCCTGGGCCAGATGAAAAGGGTCCGATATCGTCATCAGGCTGAACTGCTTGTACAGATGTCCCACGGTCTCATAGGGTGCCGGCTTGCCGCCCACGGTAACCGGGATGTAGAGCACCTTGTGCTCTTCGGCCACCTTGAAGAGCTGATTGATCTCAGCGTGCACCCGTGCCGGGATGGGGCCGTACACTCGAAAGGTGTGCACCATAAGATGCACGAGCTGTTCCATGGCGCAGTAGATGACCGGCAGGTAGACGGAATCATGCGACGGTGCTTCGCCCTTCTCATGCTCACGTAGCACCAGGGCCTTGAAGGCGTCGGCGAGGCCCGAGATGAGCAGGTGCACCGTGCCTGCGACCTGGGAGCGGCTGCGGTCGGCCCTGAGGCTCCGCCAGAAGGCTTGGGTGTCGTAGGCCTCGAAGATGCCGTTGATGTGCTCGCGGACGACGACAAGCAGCCGCAGGCGCAGCTTCTCCGGCATCTCTATGGCCCTGAGTGCTTGCAGGCCCTCGAGGATAAGCTTCAACGTATGCGAGGGGTCCAGCGGCGGCAGATCCTTGAGCCACTGCTCCAGGCGTGTGGGATTCGTCGGTATGCCGCTGGATTGCGCCTCCCGGCGCGGTGCAGCGACGTTGAGCTTGAGTGGTTTCATATGACAGTGGATTTCGAACCGCAGCGCGGCAATGCCAAGTCAAAAGGCAAATATAGGGACCGCCGCAGCCGGGAGCAACGCCGGCGTGCCGGCCAGCCGCTGGGCATGGGGGCACGAGGTCACCATAATAGACCCCATCTCCACCCGCCCCAACGCCGGAGCACCCTCTTGTTCATCCCACACCCCGACGCGCACTCGCGAGGCTGCCCGTGACTGCGGCGAATACGACGGTAGCCATTACGTTCGCCGCCTATCTGGCGGCGATGCTGGCCATCGGTGCCTTCGCCTGCCGCAGGACGCGCAATCTGGCGGACTACATTCTTGGCGGCCGCCGCCTCAATAGCTGGGTCGCGGCCCTCAGCGCCCAGGCCTCCGACATGAGCGGGTGGCTGCTGCTGGGACTGCCCGGCTATGCATACGCCAAGGGACTGGTGTCGGTGTGGCTCGCGGGTGGTCTGCTGCTGGGCACCTATCTGAACTGGCGGCTGGTGGCTGCGCGTCTGCGACGTTATACCCAGGCCGCCGGAAACGCCCTGACCCTGCCGGATTTCCTGGAGGCCCGATTCGACGACCGCTCCCGCACGCTGCGGATCATCGCGGCCTGCTTCATCCTGCTGTTCTTTCTCTTCTATACCAGCTCCGGCCTGGTGGCCGGAGCCAAGCTGTTCAGCGCGGTCTTCGGCATACCCTACCTCTGGGCCCTCCTGGCGGGTGCCGGGGTGGTGGTGGGCTACACGTTCCTGGGAGGCTTCCTCGCCGTGGCTTGGACCGATGTGGTGCAGGGAGGCATGATGTTTGTCGCCCTCATCGTCGTGCCTGCGGTGGCGATACGGGAGCTCGGGGGATGGAGCGCCACGACCGGTGCGATGGCGCATGCCGATCCCGCGCTGCTCGACGTGCTCGGCGGGCCGGGCGGTGAGTCCCTGAGCGTCATCGGCGTGGTGTCGCTGCTGGGTTGGGGGCTGGGCTATTTCGGGCAGCCCCATATCCTGGCCCGTTTCATGGCGGTACACTCGGAGGCCGCCATAGCCCCGGCCAGGCGCATCGCCATGGGCTGGGTGGTGCTCTGCATGGGGGGCGCCATGCTTGTAGGGTTTGCCGGCATTGGACTTCTGGCCCCGCCCCTTGCCGGCGCCGAGACCGAGAAGGTCTTTATCTACCTGGTGGGTACGCTGTTTCACCCCTTGCTGGCCGGGATCTGGTTGTCGGCGATTCTGGCGGCCATCATGAGTACCGCCGACTCCCAGCTTCTGGTGGCCTCATCGGCCCTGACCGAGGACTTCTACAAGGCTCTGGTACGTCCCGGGGCCGGCGATCGGGAGCTGGTGTGGGTGGGCCGCGGCACCGTCATGGGAATCGCCGCGGTGGCCCTGCTCCTGGCGCTGGACCCACAGAGCAAGGTCCTGGATCTGGTGGCCTATGCCTGGGCCGGCTTCGGCGGCGCTTTCGGGCCCACGCTGCTGCTGGCCTTGTTCTGGAGGCGCATGACCCGGTACGGAGCGCTTGCCGGAATGCTGGCAGGCGGGACAACTGTGATTGTGTGGAAGCAGCTCAGCGGTGGGATCTTCGACCTCTACGAGATGGTGCCGGGGGTGGTGCTCTCGACCCTGGCAATCGTGCTGAGCAGTGTGGT
Source organism: uncultured Ectothiorhodospiraceae bacterium (assembly GCA_964461215.1). Taxonomy (GTDB): domain Bacteria; phylum Pseudomonadota; class Gammaproteobacteria; order JAABTG01; family JAABTG01; genus CAYWTP01. The sequence continues at coordinate 3,393 of CAYWTP010000093.1, read as the reverse complement.
TACGCGCCCCCCTGCCGAGGAGGTGCTGCGCCGCTTCGATGGACTCGGGAGCCCATGAGATGACCGTGCCGGACTCGGATGGCGGCGCCGAGCACCGTATGTACCGGTCGCGCGGGGTCTGGCTGGGCCTAATCCTTGTCCTGCTGACCGGACTCATCGCACTGGGCCTGTTCTGGAAGCCCCATCGGGTCAATTCCGATGCGGTGTCTCTGCCGCCCGATCCGAGCTGCGACCTGCACGCCGGGCCGTGCACGCTGGTGCTGCCGGGACGGGCGCTGCTGCGCTTTGCCATCGAGCCGCGGGATATACCCCTGCTCAAGCCGCTGCGCATAAAGGTGGACTTGGATGGGGTTGAGGCGCGGGCGGTGTCGGTCGAGATTACGGGGCGCAACATGGACATGGGCTTCGACCGGGTGCAGCTGCTGGAGCTGGGAGCGGGGCACTTCGCCGGGGATGCGGTGTTGCCCATCTGCAGCAGCCGCCGCATGGAATGGCGCGCTATGGTGGTGCTGGATCTGAGGGGGCGCGGCATCGCGGCGCCGTTCGATTTTCACACCGTCCGGCACTGAAGGTGACGCACCGACCGCTGGCTCTTGAACGTACCGTCCTTTGCCCGCATTATCGGCCAGTCAAGACGGGGACCGGCCGCTCCGGGACCAGAGGCAACGTGCCGACCAATTACAACAACCCGCCGGCGCGGCAGCCCGCAGTACGCCGGTAACAGCGATGCCCGGGGCCGAACCCATACTCCCCGGATCCGCCACAGGAGAAGCCCATGCTGCGTGTCGGCGACAAAGCGCCCAATTTCTCCCTGCCGGACTCGGACATGGAGATCCGGACTCTCTCTCATTTCTCCGACCGAAACCTGGTTCTGTACTTCTATCCCAAGGACGACACCCCGGGTTGTACCATCCAGGCGACGGATTTCTCTGAGCTGATCGATGAGTTCGAGGCCCTGGGTGCACGCGTGGTCGGGGTGAGCCCCGATGACTGCTTCAGCCATCAGGCCTTCCGGGACAAGCTGGGTCTTAAGGTCACGCTCCTGGCGGATCCGGACAAGGAAGCCTGCACCCGTTACGGTGTTTACCAGGAAAAGGAGAAGGACGGCGTGAAGAAGATGGGCGTGATCCGCTCCACCTTCATCATCGACCGCAAGCGCCATGTCCGCCACGTGGAATATGGGGTCTCGCCCAAGGGCCACGCCCAACACCTGATCGAGATACTGCGCAAGCTGCCGGCGGAGTAGTGGGGGGCCTGAACAAGCCACCATCCCCGGGCGGCCCACAGACCCTGCTGCCCCTGCTATGCGTGACGCTGCTGGCCTGCGGGCTCGCACTGTGGTCCGTGCCCGCCGGGGCCGTCGCCCAGGCGGAGGTTGCGGCGGCCGCGGCCAAGCGTGGCGACTTTGCCGAGGCTTACTGCATCTGGCGCCCACTGGCCGAGGCCGGGGACGCCGACGCGCAGTATCACCTGGGCTGGATGTATGCCAACGGTGAGGGGCTTGCACGCAATCCAGAGAAGGCGGTGCAATGGTGGAGGCAAGCTGCCCGGCAGGGCCATCTCGAGGCCCAGGTCAAGATGGGCATGGCCTTGCTCAGCGGTGACGGCGTCGCCAGGGACACCGAGGCGGCGTTGGACTGGATCGAGGCCGCTGCCCGACAGGGGGACGACGATTCGCAGGGACTCCTGCGGCGTTTGGCCGCCGACGGGGAGCCTTCGGCGCTGGCGCGGGTGCGAAAGCTGCTGGTGGCGGACTGGGAGGTCCTAGGCAACGCCCATCGGGTGGTCGTGGACCGTGGCAATGTCCGCAATAGCCCTGATCTGGGCGCCCGGGTGGTTATGGTACTGTCGCGCGGTGATGAGGTAGTGGTTCTGGAGCGAAAAGCGCCCTGGGTGCATATCGGGGTGCCGGGAAAGGGAATAATTGCCTGGGTTCATGCGTCATTACTAGATTAGCAGCGCCAGCAGCGATGTTGCGCTGCAGCATGACTGACCTATGTCAATGACAGTCGTATATTAGTCAATCATAATATATGGCCTATTGGGTACCGAGGCGAGGGTATCGTGAAGAATTGTAAGCTCTGCAAGTTTCGCGAGAATTGCAACGACCTTCCCGCGTATTGCCTGCTGCTGAACTGGGCGGCCATCGCCGTCCTGCTCGGAACGCTGGGCTATCTCTTCTTCACCGGGCTCATGAGCTGACGGAACCTGACAGCGCCGCCCGCGCCCGGCGCAAACGGTGAATCCTACGCTTGGTATGCGCCCCGACACCCCCGTTCGTTACACGATCCAGCCGCGCGATGTTCACGCTCATCTCTATGAGGTGAGCTGTACAGTCTCCAATCCCGATCCTGCCGGTCAGACTTTCTCCATGCCCGCGTGGGTTCCGGGCAGCTATATGATCCGGGACTTTGCGCGCAACGTCGTGCGTCTGTGGGCCAGCAGCCCGGGTGGCCCGGTGGCCGTGACCAAGACCGACAAGCAGACTTGGCGCTGCCTGCCCTGCGACGGTCCCCTGACCGTGAGCTACGAGGTCTATGCCTGGGACCTCTCGGTGCGGGGTGCGCACCTGGACGCCACGCATGCTTATTACAACGGCACCAGTGTGTTTCTGTTTCCCCATGGCAGCGGGCAGCGGGCTTGGGTGGTGGACATCCAGCCGCCGCCGGGCGCCCTGGGCGCCGATTGGCGCGTGGCCACGGCGCTTCTTTGCGAGCAGGCCAAGCCCTATGGCTTTGGCACCTATCGGGCCGCGAGCTACGACGAGCTGATCGATCACCCAGTGGAGATGGGCACCTTCACGCTCGCGGGCTTCGCGGCCTGCGGCGTACCCCACGAGGTTGCCGTGACCGGTCGGCACCGCGCAGATCTTGATCGGATCTGCGCCGATCTGAAGCGGATCTGCGAAGCCCACATTCGCTTCTTCGGGGAGCCCGCGCCGATGGATCGCTACGTGTTCCTGGTCACCGCCCTGGGTGGGGGCTATGGCGGCCTGGAACATCGTGCCTCCACCAGCTTGATCTGCCGGCGTGAGGATCTTCCCCTGGTGGGTAGCCCGGGAATGAGCGATGGCTACCGAACGTTTCTCGGCCTGTGCAGCCACGAGTACTTCCATACCTGGAACGTCAAGCGCATTCTGCCGGCGGCGTTCTCGCCCTACGATCTCAGCCGCGAGATCCATACCCGCCTGCTGTGGGCCTTCGAAGGCATCACCTCCTACTACGATGACCTGTGCCTGGCCCGCGCCGGGGTGATTCAGCCCGAAGAGTATCTGGAGCTGCTCGGCCAGACCGCCACCCGGGTCTGGCGGGTGCACGGCCGCCACAAGCAGAGCGTGGCCGAGTCCAGCTTCGATGCCTGGACCAAGTTCTACAAGCAGGACGAGAACGCCCC
>CAYWTP010000092.1:469-12119 GCA_964461215.1 uncultured Ectothiorhodospiraceae bacterium | reverse complement strand
GCAGCTCGCGGTCTTGCGGCCGCACCTGCAAGGCGTCCGTCCCGTGCTGGCAACGCTCAACATCCACGCCGCCCTCGCCGGTGGGATGCCTTGCGCGGTTGAACCGTGATGCTCGGGAACGGGCCACTCAGCTCCGCCAATATTTTGACATTTCCTCCCTGAGTGTGTTTACTCAGGGAGCGGTGCCCGGCCGTCTCGGCCGGGTGGATGGCGGATACTCTCTTCGGGACGGTCCTGTCCACAAAAAAGCATGAAACGCATACTAATAATCGAAGCGGACGAGCAGCGGCGGCGCGACATCAAGACTATCGTGGATTACCTGGAGTACGAGACGCTGCTGGCCGAGGATGCGAAGGTCGAGGCAGGAGGCCCCGATCCTCTGGCGGGCGCGGAGATTGTTCTGATTGGCCCCTGCGGTGCTGACAAGGAGGTGCTGGAACATTTCCGCGCGGTGAAGGCGCGGGACGCATTCCTGCCCATCGTCCTCTGCACTGCTCCGGAACGAAGCCAGGAGATACATAAGGACATCAAGGAGGGCACAGTGGCACAGGTGATGCTCCCGCTGCGCTGCCAGACCTTCCAGCATGCCCTGCAGCAAGCCCATATCTATCTGGAAAACCGACACATGGTCGGCAACTCCCGCTCTCCCGAGCTGTTCCGCAGTCTGGTGGGCAGCAGCCCGGGTACGCGCCGGGTTCGACGCATGATCGAGCAGGTGGCCGATACCGATGCCACGGTCCTGATTCTTGGCGAATCCGGAACCGGCAAGGAAGTGGTGGCGCGCAACATTCACTATCATTCATCGCGCCGCTACAAGCCGTTCGTGCCCGTGAACTGTGGTGCAATCCCCTCTGATCTGCTCGAGAGCGAGCTCTTTGGCCATGAGAAGGGCGCATTTACCGGTGCCATCAACGCACGCCGGGGGCGCTTCGAAATGGCCGATGGCGGCACTCTGTTCCTGGACGAGATTGGGGACATGCCCCTGGCGATGCAGGTCAAGCTGCTGCGCGTGCTTCAGGAACGGGTCTTTGAGCGGGTGGGCAGCAATCAGAGCGTCGTGGCCAACGTGCGTGTCATCGCCGCGACGCACGCCAACCTGGAGGAGGCCATCAAGAGCGGCCGGTTCCGCGAAGATCTGTATTACCGCCTGAACGTGTTTCCTATCGAGACGCCGCCCTTGCGTGAGCGCATCGAGGACCTTCCGCTGTTGATCAGTGATCTGGTTTCGCGAATCGAGCATGAGAAGCGCGGCGGGATCCGATTTACCCCCCAGGCCGTAAGAGCGCTGAGCAGGTACCCGTGGCCGGGCAATGTGAGAGAGCTGGCCAACCTGGTGGAACGCCTTGGCATTCTGTATCCGTACGGCGTCGTCGACGCCCATGATCTGCCTGACAAGTATCGCGTCGAAGAAGCCTCGTCCGGCCGTCCGGACGAGGACACCGAGGACTATCTCGGCCCGTTGATGCCTAATCAGCGATTGCCGCGCGACGGGATCGACCTGAAGGAGCATCTCAGTCAGATGGAGTTTCTGCTGATCAAGCAGGCCTTGGACGAAGCCGATGGTGTTGTGGCCCGCGCCGCCAAGCGTCTGAAGATGGGTAGGACTACGCTGGTTGAGAAGATGCGGAAATACGACATCAAGCGCAGCGAGGAAATGACGGAATTCTGACGGATTTGCCCTTGATATGTCCTGGATGAGATCCAACCCATTGATATAGAAAGCTTCTGATTGGCGGGCATAGTCCTTGCTTCCTCTTGAGCGGAGCCCCTTGCGGGGCAGGCCCAGAGAGCACAGCGGGAACGCCCATGAATGCGCAGCCGGAATCTCGCCGCACAGAGCTGGAAGTGGCCTTCCGCGCCTTCAACCGCACGTCGGCTGAGCTAATCGCATCGTACCGGGCGCTCGAGCATCAGGTGGCGCGCTTGAGCGGTGAGCTGGAGTGCTCCCGGGCCGAGAAAGACCGCCAGTCCCCCGAAGGGGAACGCCTCGACGGTCGCCTCTCCCTGCTGCTGGATGCCCTGCCCGGGGGCGTGGTGGTCCTGGACCGCCACGGCGTCGTCACGCAATGCAATCCCGCCGCCCGCGAGCTGCTGGACGAGGACCCGCGTGGTGAGCTGTGGCGCGAGGTGGTCCGCCGCGCCTTCGCGCCTCGTCCCGATGACGGCCATGACGTATCCCTGGCGAGTGGACGGCGAGTGAACATCGGCACCTGCTCGCTGGGCAGTCAGCCCGGCCAGATCCTGCTCCTCAAGGACGTAACCGAGACCCGGGATTTGCAGGAGAAGCATTCTCAGCTCAAGCGGCTGTCCGCCATGGGAGAAATGGCCGCAGCCCTGGCTCACCAGATCCGCACGCCCCTGGCCAGCGCCTTGCTCTACGCCGGCAGCCTGGGGCAAGCCAACCTCGGCGTCGGGGAGCGCCAGCGCTACGCCGAGAAGCTGCGCAACGTGTTGAGTAGTCTGGAGCGGCTGGTGGCCGACATGCTGGCATTCGCGCGCCGCGGCGACTTCCAGGTCGAGGAGCTGCCCGTCGATGAGCTGTACGCGGCGCTGCAGGCGACGCAAAAATCCGGCCCCGGTGTGAGCGTCCGCAACGACGCCGGCGGCTGCGTGATTCAGGGCAATCACGCGGCTCTGCTCAGCGTATTGCAGAACCTCATCGACAACGCCCTGCAGGCCGGTGGTCCGGACACCACGGTTGAAGTGTGCTTCAGGCGCTTGGCGCAGGACCGGCTTCAAATCGTCGTCGGCGATGATGGTCCCGGCATTCCCGAAGCGGTGCGCGATAGGATCTTCGAGCCGTTCTTCACTACCCGCAGTGGCGGCACGGGCCTTGGCCTGGCCGTGGTCCAGGCGGTGGTCCGTTCCCACGGTGGCCGGGTGGCGGTTGCGCCGGGCCGCTGCCGGGGCGCGGCGTTTGCCATCGATCTGCCGGCGTGGTGCGGGGCGGAGGTGTCGTCGCGGACGCCCAGCCGGCAGGGGCAGTCGGGGTCCGCTCCCAGCCGCCAGGCCAAGGGTGGGAATTTCGCATGACCGAAAACGTGCTGGTGGTGGAAGACGATGAGGCCCTGCGCGAGGCCTTGTGCGATACGCTGACCATGGCCGGCTATGCAGCCGTGGGCGCCGCAGACGGCGCTGCGGCCCTGAGGCTGCTGGAACGGGGCGGGGTGAACCTGGTGGTCAGCGACATCCAGATGCGGCCCATGGACGGGCTGACGCTGCTGCGCAAGCTCAAGAGCACCCACTCCGGACTTCCGCTCATCCTCATGACGGCATTTGCCACCGTACAGCAGGCGGTGGAGGCGATGCGCGAAGGCGCCGTGGATTACCTCGTGAAGCCCTTCGAGGCCCAGGTGCTGGTGAGCAAGGTCAGCCGCCACATGCCCGGAGAGATACAGGAGCCCGACAAGCTTGTGGCGGTGGATCCATGCAGCCGCTCACTCCTGGCTCTGGCGCGCCGGGTGGCCGAGAGTGACGCCACGGTCATGATCAGCGGCGATAGCGGCAGCGGTAAGGAAGTCCTGGCCCGCTACATACACCGGCATTCGCGCCGTGCTGGCGCCCCGTTCGTGGCCATCAACTGCGCGGCCATTCCGGACAACATGCTGGAGGCGGTGCTGTTCGGCTACGAGAAGGGCGCCTTCACCGGTGCCTACAAATCATCCTCGGGCAAGTTCGAGCTGGCCCAGGGTGGTACCTTGATGCTGGACGAGATCTCGGAAATGGACCTGGGACTTCAGGCGAAGCTGCTGCGCGTGCTGCAGGAGCGGGAGGTCGAGCGGCTGGGCGGGCACGAGCTGATCCCCCTGGACATCCGGGTGCTGGCCACCTCCAACCGGGACATGCGGCGGCTGGTGGCGGAAGAACGTTTCCGTGAGGACCTGTTCTACCGACTCAACGTTTTTCCCCTGAAGCTTCCGGCTTTGCGCGAGCGGCCGCAGGACATCCTGCCACTGGCCGAGAGCTTTATCGCCCGCGGTGCCACGGCGCAGGGACGCGGTCCTGCCGCGCTGACCGCCGACGCCCGCGACAAGCTTCGCCGCCACGTCTGGCCGGGCAATGTACGGGAGCTGGACAACGTGATTCAAAGGGCCCTCATTCTCCGCAGCGGAGAGAACATTACGGCCGATGACATCCAGCTCGAGCAGGCGGCTGTCGACGCCGGCGTCGACGTCGACGTCGACTCAGTGGCCGTGGAAGGCGCCTTCGAGAGTGACGGCTCGGCACTGGGCGAGGATCTCAAGGTCAGGGAGCGGGACTTGATCATAGCGGCCCTGCGCGAAGGCAACGGCAGCCGTAAGCGCGCGGCGCAGCGCCTGGGGATCAGCCCCCGGACCCTGCGCTACAAGCTGCAGCGCCTGCGCGAGGCCGGCCTGGGCATACCCGGCGCATCGGGATAAGAGCGCGCCATCCGGTGTCTGCCGGTCGCGGGGGAGAGGTCTTTCATACCAAGGGGTTGAGACGGGAGCACGCACATGAGCCAGATTGATGCCAACCAACTGCTTTCCCAAATGCGGGCGATGGCGGCCCAGGCCCGGGGTGCGGATGCCGCCGTACCGTCCGCCGAAGGGACCGGCGTGAGCTTTGCCGATCAGCTCGTTCATGCGCTCCAGACCGTGAGCGAGGCGCAGCAGAGCGCGGGCGCCCTGGCGGCATCCTTCGAGCAAGGTGATCCCCAAATCAGCTTGAGCCAGGTGATGATCGCCCAGCAAAAGGCCAGCCTTTCCTTCCAGACGGTTCTGCAGGTGCGCAACAAGCTGGTGAGCGCATACGAGGACGTCATGAAGATGCCGGTGTAATACCAGAGGCTTGACCCATGGCACTACCCCAGACCCAGAACACCGCATCCCGCCCCGCCGCCGGTGCCCTGCAAGGCCTGACCCACCTGCCCGTGCTCAAGCAGCTCGGGGTGATGGTCGGGCTGGCGGCGAGCGTGGCGCTGGGTGTGGCCGCCATCCTGTGGTTCCGCACGCCGTCGTACGGTTTGCTGTACGGCACCCTGTCGAGCCGGGAGACCGGCCAGGTGGTCGACGCCCTGGACCGTGCCGGCATCCCATACCGGCTGGACTCCCACTCCGGGGCGGTGTTGATACCCGGCAACGAGATCCCTGAGGCGCGAATGAAGCTGGCGGCCGAAGGCCTGCCGAAGAGCTCCGATCCAGGCTTCGAGATCCTGCAGCAGGATTCGGGCTTCGGCACCAGCCAGTTCCTGGAGCGGGCACGTTACCAGCGCGCCCTGGAGGTGGAGCTGGCCCGATCCATCAGCTCCCTGGACAACGTGAAGAGCGCGCGCGTGCATCTTGCGGTGCCCAAGCAGTCGGTGTTCGTGCGTGACCGCGTTAAGCCCAGTGCCTCGGTGCTGGTCGACCTGTACGCCGGGCGCACCCTGGACGAGTCCCAAGTGGCGGCCATCGCTTACCTTACCGCCGCCAGCGTGCCTAACCTGCAGCCCTCGGAAGTGCGGATCGTGGACCAGAAGGGGCAGCTGCTCACGCCCGCGGATCAGTCCCGCGACGCGGTGCTGACCCAGAAGCAGTTCGATTACACCCGTCACCTGGAGACCTACTACATCAAGCGCATAGAGGACATTCTCTCTCCGATGGTGGGACCCAGCGGGGTCAGGGCGCAGGTGGTGGCGGACGTGGACTTCACCCGTACTGAGCAGACCCGGGAGGCCTACGAGCCAAACAACGACCCGAAACAGATGACCCTGCGCAGCGAGCAGGTGGTCGAGGAGCGGGGAGGCGGCTCCGCGCCGGCCGGCGTTCCCGGGGCCCTGAGCAATCAGCCACCTGGGGCCGCCAGCGTTCCGGAGACTTCTCCGGCCAATCCACAGGCGGGTGGCACGGCGGCCGGCGAGCAGGCTGCGGGCCGGAGCAGCCGGCGTTCCACGCGCAACTTCGAGGTCGACAGAACGCTGAGCCATACGCAAGCGCCCGCAGCGAGCCTGCGGCGGCTGTCGGTGGCCGTGGTGCTGGACGATCTACGGGTGAAGAATGACGCCGGTGAGCCGGTCCGCCGTTCCCTGAAGCCGGAGGAGCTGGATCGGTACAAGGACTTGGTCAAGGAAGCGATCGGCTATGACGAGAAACGCGGCGATTCCCTGAGCGTGGTGAATATGGCCTTCACCGAGCCGCCGGCGGTGCTGGCACTGCCCGCGCCGCCGATCTGGGAGCAGGGGTGGATATGGGACGTAGGCCGGCAGCTGATGGGCGTTGCCATGGTGCTATTTCTGGTGTTCGGTGTGCTGCGCCCGGCCATGCGCAGGCTCACGGCTCACGAGGTCAAGGCGCAACGACTGGCGGCCGTGCCGGCTGTGGATGGGGGCGAGGTGCCCGAAGACCAGCTCAGTCTGACTAACGGCCGCCCTTCCGGAGCCCGCCTTACGGACCAGAGTCAACGCCGGGAACGGGTAGGGGCATTGCACGCGCTGGTTGAGGAGGACCCCAAGCGAGTGGCTCAGGTAGTGCGCAACTGGGTGAACCAAGATGAGTGAGGCAGGCAAGAGGAGCTTGACCGGCGTGGAGCGGGCCGCCGTGCTGATGCTGATGCTGGGGGAGGAACGGGCGGCCTCGGTGCTCCAGCACATGGGCCCCAAGGAAGTGCAGAAGGTGGGTGCCGCCATGGCCAGCATGCGCGACGTGAGCCAGGAGCAGGTGGACGGGGTGGCCGATGGCTTCATAGTGGCGGTGGGTCAGCATACGGCTTTGGGGGTGGATGCCGAGAGCTATATACGGGACGTTTTGATCAAGGCTCTGGGCGAGGACAAGGCCAGCGGGCTGATGGACCGGATCCTGCTGGGCGGCAATGCGCAGGGTCTGGAGACGCTGAAGTGGATGGATCCGCGGGCCATCGCCGACATGATCCGCAACGAGCATCCTCAGATTATGGCCATCGTGCTCGCCTACCTCGACGGCGATCATTCTGCAGACGTGCTGGGCCATTTGCCCACGCGCATGCGTCACGACCTGGTGCTGCGCGTGGCTACCCTGGACACGGTCCAGCCGGCAGCGCTGGCCGAGCTCAATCAGATCCTGGAGAAGCAGGTCTCGGGTAACGCCAGTGTCCAGGCCTCCGCCGTGGGCGGGGTAAAGACCGCGGCCAACATCCTGAACTTCATGGACAGCAGCATGGAGGCCCAGGTCATCGACCAAGTCAGGGAGACGGACCCGGAGCTCGCGCAGCAGATCCAGGATCTGATGTTCGTGTTTGACAATCTGATGGACGTGGACGACCAGAGCATCCAGGCCCTGCTGCGCGAGGTCTCCTCCGACATCCTGCTGCTGGCCTTGAAGGGCTCTGAAGAAGGCATGCGGGAGAAATTCTTCAGGAACATGTCCAAGCGTGCGAGCGAGATGCTGCGCGACGATCTGGAGGCCAAGGGACCGGTGCGCCTGAGCGAGGTGGAGGCGGCGCAGAAGGAGATTCTTGGTGTTGCCCGACGCATGGCCGACGAGGGCCACATCGTCCTGGGCGGCAAGGGCGCGGAGGAGATGGTGTAATCGAGCGGAAGGAGTGTCGGCGTGAAACAGACCCGAAAGGTCATCTCCGGTGCCGGACTGACCGCCTACGAGCAATGGGAGCTCCCTGTGGTCGCGGACAACGCCACCAGGGACGTATCCGTGCGCGACATCGCCAGGCCCATGACCGCCTCCGAGCTGGAGAAGATGCACAAGCAGGCCTATGAGGACGGCTTCGCGCGAGGGCGTCAGGAGGGCAAGGCTAAGGGCTATCGGGAGGGCCGTGACGCGAGCCAGGCCGAGGCCCGGGACCGTATTCAGCGCCTTGACGGGATCCTGGCGTGTCTGACCCGGCCGCTGGAGGAGCTGGACCAGCAGGTGCAGGAGTCGCTGGTATCCCTGGCGCTTGCCGTGGCCCGTCACCTGGTGCGCCGGGAGCTCAAGGCCGATCCGCGTCAGGTTATCGGGGTGGTGCGCGAAGCGGTTTCGGCCCTACCTGTGGCAGCACGCGACGTACGGATCCAGCTCCATCCCGAGGACGCGGCGTTGGTTCGTGAGCTGCTGGCGGTGCGCGAAGGCGAGAGTACCTGGCGTATCGAAGAAGATCCGGTGCTGAGCCGGGGCGGCTGCAGAGTGATGACCGAGGTCTCCCAGATCGACGCCACGGTGGAGAACCGGGTAGCCCAGGTCATCGCGCGGGTGCTGGGTGAAGAACGCGAGGCCGAACGTGCTACCTGAGGTCAACCGCAGTGCTCGCTGGCAGGAGGGGCTGGTACCGTTTCTGGAGCGTGCCCAGGAGCCGCCGCCCATGGTGGTCGAGGGTAAGCTGACCCGCATGGTGGGCCTCACCCTGGAAGCTGCCGGCTGCCAGGCGGCCATCGGCGACCGCTGCCGGATTGCCGGCCCAGGCGGCAAGATGGTGGAGTCCGAAGTCGTTGGCTTTGCCGGGGACAGGCTCTATCTCATGCCCATCGGCGACATCCGCGGGCTTGCTCCCAACGCGCGCGTCATTCCCGTAGGCCGCGGCGGCGAGGTGGGGGTCGGTGACGGGCTACTCGGCCGGGTGCTGGGCGGCACCGGGATCCCCCTGGACGGCAAGGGAGCCGTGGGCGCTACGATCCCCAGGCCTCTGAGCGGGCAGGCCATCAATCCGCTGGCGCGCCATCCTATTCACCTGCCCCTGGATGTGGGCGTGCGTGCCATCAATTCCCTGCTCACGGTAGGCCGGGGGCAACGCATGGGGCTGTTCGCCGGCAGCGGCGTGGGCAAGAGCCGGCTGCTGGGCATGATGACCCGGTTTACCGAGGCCGATGTTGTGGTGGTGGGGCTGGTGGGTGAACGCGGTCGAGAGGTCAAGGAGTTCATAGAGAGCATTCTGGGCCAGGAGGGAATGTCCCGCGCCGTGGTGGTGGCTTCGCCCGCGGACGACCCGCCGCTGATGCGCATGCGCGCGGCGGCCCTGGCTACTACCATCGCCGAGTACTTCCGGGATCAGGGGCGCCAGGTTCTGCTGCTCATGGACTCGCTCACCCGCTTTGCCCAGGCCCACCGGGAGATCGCGCTGGCCATCGGCGAGCCGCCGGCCACCCGCGGCTACCCGCCGTCGGTGTTTGCGCGCTTGCCGCAGCTGGTGGAACGGGCCGGCAATGGGGACAGGGGCGGTGGCTCGATCACCGCCTTCTACACGGTGCTTACCGAAGCTGACGAGGAGCACGACCCCATCGCCGATTCGGCCAGGGCTATCCTTGACGGCCATATCGTGCTGGCGCGTTACCTGGCCGACACCGGTCACTATCCGGCGATCGACATCGAGCGCTCCGTGAGCCGTGCCATGACTGACATCATCGGCCAGTCACAGCAGCGCCAGGCCAGGCACTTTAAGCAGCTCTATGCGGTGTACCGGCAGAATCAGGACCTCGTCAGCGTGGGGGCTTATACGCAAGGCAGCGACCCGCAGCTGGACGAGGCCATCGCCATGCTGCCCCGGATCAAGCGCTTTCTGCGTCAGGACATGAACGATTGCGTGTCCATGGAGGACAGCGTGCAGCAGCTTGAGCAAGCACTGGGCGGCGATCCGGCCCCGTAGCGGCTCATGACCCGTCAAGTCGGAAACGTAACGGAGAACCCCCGGTGAACCGATCCAAGCGTCTGGAGCCCCTGTCGAAGCTCGCCGATCTCAAGCATCAGGACGCCGCTCGCATCTGGCAGCAGAGCCGCGACGAGCTCGGAAGGCTACAGCAGCGCTTGGCCGAGGTCCGGGCCTACCGTGAGGAGTACCTCGCGCGCTTCCACAGAGCGGGCAACACGGGCATGAGCGCCGACCAGATGAAGGATTACCGGGTGTTTCTGGCCCGGCTGGAGGAGGCCGTGGAGCAGATGGAGCAGGCCGTGGCCTACACCAGCAAGGATTGTGAGCAGCAACGGGCTGTCTGGGCCGCTACCCGTGCCCGCTCGCGGGCGCTGGATGAGGTGATCGCCCAGCGCCGGTCCGAGGAGGTTTTGGACGGCCTGCGCAGGGAGCAGCGAGCGATAGACGACCAGGGCCGGCGCGGCCCGCCACACGATTCCTGACACGAAGGCGGCCGTGGGCCAGGCGATTGGCCCGACAATTGCCTCGATCAGGGCAGACCCTCAGAAGGACGCGCCATAGTGGCGGCAATTGCCAACCTCCCGGCCTCGCCTCCGGTTCCGGCCTCGGGCCCCCCAAAGGCGGGTGCATCGCCCGCACCTGCGGAGGACTGCGGCGGTTCAGGCACGTCGGGCTTCTCGACGGCCCTGCGTGGCGCATTGGGCAAACAGGCCGACGGGGTTGCCGATGGGAAGGGCGAGCGCAGCCAGGCGGCGGCAAAGGATGGGTCCGACCCTGCCGGCGACGGCAACGGTTTGCCGCCAGCGGGTTTGCCGTTGCCCTTGCTGGCGATCCTGCCCGCGGCGCCGGGTGCGTCGGCGTCCTCACCGGCATCCGTTCAAGCTTGTGTGGCCGGGACGCAAAGCGAAGTGGATCTGCCTGCCGCCGTGGCGGAGCCGAAGGCCGAGCCCGCTAGGGCACCCGCCGCTGGAGTGGTGGAACCGGATGTCGCCGACGCCGTGTCCGGGCGCGATCCGGCCATGCCAGGGGGACAGATCGATACTGTGGCCCGCAAGCTCGGCCTGGTGCAGGAGCACGGGTCATTGGATTGCGGCCCGCGCCCCACCCGGCCGCGCCCTGCGGATCCGGGGGGGATCGTCCACGTCCGCCTCGATGCTCCGTCCCCGCCTGCGCCTCCGGCAGGGCAAGCCGCCTCCGATCAGGCCCCGCAGATCCAGCATCCAGTTCAAAGCCCGCACTGGGGAGAGGCTCTCGGCACCCGGGTGACCTGGATGGCCCAAAACGGTACCCACCAGGCGCAGCTCAGGCTGGATCCGCCGGACCTCGGCCATCTGGAAGTGCATATTTCCATGACCGGTGACCAGGCCAGCGTGCAGTTTCACGTTCAGCACGGCCTGGTGCGTGATGCCGTGGAAGCCGCTATCCCCAGGCTGCGGGAGATGCTTGGCAGCCAGGGCATCAGCATGGTTCACGTCGACGTGTCGGGACAAAGCATGGGTGGCGGCGGTCATCCCGGGGCGGGCTCGCCCGGGCCATCGCCGATGGACAGGCAGCTCGCCGCCTTCTTCGACGCCGACACGATGTCATCGCCGGAGCCCCTGGCGTTCAGGCGCCACGGCCTAATCGACGCCTTTGCCTGATTGCGACTTCACGCCTCCCCGCGGCGTTCTCCGCCACCCGACGCCGTCTTTTCACGGCTCCACCTGGGGCTCCCCGCATTCTTGACGACGTGAAGCCACGGCGACGCCCCGAATCCGTCAATTACCTGGCGCTGGCTCTGAACCCTCTCTGTAACTAACGGAAAAGACGAGAGTCTTCTCCGTGGCATACGGATTGCTTCGTCTCAGGCCGAGACAATATCGAGGACCGAGTCCATGGCCGAAGAAGATCTTGAAATCGAGGTCGAAGCCCCGGCGGCGCCCAAGAAGAAGAAGAAGCTTCTGATCATGTTGGCCGGCGGGGTCTTGCTGCTGGCAGGCGTCGGGGCGGCCGTGTATTTCACGGGGATTCTCGGCTCGTCGGAGGCCTCGGCAGGCGCGCACGTGGCAACGGCGGCGGCAAAGAAGAAGGACGCGATATACGTGCCGCTGGATCCTAGCTT